>NZ_CALGNQ010000218.1 GCF_937958535.1 uncultured Georgenia sp. | reverse complement strand
TGACTTCGTCAACGATGCTGAGGAGCGCTGGGGCATGAGCACCGACCCGATCACCACCGAGCTGGGCCACCGACCGGGCAAGGTCATCGCCGTCCACCTCAGCTACCGGTCCCGCGCGGAGCAGCGCGGACGCGTGCCGCAACACCCCTCCTACTTCCTCAAGACCGCGTCGTCCCTCACCGGCTCCGGCGAGGTGGTCCGCCCCGCCGGCACCGAGCTGCTCGGCTTCGAGGGCGAGATCGCCGTCGTCATCGGCACCCCGGCCCGCGACGTCTCCCCCGAGGACGCCTGGAAGCACATCGGCTGGGTCACCGCCGCCAACGACCTCGGCCTGCACGACCTGCGCTACGCCGACAAGGGCTCCAACGTCCGCTCCAAGGGCGGAGACGGCTTCACCCCCGTCGGCCCGCGCCTCCTCGACGCCACCGCGGTGGACCCCAAGCGGCTCGGCGTGCGCACCTGGCTGGACGACGAGCTCGTCCAGGACGACTCCACCGATGGCCTGCTCTTCGACTTCGGCCTGATGATCGCCGACCTCTCGCGGGTGATGACCCTGGAGCGCGGCGACGTCATCCTCACCGGCACTCCCGCCGGCGCCTCGGTCGCCCAGCCCGGCCAGCGTGTCGCCGTCGAGGTCTACGCGCTGGACGACCCCACTGTCACCACGGGCCGGCTGGAGACCACCGTGGTCGAGGGGCCCGCCCTCGCCGCCTGGGGCAACCCGCCCAAGGTGGACGACGCCCAACGCGCCGACGCCTGGGGCCGGCCGGTGGAGCCCGCCGAGAAGCCCTTCGAGCTCACCCCCGAGCTGCGTGAGCGGCTCGCCAAGGTCGCCGTCGCCACGCTGTCCGTCGAGCTGCGCAAGCGCGGCTACGACACCGTCTCCATCGACGGCGTCCGCCCGCTCGTCCCCGGCCGCGGCATGGTCGGCACCGCCCGCACGCTGCGCTACGTGCCCTACCGCAAGGACCTCTTCGCCGCGCACGGCGGCGGGTTCAACGCCCAGAAGCAGGCGATGGACTCGGTGAACGAGGGCGAGGTGGTCGTCATGGAGGCCCGCGGCGACTCCACCGCCGGCACCCTGGGCGACATCCTCGCGCTGCGCGCCAAGGTCCGCGGGGCCGCCGGGATCATCACCGACGGCGCGGTCCGCGACGCTGTCCCGGTCGCCGAGCTCGGCATCCCGGTCTACTCCTCGGGCAAGCACCCGGCCGTCCTCGGCCGCCGGCACGTGCCGTGGGAGACGGACGTGACCATCTCCTGCGGCGGCGCCACCGTCCAGCCGGGAGACGTCATCGTCGCCGACGACGACGGCGCGATCGTCATCCCGCCGGCGCTCGTCGTCGAGGTGCTCGAGGCCGCCGAGGCGCACGAGGAGGAGGACGAGTTCGTCTTCGAGATGGTCGCCAAGGGCGAGCCCGTCGACGGCCTGTTCCCGATGAACGCCCAGTGGCGCGAGAAGTTCGCCGAGTGGCAGGCATCCCGCCGCAGCTGACCACCGCCCTCTCTCCCCACCCGTCCACCGACAGCTCATCACTCACCGACAGCTCATTACTCCCCGACAGCCCACTTCCCACCCACAGCCCACTTCCCACCCACAGCCCACGTCCCACCGACAGCTCAGTTCCCACCGAGAGCCCACTTCTTGCCGGGAGCTGACGTCCGCTCCCACCCACCCGTCCACGGAGGACTCCCATGACGACGCCTGCTACCCAGACCGACCTGCAGATCCCCGCGGGGGTGCCGGATCGGATTCGGCATTACATCGATGGCCGGT
>NZ_CALGNQ010000217.1 GCF_937958535.1 uncultured Georgenia sp. | reverse complement strand
GTTCTGCACCTTGCAGTTGCGGCCCAGCCGCACGCCGGTGCCGATGTAGGCGCCGCGCCCGATGACGCAGCCCGGGCCGACCTGCGCCCCCTCGCGTACCTGTGCCAGGTGCCAGACGGTGGCGCCGTCGCCGATGCGGGCGTCGGCGGCGACGTCGGCCGAGTCCAAGATCCGTGCTGTCATGCGTCCCTTCCCCGCTGCCGGTGCACAGCGCGCTGGGCTCAGGCTAGCGAGTCGCCCGGAGGGCGGTCCGGTCGGGTGCCGGTGCGCTGCGACAATGGCCGCCATGAGCGAGAGGCCGCTGCCACCGGGTGGTGCGCCGTCGTCCCCGGTGACCGACGCCTGGCTCGTCGTCCCGCTCTACCAGGAGGCGGCGGTGATCGGTGACGTGGTCGCCGAGGCGCGCACGGTCTTCCCCAACGTCGTGTGCGTGGACGACGGCAGCACCGACGACTCGGCGCGGCGGGCCCGGGAGGCAGGTGCCGTCGTCGTGCAGCACCCGGTCAACCTGGGCCAGGGCGCCGCCCTGCAGACCGGGATCGCGTGGGTGCTGGACCGGACCGATGCGACGTACCTCGTCACCTTCGACGCCGACGGCCAGCACCAGGTGCGTGACGCGGCCGAGATGGTGCACCGGGCCCGGACCGAGGGGCTCGCCGTCGTCTTCGGCTCCCGCTTCCTCGACAAGCGGACCCAGCCGGGCCTGCTGCGGCGGGTGGTGCTCAAGCTCGCGGTGTGGGTGACCAACCGGACGACGGGCCTGCGGCTCACCGACGCCCACAACGGGCTGCGGGTGATCCGCCGCGACGCCGCCGCGCGGCTGGACCTGCGCCAGGACCGGATGGCGCACGCCACCGAGATCGTCGCCCAGCTCGGACGCACCGGGCTACCGTGGGCCGAGCACCCGGTCCACCTGCTGTACACGGACTACTCGCGTGCCAAGGGCCAGTCGCTGCTCAACTCGGTCAACATCCTCGTCGACCTCATCTTCCGCTGACCCGTCCCCCGACCCGCTGGAGCCCCATGTCCGACCAGATCGTCATCCAGGTCCTCCTGCTCGCGGGGGTCGGCGTGGTCGCGGTGATGCTCACCCGGACGACGGCGAACGCCCGCCACCAGGCGATCCGCCGCATCCTGCTCGTCGCCTTCGTCCTCGTCGCAGCGGCGTCGGTGGTCTTCCCGGACTGGCTCACCTGGCTGGCCCGGCGGGTGGGGGTGGGTCGCGGCGCGGACCTGCTCCTGTACTCCCTGGTCATCGCCTTCCTCGGCTTCATCGCCACGAGCTACCGCAGGCTCGGTGAGCTGGAGCGCAAGATCACCGTGCTCACCCGCGAGCTGGCGCTGACCCGGGCCCGCCTGGAGGGCCCCGACCCGCGGCGCGAGGACGAGCCGCAGGGCCGCTGACCCGTCTCGGGGCGCGCTCCGCGCCGCCGACCTCCACAATCTCTCCACGATCACCCCACCGGGTCGCTGCCGGCCCACCCACCCCTCGCGCCTAAGATCGACAGTTGTGTCTGCCCGAACGCCACGCCACGCCACCTCCCAGCGCGGGTACTTCAGCCGCGCCCGTGGCGTTGCGCTGTCCGTGCTGAGCGTCGTGCTGTTCGGCACGAGCGCCTTCGCCATCGCCTACAACGACATCCAGGGCAACATCGACCGGCACGACATCACCGACTACCTCGGCGACCGGCCGACGGCGGCGGGCAGCGACGTCGCGGACGAGCCGCTCGACCCGGCGGCCGGCCGGCCGATCAACATCCTCGTCCTCGGTTCGGACACGCGAGCGGGTGAGGTCAACGACGAGTACGGCACCACCCCGGAGGGCGGGCAACGTTCGGACACGACGATGATCGCCCACATCTCCGCCGACCGGCAGCGCGTGGAGGTCGTGTCCATCCCGCGCGACTCGCTCGTCACCATCCCCTCGTGCCGGATGGGCGACGGCACGTGGACGGCGCCCCAGTACGACGCGATGTTCAACTCGGCCTTCGCGATGGGCGCCGACGGCGGCGACCTCGGCACCGCGGCGGCGTGCACCATGCGCACCGTCGAGGAGCTCACCGACGTCTACATCGACGACTTCGTCATCGTCGACTTCGCCGGGTTCATCAACGTCATCGACGCGCTGGGCGGGGTGCCGATGTGCATCCCCGAGCCGATCAGCGACCGCCGCGCCAAGCTCGAGCTGGAGGCCGGGGAACAGGTCCTCGACGGCCGCGACGCGCTCGGCTTCGCCCGGGCCCGGTACAACGTGCCCGGCAGCGACGGCTCCGACATCGACCGCATCGGCCGCCAGCAGCAGCTCGTCGCGGCCATCGCCCGCGAGGCGCTGTCGAAGAACCTCCTCACCGACCTCCCGGCGCTCTACCGGTTCCTCGACGCGGCGACCTCCACGCTGACCACGGGCACCGAGCTGGGCTCCATCCCCACCCTCGCCGGCCTCGCCTACTCGCTGCGCGGGATCGACCTGGAGAACATCGTCTTCGAGACGATGCCCTTCGAGTGGGCCGGCAACCGGGTGCGCCCGGCGGCCGAGGCGGAGACACTGTGGCAGGCGCTGCGGGAGGACGAACCCATCCAGGGTGCGCTCAACGCCGCCGGCGAGGAGCCCACCGCGGAGGAACCGGAGGACGACACCGGCGACGGCACCGGCGACGACGCCACCGAGGAGCCCACCGCCCCGCCGGTCACCGCCGAGCCCGAGCCGACCCCGACGTCGATCTGCGGCTGAGCGCCTCCCACGCGGACCGGGCCGGACCCACTACATTGGCCCAGCACAGACACCGGGAGTGAGATTGAGCCAGGACGAGCGCCGCGGGCGCGGACACCGGCCGCGGCCGGGGGACCCGGCGATGCCGCCGAGCTTCGCACCGAACGCCTCGCGCCCTCGTCCGGACACCCGGGGGGCCCGTCCCGTCGGCAGCCCGGACAGCGCCGGCGCCACCCGCCCGATGCCGACCGCCCGCCCGGCCACACCCGAGCGGCGGTCGCTGCGGGGCACGGCAGAGCCCGGCCCCGCGCCGCAGCAGCGTGCCGCCCGGCCGGCTCAGGCCACCGCCCCGGCCTACGCCCCGCGGGCGGCCACACCGGCTGAGGCGGGCGACCATCCCGTGCCGGCCCGGCCCACGCCGCCGGCCCCTGCCCCTCCGCGACGCCGCCGGCGCCGCCGGGGACGGCGGGTGCTCGCCGTCGTCGTCGTCCTCCTCGTCCTCCTCCTCGCCTGGCCGGTGGGCCTGCTCGTCTGGGCCGACGGGCGGATCAGCCACGTCCCGGCCCTCTCCGGCGCACCCGGCACCCCGGGCACGACCTTCCTCCTCGCCGGGTCCGACTCCCGGGCCGACGGCGCCGCCGGGGACTCGGTCGAGGGTCAGCGCGCCGACACGATCATGCTCATGCACCAGCCGAGCTCCGGCCCGGCGGTGCTCGTCTCCCTGCCCCGCGACACGTTCACCGAGATCCCCGGGTACGGGAGCAACAAGCTCAACGCCGCCTACTCCTACGGTGGGCCGGAGCTGCTCGTCGCAACGGTCGAGGGCCTCACCGGGCTCACCGTGGACCACTACGTCGAGATCGGCATGGCGGGCGTACGGGACGTCGTCGACGCCGTCGGCGGAGTCGAGCTCTGCCTCGACTACGACGTGGACGACTGGCGCAGCGACCTCGTCTGGGAGGCGGGCTGCCACCCGGCCGACGGCCAGACGGCGCTCGCCTTCGCCCGGATGCGGTACGCCGACCCGGAGGGCGACATCGGCCGCACCGCCCGGCAGCGGCAGATCGTCAGCGCGATCATCTCCGAGGTGACCACGCCGGCCACCCTCCTCGACCCGCGCGGCCACGTCGAGCTCATCGACTCCGGCCTCAGCGCGATCGTCGCCGACGAGGACACCGGCATCATCGACCTGGGCCGGATGGCGCTCGCCTTCCGCTCGGCCACCGGCAACGACGGGCTCATCGGCACCCCGCCGATCGCGGACTACGACTACCGGCCGGGCAACGTCGGCTCGACCGTGCTCCTCGACCCCGAGCGCGCCCCCGACTTCTTCGCCCGGCTGCGCGACGGCCGGCTCACGGCCGCCGACTTCGAGTAGCGGGTCCCGCCGGCACCGGGCGCGCCGGGCCGGTGGGACGTTCCCCCCCTTCCCCGCCGCGCGAACGGACGGATGATGGAGCGGTGACCACCTCCTCGACACTCGACCTCGACCCCACCGTCACCGACGCTGCCGACGTCGCCCGCCGGCTGGGGGTGGACCCGGCCACCGGGCTGAGCAGCGAGGAGGCCGCCCGGCGGCTCGCCACCGACGGGCCGAACGAGCTGCGCAGCGCCCCGCCCGTGCCGCTGTGGCGCCGCGTCCTGGCGCAGTTCCAGGACCCGCTCGTCTACCTCCTCCTCGTCGCCGTCGGGATCTCCCTCGTCGCCTGGCTGGTCGAGGGGCCGGACGGTGCGCCGGTGGACGCCATCGTCATCCTCGCCGTCGTCGTCCTCAACGCGGTCATCGGGCTGGTCGAGGAGTCCAAGGCGCAGGACGCGGTCGCGGCGCTGAGCGCGATGACGGCAGCGACCTCCACCGTCCTGCGCGACGGGGAGCTGCGCACCGTCCCCTCGGCCGAGCTCGTCCGCGGGGACATCCTCGTGCTGTCGGAGGGGGACGCGGTCGGTGCCGACGCCAGGGTGCTCTCGGCGAGCAACCTGCGCGTGCAGGAGGCCTCGCTCACCGGGGAGAGCGCCGCCGTGAGCAAGTCCCCCGCGACCCTGCCGGCGCCGGTCCAGCTCGGGGACCGGACGAACATGGTCCACAAGGGCACCGCCGTCCCGCAGGGCGTGGGCCGCGCCGTCGTCACCGCCACGGGGATGGCCACCGAGATGGGCGCGATCGCCGAGCTGCTCGAGGAGACGCGGGAGGACCCCACCCCGCTCGACCGTGAGGTCGCCCAGGTCTCCAAGCTCCTCGGCGTCACGGTGGTGGTCATCGCGCTCGTCGTCATGGTGGTGACGGCGCTGGTCAACGACGTCTCCTCGGCGAGCGACCTCGTCACGGTCCTGCTGCTCGGGGTGTCCCTCGCCGTGGCGGCGGTGCCCGAGGGGCTGCCGGCGATCCTGTCGATGGTGCTGGCGATCGGGGTGCAGCGGATGGCTCGGCGTCGGGCCGTGGTCAAGCAGCTCGGCTCGGTGGAGACCCTCGGGTCGGCGTCGGTGATCTGCACCGACAAGACCGGCACGCTCACCCGCAACGAGATGACCGTCGAGCGGGTGCTCACCGCGTCCGGGGAGGCCGAGGTCACCGGGATCGGCTATGCCCCGGAGGGCGACGTCGTCGCCGACGGCGCCCCCCTCACCACCGGTGCGCTCCACGACGAGGTGCTCCTCACCCTCGCCGGGGGCTCCCTGGCCGGCAACGCCGAGCTGCACCGGCGGAACGGCAGCTGGGTGGTCGAGGGCGACCCCACCGAGGCCGCCTTCCTCGTGGCCGCCCGCAAGCTCGCCGGGACCGAGCAGCTGGTCGCGCGGTACACCCGCGAGGGCGAGGTCCCGTTCTCCTCCGAGCGCAAGATGATGTCGGTGCTCGTCCGCGACCCCGACGGCCGCCGCGCGCTCATGGCCAAGGGCGCACCCGACGTCCTGCTCGAGCGCTGCACGCACGTGCGCCGGGGCGGGGAGACGGTCGAGCTCACCCCGGCCGACCGTGAACGCGTGCTCGCCGGCGTCCGCTCCTTCACCGAGCGCGCCCTGCGCACCCTCGCGGTGGCCTACCGTCCCCTCGGTGCGGACGAGGGGTTGACGGAGGACGACGACGGTACCCGGCTGGAGCGCGACCTCGTGCTCGCCGGTGTCGTCGGGATCATCGACCCGCCGCGGGAGGAGGCGGCCCTCGCCGTGGCCGAGGCCCGCCGGGCCGGGGTACGCACGGTGATGATCACCGGCGACCACCCCGGCACCGCGGCCCGCATCGCCGCCGACCTGGGCATCGTCGAGCCCGGCGGCCGGGCCCTGACCGGAGCCGACCTCGACCGCCTCGACGACACCGCCCTGGCCGCCACTGTCGAGGAGGTGAGCGTCTACGCCCGGGTGTCGCCCCAGCACAAGAACCGCATCGTCGACGCCCTACAGGCCAACGGTCGGGTGGTGGCGATGACCGGGGACGGCGTCAACGACGCCCCGGCTCTGAAGTCGGCCGACATCGGGGTGGCGATGGGGGTGACCGGCACCGAGGTGACCAAGCAGGCCGGGAACATGATCCTCGGTGACGACAACTTCGCCACCATCGTCGCGGCGGTCCGGCTGGGCCGGGTCATCTTCGACAACATCAAGAAGTTCCTGCGCTACCTGCTCTCCTCGAACATGGGCGAGGTCTTCACCGTGTTCTTCGGGGTGGTGCTCGCCGGGGTCATCGGGCTGACCGGGGCCGCGGACGCGGACGACGTCGTCGTCCCGCTGCTCGCGGTGCAGATCCTGTGGATCAACCTCGTCACCGACTCCCTCCCGGCGCTCGCCATGGGGGTGGACCCGGAGATCGACGACGTCATGGCCCGGCCTCCCCGGAGGCTGGACGAGCGGGTCATCGACCGGCGCATGTGGGGCGGGATCCTGTTCATCGGGCTCGTCATGGCCGCGGCGACGCTGCTCACCATGGACGTCTTCCTGCCCGGCGGGCTGGTCGAGGGCGAGGACTCCCTCGCCGTGGCCCGCACCGCCGGCTTCACCACCCTCGTGCTCGCCCAGCTGTTCAACGCGCTGAACTCCCGCTCGGAGACGACCAGCGCCTTCCACCGGCTCTTCGTCAACCCGTGGCTGTGGGGGGCGCTGGGCGTGGCGCTGCTGCTCCAGGTGCTCGTCGTGCACGTGCCCTTCCTGCAGACGGCGTTCGGCACGGCGTCCCTCGACCTGGGCCACTGGCTCGTCGCCGCGGCCATGGCGTCCTCGGTGCTGTGGCTCGACGAGCTGCGCAAGGCGGTGCTGCGCGCCCGCTCCCGGCGGGCCGCCGCCTGACACCCCGCCGGCGGGGTCTCAGCGCAGCCCGAGGCGCGGGGCCTCGATCGCGGGGCAGGTGTCCATGACGACGTCGAGCCCGGCGGCCCGGGCCCGCTCGGCTGCTGCCTCGTCGACGACCCCGAGCTGCAGCCACACCGCCTTGGCGCCGACGGCGATCGCCTCGTCCACCACGGCCCCGGCCAGCGAGGAGTTGACGAAGATGTCGACGACGTCGATCCGGCCGGGGACCTCGGCCAGCGTCCGGTAGCCCTGGGCGCCGTGGACCGTCTCGGCCCTGGGGTGGACCGGCACGATCTCCATGCCGAGCTCCTGGACGTAGGCGGCGATGTCGTAGGCCGTGCGGGACCGGTTGTTCGACAGCCCGACGACGGCCCAGCGGCCGGGGGTGGACAGGAGGCGCTCGATGACGGCGATGTCGTTGTGGTGGCTCATGCCGGGGCAACCCCTCTCCTCGCCGGGACATTCCGGCGCAGGCCGCGTTCGACCGCGCGCCGCATCCGCGGCCCGACGTGCTTCTCGACACCGTGGTACAGCGCCCACGCCGCCGCCAGCGCGGCGCCGCAGGTGATGAGGAGGGTAGGCCACCGGCCGAGGTGCGGGTAGAGGAGGTGGATGAGCCACCAGCCCCAGTGCTCGTGGGTGAGGTAGAGCGGGTAGGTGAGCATCCCCAGCCGCGCGAGCCAGGCCCAGCGCAGGGAGCGCAGCGGGGTGAGCGTCGTCGCGGCGACGGCGGCGAAGCAGCCGACCACGCCGACGGTCAGCGCTGTCGCCGAGGGCGCGTAGGCGGTGTTGCGGGCCAGCGACTCGAGCTGGGCGGCGACGACGTCGCGCTGGGCGAGCACGACGTTGCCGGCGAGCAGCAGCCACGGCAGCCACGCGTGCCCGTCCCGGTGGATGAGGTAGAGCAGCATGCCGCCGGCGAAGAGCGGGGCGTAGCCGGAGACGAGGACCATCGCCGGGTACTCGCTGCCCGCGGCGAGGACGGCGGCGAGCGGCCACAGCGCGCAGAAGGCGAGCACCCGTCGCCGGGTGATGCCGACGGCGACGAGGACGAGGATGAGCAGGTAGAAGCGCAGCTCGGTCCACAGCGTCCAGTACACGCCGTCGACGTTCGGCACCTCGACCAGGGCCTGGACCATCGAGAGGTTGACCACCGCCTGGGACAGGGTGATGTCCTTGCCCCCGGGCCACACCCACAGCAGGAGCACGCTGGTCGCCACGACGGCCACCCAGTAGGAGGGGTAGAGCCGGGCCGCCCGGGAGGCGACGACGTACGGCACGTCCTTGCCCCACGCCGTCATGAGGATGACGAAGCCGGAGATGACGAAGAACAGCTCCGGGCCGAGCGCGGCGTACAGGACGCTGCGGCCGAGCTCGGGGAACACCTCGCCCGGCAGCCGGTCGCCCCACGAGGAGTGCTCGCGGGCCACGTAGTGGTAGAGCATGACGCCGAGCGCGGCGAGGAAGCGCAGCGCGTCGATGCCGTAGAGGCGCGGGCGGCCCGCGTCACGGCGCGGTGTCGGGGCGGACGGATGCGCCGCCTCGTGGGCCGCGCGTCGGTCGGGTGCACCCGTGAGGGTCTGGTCGGCCACCGATCGACGCTAACCACCGTCCCGCGGGACCGCGACCCGAGTATCACGATCTGGTAACGCCCCGTCCCTCCGGGTGCGCGCCGCCGCCGCGTCCGGCCGCTATAGCCTGGGGCGATGAGCATCATCGTCACCGGCGGGGCCGGGTACATCGGGGCCCATGTCGTCCGCCTCCTCCAGGAGCGCGGCGAGGAGGTCGTCGTGGTGGACGACCTGTCGACCGGCCGCGCCGACCGGGTGGGCCGGGCGACCCTCGTCGAGCTCGACGTCGCGGCGGGTGACGCGCAGGAGCGGCTCGAGCGCGTGATGCGTGAGCGGGGCGTCACCGGGGTCATCCACTTCGCGGCCCGCAAGCAGGTCGGGGAGTCGGTGCAGCGCCCGGCCTGGTACTACCAGCAGAACGTCACCGGGCTGGCGAACGTCGTCGCCGCCATGGAGGCGGCCGGCGCGGACCGGCTGATCTTCTCCTCCTCCGCCGCGGTGTACGGGATGCCGGACGTCGAGCTCGTCACCGAGGACACCACGCCGCGGCCGATCAACCCCTACGGCGAGACGAAGCTCGTCGGCGAGTGGCTCATCGCCGCGGCCCAGCGAGCCTGGGGGCTGCGCGCGGCGAGCCTGCGGTACTTCAACGTCGCCGGCGCGGGGTGGCCCGAGCTCGGCGACCCGGCGGTCCTCAACCTCGTCCCGATGGTGCTCGACCGGCTCGCCCGCGGCGAGCGCCCGACGATCTTCGGCGACGACTACCCCACCCCCGACGGCACCTGCATCCGCGACTACATCCACGTGCTCGACCTCGCCCACGCCCACCTCGCCGCCCTCGACCACCTCGACCGCGACGAGCGTCCCGCCGCGGTGTTCAACGTCGGCACGGGACGTGGCGCGTCGGTGCGGGAGGTCATCGAGGAGATCGGTCGGGTGTCCGGGCTGGACGTCACCGCGGACGTCGTCGCGCGGCGGGCGGGCGACCCGCCGCGGCTCGTCGCCTCCGCCGACCGGATCGCCGAGGTGCTCGGCTGGCGCGCCGCCAACGGGTTGCCCGAGATCATCGCCAGCGCCTGGGAGGCGTGGCAGGCGGGTCCGCGGCGGATCGGCTGACGCGGGCCGTCAGGCCGAGAAGCCGGTGGTGTGGCGGCGCGCGGCCCGCAGCCGGGCGCCCTTCTCCTGGGCCTGCGCGCGCAGGTTCTCCTGCAGCTCCACCATGCGCTGCCGCAGCCGCAGGTCGTCCTGGGAGGTCCCGGCGGCGAGGATCCGGGCAGCGAGCAGACCCGCGTTGCGGGCCCCGCCCACCGACACCGTCGCCACCGGCACACCTGCCGGCATCTGGACGATGGACAGCAGCGAGTCCATGCCGTCGAGGTGCTGCAGCGGGACGGGCACCCCGATGACGGGGAGCGGGGTGACGGCGGCCAGCATGCCGGGCAGGTGCGCGGCGCCACCGGCGCCGGCGATGATGACGCGCAGACCGCGGTCGGCGGCGCTCTTGCCGTAGGCGATCATCTCCTCCGGCATGCGGTGCGCCGAGACGACGTCGACCTCGTGCGTGACGCCGAGTTCCTCCAGCGCGTCGGCGGCCGCCTCCATCACCGGCCAGTCGGAGTCCGAGCCCATGACGATCCCGACGTCCATCTGCGTTCCTCTCCTCGCTCGTCGCGTGACGTGCCCACTGTGCCGCACCGCGCGGGGCTGCGGCGAACCGTCCTGCGCCCCGGGTGCCTGGCCCCCGTCGGCTCGCGCGCAGGTGACGGTGGCGCGCCGCTGTTCCTGGACGCGCTCGCCGGTCTCAGCTGCGCCGGTCGGGCCGGGGCTCCCCGTAGAGGAGCGACACGGCTGCGCGTGCCTCGTCACGGGCCGACTCGAGGTCCTCGCCGTAGACGGTGACGTGCCCGAGCTTGCGGCCCGGCCGCACCTCCTTGCCGTAGAGCTCGACGCGGGCGCGCGGGCAGCGGGCGAAGACCTCGTCGAGCGCGGTGGCCGGGTCGGCCAGCTCGCTGCCGAGGAGGTTGACCATGACGCTCACCGGGGCGCGCGGTTCGGTGGGGCCGAGCGGGAGGTCGAGGACGGCGCGCAGGTGCTGCTCGAACTGGCTCGTCGCGGCACCGTCGATCGTCCAGTGGCCGGAGTTGTGCGGCCGCATCGCCAGCTCGTTGACGGCGACCCTCGGCCCGGTCCCGTCCGTGTCGTACTCGAACATCTCCACGGCGAGCACCCCGGTGACGTCGAGCCCCTCGGCGATCCGGGTGGCCACGTCCACGGCCCGGTCGGCCAGCGCCGGGTCGAGGTCGGGTGCGGGGGCGTAGACCTCCGCGCACACGCCGTTGCGCTGGACGGTCTGGGTCACCGGCCAGGCCCGGATCTGGCCGCTGGGCCGGCGGGCGACGAGGACGGCGAGCTCCCGGGTGAAGGGCACGCGCTCCTCGGCGAGCAGGGCGTCCTCCGGGCCGAGGGCGTCGAGCCAGTCGGCGGCCTCGTCCGCCCGGGCGACCACCCGCACCCCCTTGCCGTCGTAGCCGCCCCGGGCGGTCTTGACGACCACCGGCCAGCCGGTGGCCTCACCGAAGGCGGTGAGCTCCTCCCGGGTGCGGACGGCGGCCCACCGCGGGCAGGGCACCCCGAGCTCGGTGAGCGCGGTGCGCATGACGATCTTGTCCTGGGCGTGGCGCAGCGCGCGGGCGCCGGGGCGGACGGCGACTCCCTCGGCCTCGAGCTCGGTGAGCAGCGTGCTGGGCACGTGCTCGTGCTCGAAGGTGAGCACCTCGGCGCCGGGGAGGATACCCCGCACCGCCGCGGCGTCGTCGGGCCGCCCGACCGGGGCGTCGGGTACCACCTGGCCCGTCGCGCCGTCGGAGGCCTCGACGAGCACCCGCAGGCGGACGTCGAGGCGGATCGCCGCCTGCTGCATCATGCGGGCGAGCTGCCCGCCGCCGACCACTGCCACCACTGATCCCACGGTCCGCGAGCCTACTGCCGATACTCTGAGGGGGTGACCTCGTCCCAGGCAGCGGCGGACCCGCCCGCGCGGGGAGCCGGCCGGCCCGGCTCCTCCCCCGCCGCCCCCGTGGAGGAGCTGGAGCGGGACGCGGACCTGGCACCCGCCCCTGGGACGGGTGTCGGGACCCGCGCCGCGGCGCGCGGGCGGTGGCTACGGTGGCAGCAGCGGGTGCTGGAGCTGCTGAAGTTCGGCACCGTCGGGGGCATCGCCTTCGTCGTCGACGTCGGGCTGATGAACCTCCTGCGCTTCGGTCCGGGCGAGGTGCTCGGCCACAAGCCGCTGACGGCCAAGGTGGTCTCCGTCGTCGTCGCCACGCTGGTCTCCTGGCTGGGCAACCGCTACTGGGCCTTCGCCGACACGCGCCGGGCGGAGCGCGGCCGCGAGCTGGGCTGGTTCCTCCTGGTGAACGCGGGCGGCATGCTCATCGCCGTCGGGACGCTGGCCGTGTCGCACTACGTGCTCGACCTCACCTCCCCGCTCGCCGACAACATCGCCGCCAACGGCGTGGGCCTCGCGCTGGGCACCGCGTTCCGCTACGTCTGCTACCGCTACCTCGTGTTCACGGGGAAACCGGTCACGCCGTAGCGGCGCGCGGCGAGCTCACCAGCGGCGTCGGCGGCGACCCATCGAGACGAGGGACCCCTGCGGGAGGACGACGGCGGGGTCGAAGGTCTTCGGCACGGCGGAGAGGAAGATCGCGAACACCGGTGGGCGGCGCTGCGCCAGCTCCAGGCGCCCGCCGTCGGCGGCGACGAGGTCGCGGGCCAGCGCCAGCCCCCGCCCGGTGCCCTTCCCGGAGGTGACGTTGCGCTCGAAGATGTCCGGGGCGATGTCGTCGGAGACGCCCGGGCCCTCGTCGGTGACCTCGATGACCACCCCGTGCTCGGACGCCGAGGACCGCGCCCGCACCGTCGTCGTGCCGGCCCCGTACTTCAGCGAGTTCTCCAGCAGGGTGGACAGCACCTGGGCGAGGGCGCCCGGCGTGGCGAGGACCGAGAGGTCGGAGTGCTCCGGCAGCACGAGCTCGCGGCCGGCCTTGGCGAAGGTCGGGGCCCACTCCTCGGCCTGCTGGGCGAAGACCTCCTCCAGCCGCAGCGCCTCGGTGGTGCCGCCCATCGCCTGCCGGGAGTTGCGCAGCAGGTCCTCCACCACGCCGGTGAGCCGTTCGACGAGCTCGAGGGCGATGCGGGCCTCCTCGGCGACGTCGTCGTCCTTGGCGATCGCCTGGATCTCCTCCAGCCGCATCGACAGCGCGGCGAGCGGGGTGCGCAGCTGGTGGGAGGCGTCGGCGGCGAACTGCCGCTCGGCGGCGAGGCGGCCGGCGAGGCGGTCGGCGGTGCGCCCCAGCTCGGCGGCGACGAGGTCGATCTCCTCGATCCCGGACTTGCGCAGGTGGGGTCGGGCCTGCCCGGAGCCGATCTGCTCGGCGCTGGCGGCGAGGTAGATGAGCGGGGCGGCGAGCTTGCGTGCCTGTCTGCGGGCGACGAGGACGCTCACCCCGATGGCGAGCATGGCGGCGACGACGACGAGGGCGACGACGCGCGCCACCATCCACTGCACCTCGGCGGCCCGGATCTCCATCCGCACGGTCGCGCCGCTCGGTGTGGTCTGGAAGGCGCGGATGACCTGCTCGTCGGTGAGGTCGGGCCCGCCGACGAACCGGCGGCCGAGGTGGTCCAGGACGACGATCCGCGCCTCGAGGTTGACGTCGCCGCCGATCCACGGCGCCAGCATCGCCTCGTCGAGCTCCTCCCCGTTGGAGATGCGCCGCTCCACCGAGCGGGCGAGGGAGGAGGTGCGCAGCTCGAGCGTCGACCGCTCGGCGTCCCAGATCATGAGGCCCCCGAAGATGGCGAGGGGCACCCCGAGGAGGAGGACGGCGACGGTGACCGCCACGAGCGTCATCGTCACGGCACGACGACGCACGGTGGCCTCAGCTCTCTGCGGACGTCTCGAACCGGAAGCCCATGCCCCGGACGGTGGTGATGTAGCGGGGGTCGTTGGCGTCGTCGCCGAGCTTGCGCCGCAGCCACGACACGTGCATGTCGAGGGTCTTGGTCGAGCCGGTGGGGTCCGAGCCCCACACCTCGCGCATGAGGGCGTCGCGCGCAACGACGGAACCGGCCTCCCGCACCAGCACCCGGAGCAACTCGAACTCCTTGGCGGTGAGGTGGAGCTCGCGGCTGCCCTGGAAGGCGCGGTGGGCGGCGACGTCGACGCGGACGTCCTGCGCGGAGAGCTCGTCCTCGTCGGTGAGCTCCCCGCCGGCCCGGCGCAGCAGTGCGCGGACGCGGGCGAGCAGCTCAGCGAGCCGGAAGGGTTTGGTCACGTAGTCGTCGGCGCCGGCGTCCAGGCCGACGACGAGGTCCACCTCGTCCGCCCGTGCGGTGAGCACGAGGATCGGTGTGGTCATCCCCTGGCTGCGGATCCAGCGCGCGACGTCGAGGCCGTCCATGTCGGGCAGCCCGAGGTCGAGCACGATGAGGTCCGCGTCGCCGGAGTTGTCGATCGCCCCCTGTCCGGTGCCGAAGGCACGCACGTCGTAGCCCTCACGCGTCAGCGCGCGGGCGAGCGGCTCGGCGATCGCCGGATCGTCCTCGACGAGAAGTACGTTTGTCACGCCGCCATCGTAAAGGGTTCTTCGGGAAAGCGGGTCGCGAGCACACCGTTGTTTTACCCGGCGGTGCCGCGACGCGAGTGATCTGCGTCTCCTCTGCCGTGCTGGTGTCGTGGTGACGCAAGGGGCCCGCAGCCGGGTGGCTGCGGGCCCCTTGTCCGGGTGGTGTGGGCTGGGTC
>NZ_CALGNQ010000216.1 GCF_937958535.1 uncultured Georgenia sp. | reverse complement strand
AGTTCCTCGGGCAGATGGACAAGCCCGACGTCGACTTCATCGAGGGCCTGAGCCCGGCCGTCGCCATCGACCAGAAGTCCACGAGCCGCAACCCGCGATCCACCGTCGGCACCATCACCGAGATCTACGACTACCTGCGGCTGCTGTACGCCCGCGCCGGTACCCAGTTCTGCCCGGTCTGCGGGGAGCGGGTTACCGCGCAGACCCCGCAGCAGATCGTCGACCGGCTGCGGGAGATGCCCGAGGGCACCCGCTTCCAGGTGCTCGCGCCCGTCGTCCGCGGCCGCAAGGGCGAGTACGCCGACCTCTTCCGTGAGCTGCAGTCCACCGGCTTCTCCCGGGTCCGCGTCGACGGCGTCGTCCACTCCCTGGCCGAGCCGCCCGTGCTGGAGAAGAAGGTCAAGCACGACATCGACGTCGTCGTCGACCGCCTCGTCGTACGCGACTCCATGCGGCAGCGGCTCACCGACTCGGTGGAGACGGCGCTGCGGCTGGCCGACGGGCTCGTCGTCGCCGAGCTCGTCGACCTGCCCGCCGACGACCCCGAGCGGGAGCGGCGCTTCTCCGAGAAGCGGGCCTGCCCGAACGACCACCCGCTGCAGCTGGACGAGATCGAGCCCCGCACCTTCTCCTTCAACGCGCCCTACGGCGCCTGCCCCGAGTGCTCCGGCATCGGCTCCAAGCTCGAGGTCGACCCCGAGCTCATCGTCCCGGACGAGGAGCTGACCCTGGCCGAGGGCGCCGTGCAGCCCTGGGCACGCGCCTCCTCGGAGTACTTCCTGCGGCTGCTCCGCGCGCTGGGGGAGGACCTCGGCTTCTCCGTCGACGTCCCGTGGCGGGCACTGCCCGAGCGGGCCAAGCAGGCGATCCTCTACGGCAAGGACTACAAGGTCCACGTCCGGTACCGGAACCGGTGGGGTCGCGAGCGTGCCTACACCACCGGTTTCGAGGGCGCCGTCGACTTCATCCAGCGCAAGCACGCCGAGACGGAGTCCGAGTCCTCCCGCGAGCGCTACGAGGGCTACATGCGCGAGGTCGCCTGCTCGGTGTGCCAGGGCGCCCGCCTCAAGCCGGAGGTGCTCGCCGTCAAGGTCGGCGGGCTGTCCATCGCCGAGCTGTGCGACATGCCGATCGAGGCGATCGGCCCCTTCCTCCAGCGGCTCGAGCTGGGGGAGCGGGAGCGGGCGATCGCCGGTCAGGTGCTCAAGGAGATCCACGCCCGGCTCGGGTTCCTCGTCGACGTCGGCCTGACCTACCTCACCCTGTCCCGGCCGGCGGCCACGCTCTCCGGCGGGGAGGCCCAGCGCATCCGGCTCGCCACGCAGATCGGCTCCGGTCTCGTCGGCGTGCTCTACGTGCTGGACGAGCCGAGCATCGGGCTGCACCAGCGCGACAACCGCCGGCTCATCGACACCCTCGCCCGGCTGCGCGACCTGGGAAACACCCTCATCGTCGTCGAGCACGACGAGGACACCATCCGGGTCGCCGACTGGGTGGTCGACATCGGCCCGGGCGCCGGTGAGGAGGGCGGGCACATCGTCCACTCCGGCCACCTGCCCGAGCTGCTGGAGAACGAGCGCTCGCTCACCGGGGCCTACCTCTCCGGGCGGCGCTCCATCCCGCTGCCGCCGGTGCGGCGCCCGGTGGACCGCAAGCGCATGGTGCGCGTGGTCGGGGCCCGGGAGAACAACCTCAAGAACATCACGGTGGACTTCCCGCTCGGCGTCTTCACCGCCGTCACCGGGGTGTCCGGCTCGGGCAAGTCCAGCCTGGTCAACGGGATCCTCTACACCGTCATGGCCAACGAGCTGAACAACGCCCGCCGCGTGCCCGGCCGGCACAAGCGGGTCACCGGCCTGGAGCACCTCGACAAGGTGGTCCACGTCGACCAGAGCCCGATCGGCCGTACCCCGCGGTCCAACCCCGCCACCTACACCGGCGTGTGGGACCACGTGCGCAAGCTCTTCGCCGAGACCCCCGAGGCCAAGGTCCGCGGCTACACCCCGGGACGGTTCTCCTTCAACGTCAAGGGCGGGCGCTGCGAGGCGTGCAAGGGCGACGGCACGCTGAAGATCGAGATGAACTTCCTGCCCGACGTCTACGTCCCGTGCGAGGTGTGCCACGGCGCCCGGTACAACCGCGAGACCCTCGAGGTGCACTACAAGGGCAAGACGGTGGCCGAGGTGCTCGACATGCCGATCGAGGAGGCCGCGGAGTTCTTCGCCGCCTCGCCCCGCATCTCCCGCTACCTGCGCACGCTGGTGGACGTCGGGCTCGGGTACGTACGGCTCGGGCAGAGCGGCACCACCCTGTCCGGCGGCGAGGCGCAGCGGGTCAAGCTCGCCTCCGAGCTGCAGCGCCGGTCCAACGGCCGCACCGTCTACGTCCTCGACGAGCCGACCACGGGCCTGCACTTCGAGGACATCCGGCGGCTGCTCGACGTGCTGCAGAACCTCGTCGACAAGGGCAACACCGTCATCGTCATCGAGCACAACCTCGACGTCATCAAGAACGCCGACTGGGTCATCGACATGGGCCCGGAGGGCGGCTCGGGCGGAGGCACGGTGGTCGCCGAGGGCACCCCGGAGCAGGTGGCGCTGGTCGAGGAGTCCCACACCGGGCGTTTCCTCGCCGAGGTGCTGGGCCGCGGACCCGGCGCGCCGCGCGAGGAGCCGCTCGAGCTCGGTGTCTGACGCGCGGGCGGCACGGAAGCGTCTGTGAGCCCGCTCACCCGCGGCTAGGGTGTGGCCATGGGAGCGCTGCAGACCTACACGGTGACCGTCGACTGGACCGGGGCGAACTCGACCGGCACCCGGAGCTACAGCTCCTACTCCCGCGACCACGAGGTCCGGGTGGAGGGCAAGCCGGCGCTGCTGGCCACCTCCGACCGCAAGGTCGCCGCCGACGTCTCCCGGTACAAGGCCGAGGAGCTCTTCGTCGGCGCGGTCTCCCAGGCCCAGATGCTGTGGTTCCTCCGCACCGCGGCCGCCCACGGCGTCGTCGTCGTGGGGTACACCGACGTCGCCACCGCCACCGAGCGGATCGAGGGCGCCAACTCCGGACCCTTCTCCGACATCGTCCTGCGCCCCCGCGTCACCTACGCCGAGCCGATCAGCGAGGAGGCCGCCGCCCGGCTCCACGAGGACGCCCGCGTGCAGAACCACATCGCCCGCTCGCTCAGCTGCCCGGTGCGCGTGCAGCCCGCCCCACCCGACGTGGAGGCGAACGTAGGCTGAGGGGTATGGCCGACCCCTCGACCTACCGCCCGCGACCGTCGGAGATCCCCACCTCACCAGGGGTCTACCGGTTCCGCGACGCCCACGGCCGGGTGATCTACGTCGGCAAGGCGAAGAACCTCCGGTCGCGGCTGAACAGCTACTTCCAGGACGTCGCCGCGCTCCACCCGCGTACCCGGCAGATGGTGACGACGGCCGCGTCCGTGGAGTGGACCGTGGTGGAGACCGAGGTCGCTTCCCTCGCCCTGGAGTACGCCTGGATCAAGGAGTACGACCCGCGCTTCAACATCAAGTACCGCGACGACAAGTCCTACCCCTACCTCGCGGTGACGATGTCGGAGGAGGTCCCGCGGGCCATGGTCATGCGCGGCGCCAAGCGCAAGGGCAACCGCTACTTCGGGCCGTACGGGCACGCCTGGGCGATCCGGGAGACCGTCGACCTCATGCTCCGCGTCTTCCCGGTGCGGACCTGCTCGGCCGGGGTGTACCGCCGCGCGCAGCGCTCCGGGCGCCCCTGCCTGCTCGGCTACATCGACAAGTGCTCCGCCCCCTGCGTCGGGCGGATCTCGGTGGAGGACCACCGCGCGCTGGCGGAGGACTTCTGCACCTTCATGGCCGGCCAGACCCGGCCCTTCCTCAAGCGGCTCGAGGCGGAGATGAAGCAGGCCGCCGCCGCGCTCGACTTCGAGCGGGCGGCCCGGCTGCGTGACGACATCGGCGCGCTGCAGCGGGTGGTGGAGAAGAACGAGGTCGTGCTGCCCGACGGCACCGACGCCGACGTCTTCGCCATGGCCTCCGACGAGCTCGAGGCCTCCGTCCAGGTGTTCCACGTCCGCGACGGCCGGGTGCGCGGGCAGCGCGGCTGGGTGGTGGAGAAGGTCGAGGAGGTGAGCGACGGCGAGCTCGTCGAGCGGCTGCTCCAGCAGGTCTACGGTGACATCGACCCCACCGACGAGGACGCCTCCACCGCCCGCACCTCGGCCGTCCCGCGCGAGGTGCTCGTCCCCGTCCTGCCCCCCGACGTCGAGCAGGTCACGACGTGGCTGCGGGGCCTGCGCGGGGCGAACGTGTCGGTCCGGGTGCCGCAGCGGGGCGACAAGCGGGCCCTGGCCCAGACGGTGCACCGCAACGCCGAGCACGCCCTCATGCTCCACAAGACCCGGCGTGCCGGTGACCTCACCACCCGGTCCCAGGCGCTGGCGGACCTCGCCGAGGCGCTCGACCTGGAGGAGGCACCGCTGCGCATCGAGTGCTACGACATCTCCCACACCCAGGGCACCCACCAGGTCGGCTCGATGGTGGTCTTCGAGGACGGCCTGCCACGGAAGAACGCCTACCGTCGGTTCGTCGTCCGCGGCGAGGACGGCACCGGCGCACGTGACGACACCGAGGCGATCGCCGAGGTGCTGCGCCGCCGCTTCCGCCACTACCGGGCACCCCGCGAGGAGGCCGTGGACGACGACGGCAAGCCGCTCCTCTCCGGTCCCGTCGACCCGGAGACCGGCCGCCCGGCGAAGTTCGCCTACCCACCCAACCTCGTCGTCGTCGACGGCGGACAGCCGCAGGTGAACGCCGCGCAGCGGGTCTTCGACGAGCTGGGCGTGGAGGACGTCGCACTGGTCGGCCTGGCCAAGCGCCTGGAGGAGGTGTGGCTCCCGGGGGAGGACTTCCCCCTCGTCCTGCCACGGACGAGCCCCGGCCTGTTCCTCCTCCAGCGGCTGCGCGACGAGGCCCACCGGTTCGCCGTCACCGCCCACCGCGGGCGGCGGAGCAAGGCGATGACCCGGTCCGTGCTCGACGACGTCCCCGGCCTCGGGCCGGCGCGGCAGAAGGCGCTGCTCGCCCACTTCGGGTCCGTCGCCAACGTCCGCCGGGCGACCGTGGAGGAGATCGCGGCGGTCAAGGGCTTCGGGCCGCGCACGGCCCAGGCCGTGCTCGACGCGCTGCGCACCACCCCGACCGCCCCGACGTCACCGACCGCCCCGACCCCCGGGAGCGCGGCCACGCCCGAGTCGTCCCAGGCCGCCACGGACGGCGGACCCGGCCTGGCATCCTAGAAGCATGAGCACCCCTGAGCGTCCGGACCGCGACGTCGACGAGCGTGAGCCGTCCACCGTGCCGGAGGGCATCCCGCTCCTCGACGCGGAGACGCCCCCGCCCGAGCCGGACCGGCGCGAGCTGCTCATCATCACCGGCATGTCCGGCGCCGGCCGCACCCGGGTGGCGAACACGCTCGAGGACATGGAGTGGTTCGTCGTCGACAACCTCCCGCCGCGGATGCTCGAGCCGCTCGCCCGGATGATGACCGCCTCCGACGGGCGGGTGCGGCGGGTGGCGGCCGTGGTCGACGTCCGCTCCGGGGAGTTCTTCGCCGAGCTGCTCAGCGTGCTCGACGAGCTGCGCCGCCACGGCGTGGACTACCGCATCCTCTTCCTCGAGGCGGACGACGCCGAGTTGGTGCGCCGCTACGAGCAGGTACGGCGCGCCCACCCGCTCCAGGGCGACGGCCGCATCCTCGACGGCATCGCCCGCGAGCGCGAGCTGCTCGCCGAGCTGCGTCGGCGCGCCGACACCATCATCGACACCACGAGCTTCTCGCCCTACGACCTGGCCCGCCACATCCGGCAGCGGCTGGGGGAGGAAGGCGGCCAGCCGGTGCAGATCACGGTGGTCTCCTTCGGTTTCAAGCACGGGCTGCCGCTCGACGCCGACCACGTCGTCGACGTCCGCTTCCTGTCCAACCCGTACTGGGTCACCGAGCTGCGGCACCTGTCCGGCAAGGACGAGGCCGTCAACCGCTACGTCCTCGACCAGCCCGGCGCACGCGAGTTCGTCGACCGCTACGTCGAGACGCTGCTGCCCGCCATCGCCGGCTACGAGCGCGAGCTGAAGAACTACGTGACGATCGCTGTCGGCTGCACCGGTGGGCGGCACCGCTCCGTCGCCGTCTCCGAGGCCATCGCCGAGGGCCTGCGCTCCCACGGGCTGCGGGTCCGTACCGTCCACCGCGACGTGGGGCGCGAGTGACCCTCGACCCGCGCCAGCTCGGCGGAGGACCCGGTTGGGGACCCCGTGCCGTCGCCCTCGGCGGCGGCCACGGCCTGGCCGCCACCCTGGGGGCGCTGCGGCACGTGTGCGGGGACCTCACCGCCGTCGTCACGGTCGCCGACGACGGCGGCTCCTCCGGCCGTCTGCGCCACGAGCTCGGCATGCTCCCGCCCGGGGACCTGCGGATGGCGCTGTCGGCGCTCTGCGACGACTCCGAGTGGGGCCAGACCTGGCGGGACGTCCTCCAGCACCGCTTCCGCTCGGACGGGCCGCTGGACGGGCACGCCGTCGGCAACCTCCTCATCGTCGCCCTGTGGGACCTCCTCGGTGACGAGGTCGCCGGGCTCGACTGGGTGGGCCGCCTCCTCGGGGCACGCGGACGGGTGCTGCCGATGGCGGCGGTCCCGCTCGACATCGAGGCCGAGGTGCGGCTCGAGGGCACCGAGCAGCTCCGGGTGGTGCGGGGACAGTCCCGCGTGGCCGTGACGAGCGGCAACATCGAGACGGTGCGGCTCATCCCGCACGACCCGCCGGCCCACCCCGCGGCGGTGCGCGCGATCCGGGAGGCGGAGTGGGTCGTCCTCGGCCCGGGCTCCTGGTACACCTCGGTCATCCCGCACCTCCTCGTGCCGGAGCTGGCGCGCGCCCTGGCCGAGACCCCGGCCCGACGCGCATTGACCCTCAACCTGTCGACCCAGCCGGGGGAGACCGAGGGGATGTCCGCGGGTGACCACCTGCGCACCCTCCTGGAGCACAGCCCCGACCTGCGCCTCGACGTCGTCATCGCCGACCCGGTGGCGGTCGGCGACATCGACGACCTGCTCGACGCCGCCCGTGCGCTGGGCGCCCGGGTGCTGCTGCGGCAGGTGCGGGCGGGCGACGGCACCCCGCGCCACGACCGGCTCCGGCTCGCCGCCGCCTACCGCGACGCCTTCGACGACGTCCTGGGCGATGTGGGTCGGTTCACCGGGGACGAGGGGAGAACCGAGGACGGAGCATGAGAAGGTTCTGGCTGGCCCCGACAACGGGGGACGAGTACGAGGGGGCACGGTGAGTGGGAGGAAGTCGGCCATGTCGCTGACCGCGTCCGTCAAGGACGAGCTGGCCCGGCTGCAGGTGGACAGGGTGTCGGTCCGCAAGGCGGAGGTCGCCGCGACCCTGCGCTTCGCCGGGGGGCTGCACATCATCTCCGGCAGGATCGTCATCGAGGCCGAGCTCGACCTCGGTGTCTCCGCGCGTCGGCTGCGGCAGGCGATGGCCGAGCTCTACGGCCACACCAGCGACGTCGTCGTCGTCTCCGGCGGCGGCCTCAAGCGTGGCAACCGCTACGTCGTCCGCGTCGTCAAGGACGGGGAGTCCCTCGCCCGCCAGACCGGCCTGCTCGACAGCCGGGGCCGCCCGGTTCGTGGCCTGCCCCCCGCCGTCGTCTCCGCCGGGGTGGAGGAGGCCGTCGCCGCCTGGCGCGGTGCCTTCCTCGCCCGCGGCTCCCTCACCGAGCCCGGCCGCTCCTCCTCGCTGGAGATCACCTGCCCCGGCCCCGAGGCCGCCCTCGCCCTCGTCGGCGCGGCCCGCCGGATGAACGTCTCCGCCAAGGCGCGCGAGGTCCGCGGCGTGGACCGCGTCGTCATCCGCGACGGCGACGACATCAGCGCCATCCTCACCCGGATGGGTGCCCACGACGCCGTCCTCACCTGGGAGGAGCGCCGCACCCGCCGCGAGGTGCGCGGGACAGCCAACCGTCTGGCCAACTTCGACGACGCGAACCTGCGCCGCTCCGCCCGCGCCGCCGTCGCCGCCGGCGCCCGGGTGGAGCGCGCCTTCGAGATCCTCGGTGACGACGTGCCCGAGCACCTGCTCAAGGCGGGGCAGCTGCGCCTGGAGCACAAGCAGGCGAGCCTGGAGGAGCTCGGTGCGCTGTCCGACCCGCCGCTGACCAAGGACGCCATCGCCGGGCGCATCCGGCGTCTCCTGGCCATGGCGGACAAGCGGGCGCACGCCCTGGGCATCCCCGACACCGAGGCCGTCCTCACCCCGGAGATGCTCGACCTGTGAGAACGGGCGGCTCCGGGCTGTGACGTCGGTCATCCCGGGCCGCGTCCTCGGACCTTCGTCCCTGCGGTCCCATTTGTCGAGGTGTAGGTTGGTTCTTGCTGACGGGCCCCACCACCTTGGCGGCCTCCGTCTGCGCGCCTCGTGGCGCTCCACGAACACACGACATTGGGTGCGCCGACCGGCGCACTGGAGGAGGACATAGTGACCATCCGCGTCGGAATCAACGGCTTCGGTCGCATCGGCCGCAGCTTTTTCCGGGCCGTGCTCAGCTCGGGGGCGGACGTCGAGATCGTCGGCGTCAACGACCTCACCGACAACAAGACCCTCGCCCACCTCCTGAAGTACGACTCGATCATGGGTGTGCTCGCCGAGGACGTGTCCTACGACGAGGAGAGCCTGACCGTCGGTGGCCGGACGGTGCGCGCACTGGCCGAGAAGGACCCGGCACAGCTCCCCTGGGGCGAGCTCGGCGCCGACATCGTCATCGAGTCCACGGGGCGTTTCACCCAGCGTGACGCCGCCGCCGCGCACCTCGAGGCCGGCGCCAAGAAGGTCATCATCTCCGCCCCCGGCAAGGAGGTGGACGCGACCTTCGTCATGGGCGTCAACCACACCGACTACGACCCCGCGCAGCACCACATCTTCTCCAACGCCTCCTGCACCACCAACTGCCTCGCCCCGCTGGCCAAGGTGCTGCACGAGGAGTTCGGGATCGTCCGCGGCCTGATGACCACCATCCACGCCTACACGGCCGACCAGAACCTCCAGGACGGCCCCCACAAGGACCTGCGCCGCGCCCGCGCCGCCGCCCTGAACATCGTCCCGACCACGACCGGTGCGGCCAAGGCCGTCTCCCTCGTGCTGCCGGACCTCAAGGGCAAGCTCGACGGCTACGCCATGCGCGTCCCGGTCATCACCGGCTCCGCCACCGACCTCACCTTCACCGCGGAGAAGGAGGTCACCGTCGAGGCCGTCAACGCCGCGCTGAAGGCCGCCGCCGCGAAGCCGGAGTGGCAGGGCATCCTCCAGTACACCGAGGACCCGATCGTCTCCAGCGACATCATCGGCAACCCGCACACCTCGATCTTCGACGCCGGCATGACCAAGGTGATCGGCGACCAGGTCAAGGTGCTGAGCTGGTACGACAACGAGTTCGGCTACTCGTCCTCGCTCGTCGGCCTCGTGAAGTACGTGGGCGAGCGCCTCTGACGCGCAGCCCCGCCCAGCAGTGAGACGGACGTCCGCGTGCCCCCGCGGCACGCGGGCGTCCGCCTGTCCGCACATCCAGGAGAGGCCATGAAGACCATCGACACCCTGGGCGACCTGCGCGGCAAGCGCGTGCTCGTCCGCTCCGACTTCAACGTCCCGCTCGACGGGACGACGATCACCGACGACGGCCGCATCCGGGCCGCGCTGCCCACCCTCACCGCGCTCCTCGACGCGGGCGCGAAGGTCATCGTCACCGCCCACCTCGGCCGCCCGAAGGGCACGCCGGACCCGGCGTTCTCCCTCGCGCCGGTCGCGCAGCGGCTCGGCGAGCTCCTCGGCAAGCCGGTGACCCTCGCCGCGGACACCGTCGGCGAGGATGCGAAGGCGAAGGCGGCGGCCCTGCAGGACGGCGAGGTGCTGCTGCTGGAGAACATCCGCTTCGACGCCCGGGAGACCTCCAAGGACGACGCCGAGCGCGGCGCCCTCGCCGACGAGCTCGCGGCCCTGGCCGACGTCTTCGTCTCCGACGGCTTCGGCGTCGTCCACCGCAAGCAGGCCAGCGTCTACGACGTCGCCCAGCGGCTCCCGCACGCCGCCGGCACGCTCGTCTTCAAGGAGATCGACTCGCTGAGCCGGGCGACCGGCGACCCGGAGCGGCCCTACGTCGTCGTCCTCGGCGGCTCGAAGGTCTCCGACAAGCTCGGCGTCATCGGCAACCTCCTGACCAAGGCCGACCGCCTCCTCATCGGCGGCGGGATGGTCTTCACCTTCCTCGCGGCCGAGGGCCACCAGGTGGGCACCTCGCTGCTGGAGGAGGACCAGATCGACGCGGTCAAGGGCTACCTGCGCGAGGCCGAGCAGCGCGGTGTGGAGATCGTCCTGCCCACCGACATCGTCGTGGCGCCGGAGTTCAAGGCCGACGCCCCCGCGACGGTCGTACCCGCCGGCGCCATGCCGGCGGACCAGATGGGCCTGGACATCGGCCCGGAGTCCGGCCGGCTCTTCGCCGAGAAGATCGCCGATGCCCGGACGATCGTGTGGAACGGCCCGATGGGCGTCTTCGAGTTCGACGCCTTCTCCGCCGGCACCCGGGCCGTCGCCCAGGCGATGCAGGACGCGGCCGGCTACACCATCGTGGGCGGCGGTGACTCCGCCGCGGCCGTGCGCGTGCTCGGGTTCGACGAGTCCAAGTTCGACCACATCTCCACCGGCGGCGGCGCCAGCCTCGAGTTCCTCGAGGGCAAGGTCCTGCCCGGTGTCGCGGTTCTGGAAGACTGAGGCCATGGCTAACGACACCCCGCGCCGCCCCCTGATGGCGGGCAACTGGAAGATGAACCTCGACCACTTCGAGGCCACCCACCTGGTCCAGAAGCTGGCGTGGGAGCTCAAGGACAAGGACCACGACTACGACGCCGTCGAGGTCGTCGTCCTGCCCCCGTTCACCGACATCCGCTCGGTGCAGACCCTGGTCGACGGCGACAAGCTGGAGATCAAGTACGGCGCGCAGGACGTCTCCGCCCACGAGAGCGGCGCCTACACCGGTGAGATCTCGGCGTCCATGCTCGCCCGGCTGGGCGTGAGCTACGTCGTCGTCGGCCACTCCGAGCGGCGCCAGTACCACGCGGAGGACGACGCCCTCGTCGGGGCGAAGGCCCAGGCGGCGCTCAAGCACGGGATCAGCCCGATCATCTGCGTGGGGGAGGGGCTGGACGTCCGGCAGGCGGGCGAGCAGGTCTCCTACACCCTCGCCCAGGTCGACGGCGCGTACGCCGGGCTCGACGCGGAGGCCGCCAAGCAGACGGTCATCGCCTACGAGCCGGTCTGGGCGATCGGCACGGGCGAGGTCGCCACCCCGCAGGACGCGCAGGAGGTCTGCGGCGCCATCCGGGCCCGGCTCGCCGAGCTCTACGACCAGGAGGTCGCCGACACCGTCCGTGTCCTGTACGGCGGCTCGGTGAAGTCCGGCAACGTCGCCTCGATCATGGCCCAGGAGGACGTCGACGGGGCGCTCGTCGGCGGCGCGAGCCTCCAGGCCGAGGAGTTCGCGGCGATCGTGCGCTACCAGCACCACGCCTGACCAGCACTCCCGACGGGTCCCCGGGCCATCCGGCTCGGGGACCCGTGGCGTGTCGGCGCGGGATGGTCCCGCGCGGCGCCTCGATCACCTATCCTTGACGGGTCGCGGGCTGTGCCCGCGCCCACCAGATCACCGAAAGGAGCCCGTGGCTCGTGGACGCCCTCCGGATCACCCTCGAGGTGCTGCTGGTCATCACCAGCATCTTCCTCATCCTGTCCATCCTCATGCACAAGGGGAAGGGTGGCGGACTGTCCGACATGTTCGGCGGCGGTATCAGCTCCTCGATCGGCTCCTCCGGTGTCGCCGAGCGCAACCTCAACCGGATCACGATCGGGATCTCGATCGTGTGGGCGACGGCGATCGTGCTGCTCGGCCTCATTCAGCGGTTCAACTGAGCGGAGAAGGTGGCCATGGCTGGAGGAAGTGCGATCCGTGGGTCCCGCGTCGGCGCGGGCCCCATGGGCGAGGCAGAGCGGGGCGAGGCAGCCCCGCGGGTCAGGGTGTCCTACTGGTGCGCGAACGGTCATGAGACGCGGCCGAGCTTCGCCAAGGAGCCCGAGATCGTCATCCCCGAGACGTGGGACTGCCCCCGCTGCGGTCTGCCGGCCGGGCAGGACCGTGAGGCCCCTCCCGAGGCCCCGAAGAACGAGCCCTACAAGACCCACCTGGCGTACGTGAAGGAGCGGCGTACCGACGCCGACGGCGAGGCGCTCCTGGAGGAGGCGCTGGCCGCCCTCCGTGCCCGCCGCGGCGAGACGTCGTAGTCCTGCCGTCGTCCCGCCGCGGCGGAGCCGGGCTCAGGCCTGCAGCGCCCGGGTGGCGGGGACGTCGACCAGCCACAGCGTGCGGCCCCGCGCCCGCACGAGCCCGGCCGGGACGCTCGCACCGTCACCGGTGCCGCCCACGTCCGCGGGCAGCGACGTGTGCTGCAGCCCGGCCGCGACCGCGTCGGCCTTGGCCTCACCGGAGACGATCAGCCACACCTGCTGCGCGGAGTTGAGGGTCGGCAGGGTGAGGCTCACCCGCTCGGCCGGCGGCTTGGGCGAGTCGGTCTCGGCCAGTGCACCGAGCGACTCGACGCCGAGGCTCGGCCGGCCGGGGAAGAGCGAGGCGACGTGCCCGTCCGGCCCCATCCCGAGGAGGACGACGGCGATGTCCGGGACCTCGGCCCCCGGGGCGGCGAAGCGGGCCAGCTCCTCGGTGTAGCTGCGCGCGGCGGCCTCGACGTCGGCGACACGGTCCGGTCCCGGCACCGTGTGGAGGTTCTCCGCCGGCAGCGGGACACGGTCGAAGAGGACGTCGATGGCGTCCCGGTCGATGCGGTCCGCGTGCCCGTCCGGGACGAACCGCTCGTCGCCCCACCACACGTGGACCGCGCTCCAGTCGACGGCCTCCCGCAGCGGGTCCTGCCCGGCCGCGCGCAGCACGTCGACGAGGATGCTGCCGCCGGTGACGGCGACGTGCACCGGCGTCGTCACCGACTGCGCGTCGAGGAGCGTCAGGAGGAAGCGGGAGGCGGTGGCCCGGGCGAGGAGGTCGGCGTCGGGGTGGACGACGACGGGCGGGTGGTCGGGGCTCGGATGGGTCACGTTCACTGCTCCTTCGGTGGGGTGACGAGCGGGAGCCCGCGGGTGAGCACCCGCCCGTAGGTCTCGTCGGCGTCGAGCCGGCGCAGCTCCTCGGTGAGGCAGTCCGCGAGGGTCCGCTCCGGCAGGTTGATCCGCATGTCGATCCGCCCGGGCCGGCTGAGGTAGGCCACGCTGGCCCCCGGCTCGCGGCGCAGGGTGATCGGTCCGGGTGCGCGGTCCAGCTCCACCCGGGTGATGGCGCGCGACTGCTCCACCCCGATCTCCACCGGAACACCGAGGGAGTCGGCGAGCCAGGCCGCGAGGATGTACACGGAGGGCCGCTGGTCGGCGCCGGTGACCCGCACCGCGGTGATCGGCTCGTGCGGCGGCTCGTCGAGGGTGGCAGCCAGCAGCCCGCGCCACAGCGTCACCCGGGCCCAGGCGAGGTCGGTGTCCCCGGGGGCGTAACCGGGAGCGAGCGAGCGCAGCGTCTCCAGCGGATCGTCGCAGGCGGTGACGTCGGTGATGCGGCGCTGCGCCATGGCCCCGAGGGGGTCGCGGCTCGGCACGGTCGGCGGCCGGCCGGTCCACCACACGACGATCGGGGCGTCGGGCAGCAGCAGCGGCATGACGAGGGTGTCGATGGCGTCCGCGGGGCCACCGCGCGGCTGGAGGATGACCACCTCGCTGAGTCCGGCGTCGCCGCCCACCCGGATCTGGGCGTCGATGCTCGCCGGGCCGTCGCCGGTCTCCCCGGCGACGACGGCGATGATCCGGCACGGGTGCTCACGGGATGCCCCGTTGGCGGCCTGGATCCCACGCTCGGCACCGGCGAGGTCGTCGGCGACGATGATGAGGGTGAGCACCCGGGTGAAGGTCAGGGCCCCGCTGGCGCGGCGCAGGGCGGTGAGCTTGGCGCTGACCGCGGCCGCGGTCGTGGCGTGCATCGTGGTGAACATGCTCGTCTCCTCTACGGCAGCCGCCAGCGGCGGCCGTCGCGTGCCAGCATCTCGTCGGCGCTCGTCGGGCCCCAGGACCCGGGTCGGTAGGGCTCGGGGCTCCCGGTCGCGTCCCAGAACTCGATGACCGGGTCGAGGATCTGCCAGGACAGCTCGACCTCCCGCTGGTGCGGGAACAGCGGCGGGTCGCCGAGGAGGACGTCGAGGATGAGCCGCTCGTAGGCCT
>NZ_CALGNQ010000215.1 GCF_937958535.1 uncultured Georgenia sp. | reverse complement strand
CCCAGGTGTTCTCCGGCGCCTTCTTCGTCACCCGCCTCGTCCTGCTCGGCCTGGCCACCGTCGTGCTGGCGCTGTTCACCTACCGCACGGCCTCCGCCGCCGCGCAGGAGCGACCGCAGCTGCTCACCGCCCTCATCACCGCCGCGTTCGTGCTCGCCCTCGCGGCCGAGCTCATGGGCCGCTCGCTGCACTACGACTCGATGATCCGTATCGGCATCTGATGGAGCTCACCGACCGGGCCGCCCGGGTCGGGACGGCGGGGTTCGTCCTGGCCCGTCTGCTCCTCGAGCCCCCGAGCCAGGCGCTCGCGGCGAACTTCGGGGACCCGGCGATGCGGGACACCTGGCCGCTGCGCGACGCGACGACGGCCGCCGCACTCGACCCGCTCGGGCCCGACCCCTACGAGGACCTCGTCCGCGACCACGCCCGACTCTTCCGTAACCGGCCGTCACAGGTCCCGCCGCTGGTGTCCGCGTGGCGCCGGGACGGCACGGACCCGGCACGGCTCCGCGCCGAGCTCGTGGCGTGGTACGCGCAGGCCGGACTGCACCCCGTGCCCACCGACGACCACATCGGCCACCAGCTCGCCCTGCTCGCCCACCTGGCCACCCGGCTGGGGCCGGCGCCGTCGGGGAGGATGACGCCGCAGGTCGCCGCCGCCGACGCGCTGACGTTCCGCACCACCCACCTGGACCCGGTGGTCGCTCCCGTCCTCGACGGCATCGCGCGGCACGCCCGCACCCGGCTCTACCGCGCGGTGCCCGGCCTCGTCCGGGGCTTCCTCGCCGAGCACCGGGCGCTGTGCACCACCGTCCTCGACCATGGCTAGGGAGACCCACGTGCTCGACCCCACCCGACTCGACGCGCTCGCCACCGCTTTCTCCGTCCTGGGGCGGTTCCACCGGGAGCCGCCCGACGCCGCCACGCTGGCGAGCTTCTGGGAGCTCCTCGACGAGTGGCCGCTGCCCGACACCCCGGCCGCGCAGGAGGGTCTGGCGGCCCTCCGCGCCGCACGGGACACGGGCGAGGACGCCGAGACCGTCCGGGCCGACCACGCCGCCCTGTACGGGACGCTCGCCGTGGCCCGGGTCGCTCCCTACGAGTCGGTGCACCGGGGTGAGGAGGGGCTCGTCTTCGCCGAGCACACCCTGCAGGTGCGCGATGCCTACCGCACGCTCTCCCTGGAGGCGCCGCGCCTCAACCGGGAACCCGACGACCACATCGGCCTGGAGCTGGAGTTCGTCGCCCGGTCCTGTCTGCGGGCGCTGGGCGCCCTCGACCAGGGCTCACCGAGGGACGCCGAGCGCTACGTGCGCCTCGGTGCCGACTTCCTCCGCGACCACCTGCTCCGGTGGGCTCCGGCGATGCTCGACCGGGTGACGCAGGAGGCACGCACCCGCTTCATGCCGGGCCTGGCCCGGCTGACGACCGGGGCGATCGAGGAGTACGCACGGTTCACCGGGGTCCCGACCGAGGCGTGACCTCGGCGGCCGTCCCGGCGGGCCGAGCGAGAGCGACCAGGACCCGCCGGCGACGTCGCGGGCCGACCGCCGTCGCGCGGCCGGGGGCCGACCTGCCCCGGCCCCGAGACGGAGAACGGGACGGCCCCGGTGCCCGGAGCCGTCCCGTCGGTCATGCGGGTGGGTTCAGGCGCCCACGCGCTCCATGATGAGCTCGCGCACCCGGGCGGCGTCGGCCTGCCCGCGGGTGGCCTTCATGACCGCACCGACGATGGCGCCGGCTGCCTGGACCTTGCCGCCGCGGATCTTGTCGGCGACGTCCGGGTTGGCGGCCAGGGCCTCGTCGACGGCGGCGAGCAGCGCGCCGTCGTCGGAGACGACCTCCATGCCGCGGGCGACGACGACCTCCTCCGGGCTGCCCTCTCCCGCGAGCACGCCTTCGAGCACCTGCCGGGCGAGCTTGTCGTTGATCCGCCCGGCGTCCACGAGCGACTGCAGCTCGGCGACCTGGGCCGGGGTGATGGCCAGCTCCTCGAGCTCGACCCCCTCGGCCCGGGCGGTGCGGGCGAGCTGGCCCATCCACCACTTGCGGGCGGCGGCGGGGTCGGCACCGGCGGCGACGGTGGCCTCGATGAGGTCGACCGCCCCGGCGTTGACGACGTCGCGCATCTCCGCGTCGCTGTAGCCCCACTCCTCCTGGAGCCGGCGCCGGCGGACGCTGGGCAGCTCGGGCAGGGTCTGGCGGATCTGCTCGACCCACTCCCGGCTCGGTGCCAGCGGCACGAGGTCGGGCTCGGGGAAGTAGCGGTAGTCCTCGGCGTCGGACTTCACCCGACCGGGGGACGTGGTGCCGCTGTCCTCGTGCCAGTGGCGGGTCTCCTGGACCACGGCCTCACCCGCGTCGAGGATCGCCGCCTGCCGGGAGATCTCGTAGCGCACCGCGCGTTCGATGGAGCGGAAGCTGTTGACGTTCTTCGTCTCGGTGCGGGTGCCGAGCGGGGCGTCCGGGCCGGGGCGCAGGGAGACGTTGATGTCGGCGCGCACGTTGCCGCGTTCCATCCGGGCCTCGGATACCCCGAGGGCCCGGAACAGGTCGCGCAGGGTGTGGACGTAGGCGCGCGCCACCTCCGGCGCGCGGGCCCCGACCCCGGCGATCGGCTTGGTGACGATCTCCACCAGCGGCACCCCGGCGCGGTTGTAGTCGACCAGCGAGTACTCCGCGCCGTGGATGCGCCCGGCGGTGCCGCCGACGTGGGTGTTCTTCCCGGCGTCCTCCTCCATGTGCGCCCGCTCGATCGCGACCGGCACGACCGTGCCGTCCTCGAGCTCGACGTCGATGACGCCGTCGAAGGCGATCGGCTCGTCGTACTGGGAGGTCTGGAAGTTCTTCGGGATGTCCG
>NZ_CALGNQ010000214.1 GCF_937958535.1 uncultured Georgenia sp. | reverse complement strand
CGTGACCGTGTACTCGACAGTGTCGCCCACCTGGACGTCCGAGCCCGGTGCCGGGTCGGAGTCCTTGGCGTAGGTGAACCAGCCGACGGGGTGGGTGGTCCCGCACTCGTCCGTGCAGCCGGGCGAGAGGACGGCGTTGGTCAGGGTCGCGTCACCGAGGTCCGCGGACTCGTCGACGGTCACGGAGTAGGTGATGGTCGCGGTGCCGCCGACCGGGACGGTGCCCTCCCAGGAGAGCACACCGTCCTCGACCACGGCCGTGCCGATGTCGGCGGTGACGTCCCCGTTGTAGGTCGCGTCGTCCAGGACCTCGGTGAGCGCGTCTCGGAACCAGGCCTCGGCCGGGACGGAGCCCTCCTGGGTGACCGTCACCGTGTAGGTGACCGTGTCCCCCGGTGCGACCGTCGCGCCGGAGGCGGGCGCGGAGGACTTCGCCACGGTGTAGTTGACGACGTCGACACCGGCAGGGTCGTCCGGGATGGTCGGCGGCTCCTCCATGTCCGGCGGGGTGTCCACCGTGGCCGAGGCGGTGTTGACCAGCGCGCCCCCGGAGGACTCGTCGAGCGTGATCGTGTACTCGTGCGTCTCGGTCTCCCCCGGCGCGAGGGACTCGATGGTGAACGCCCCGAGCTCGGGCTGTCGGTCGTCCGCCACGACGATGTTCGTCAGCGTCCCTCCGCCCGTGTTCTCCACGACGACGCGGTAGGTCACCTCGTCACCGATCCGGAAGCTCGGGTACTCCACCGGGTCGTTGGCGTCGTGCCACTGCCCCTCGGCGTCCTGGACGTATTTCTTCAGGGAGGCCGAGTAGTGGTTCGCCACCGTCGTCGGCGCGGAGGTCCGCATGACGAGGCCGGTGTGCTCGGCCCGGCCCTGGGCCCGGTTGACGAACGTGTCACCGGCCTCGGCGCCGTCGGTGGCGATGCCGACGGTGAACTGCTGCGCCGCCCCGGAGGCAAGCTCCGGACCGATGACCCGGACCGCTGTCGCCTCGGGGGTGAACTCGGTGGTCCACCCCACCGTGTTCCCCGTGACGTCGCCGGCCCGTCCGTTGGACGGGTGCGCGGGGTCGTCGCTGAGCTGCGCGGGGTCGGCCGTGGTGTAGTACACGTCCGCCCCCTCGACGGTGTCCACGCCGGTCAGCGTGTAGCTGCCCGAGAAGGCGGTCCCCCGCTCGTCACCAACGTAGGGAAGGATGTCGATGACGTCGGTGAAGGCCTGCGTCGTCGGGTCCTGGGAGCGCACGGTGACGGTCCAGGCCCCCTCGCCGACGCCGTCGCCGGCCAGGTTCGGGATGAAGGCCTGGTCGGACGTCTTGACGATCTGCGTCCATCCGTCCGAGCCCACCGTCACGGTGGCCGTGGCCGCAGCTGAGGTGGTGCCGCCGTAGGAGGCGTCGACCGAGTTCGTCAGGGGTGCGCCGGGCTCGACGTCCCCGGCCACCAGGCCGTCGTAGGTCAGGGTGTGGAGCGTGTTCGTCGCGACCTCGTCCAGCGTCCAGGTGAGCACCTGTCTCCCGGCGCTGTCGGTGCCCACCGCAGGCTCCGGGGACGCGGAACCGGGCACGTAGGTGATACCCGCCGGCAGCACGTCCTTGAGCACATAGCCGTCGACCGTCTCCGGGATGGCTCCGGCGCCTTCGGCCGCGTAGCCCAGCGTGTAGGTGATCGTGCCGTTGGGCAGGGCGACCACCGGGTCGGCGGCCTTGGTGACGGTCGGCTGGGCGCCGATCGTGCGCAGGATGTCCCGGCCGGCCGCCGCATAGGGGTAACGGGCGTCCGGCGTGCGGACTCCCGACGCAGGCGCGTCGGAGGCGTTGGTGCTGCGGTGGGGGTGTTGCCACGTACCGGTGTTGGTGGTGTACGCGGCCCAGCTCCACACGTCGGTCCCGACCGGGGTGTCCTCCCTGATGTCGGTCAGCACTCGCAGGGTGGCCCAATCGCTGTCGATGACCGTCTGGCGCGGGACCGTGACCCGGACGGCGCGGACCTGGGAGAGGTCGGCCGGCTTCGCTGTCGTCCAGCCCGAGGTGCCGTTGCAGAGGAACTGGTTCGGGTCGTAGGAGCTGCTGCCGGGGTTCAACAGCGCGGAGCTGCCCGTGTAGTAGTAGAACGTCACACCGTCCTCGCGCCGGGCGGAGTTCCAGCCCGCCCCGTCGCCGTACCGTGCATCGACGAACTCGACGTAGCGGGAGTCGAGGACGAGGCACTGCTGGAACGAGCTGACCGTGATGCTGCTGGGATCGCGTCCGTAGAGGAGGCTGACGTTCTGCTGGACGCGGGTACCGGGCGCGGCCCGGTAGGTGTCCGACCAGGACGGCAGGGACTGTCCGGTGTAGTTGGGGCGCCAGCCGGCGCTCCAGACTCCGCTGGTCCACGTGGTGGCCGAGGAGTTGTTGGTCGAGTCGTCGGCGTGGGTGTCGCCGGTGGGGCTGACGTACTGAGGGGCACTGACGGAGATCTCGAGGTTGCCGGCGTTGGGGGCGTTGAGCACCCGCAGGGTGATCTGGCCGGCCGCGACGACGTCCGTGCCGAGTGGCAGCGGCGCCCCGGTGGAGTCGTGGGTGGGGACGTGGCTCTTGGAGTAGTCGATCCCCGAGAGCGTGAGAGTGAAAGTCCCGTTTCCGTTCGCGGTCAGGGTGCAGGTGTCGACGAATGGTGCGACCCGGTCCGCGGGGTGGTCGCCGCCCGAGTACGGGTGGCCACTGGCACCCCTCGTCGTGAAGGCCTGGCAACCGGCGGCGGTCACCGTGCTGCCGGTGGAGGTCCGCGGCGTGATGGTGTAGCTCACCGAGTCCGAACCCGGGTCGGCGCCCGCGCCGTGGAAGAGCGACCACTGGAATCGGGCGTCGACGTTGTTGCCGTTGCGCGTGGTGTGGCCGTTGTTGGTCTGCCAGCGGATGTCCATCGCGAACTCGTTGTCGATGGTGACCTCGGGCAGCGCGATGCTCGCGCCAGCGATGGACCCTGTCGCGGAGACCGCCTCACCGGACGTGCCGTCGACGACGACTCCCGTCGTCACGACCACGGCGGTGCCCTGGTCGACCGTGCCGAGGTTGCACAGCAGTGTCGCGCCGTCCGGGGTGATCGAGGACTCCGGGTCCACGCCCTCGGTCAGGCACGCCGCCGGCAGGCCCTCGAACCGCGCGTTGGCCAGAGTGACCTCGAAGGTGACGTCGTCCACCGGCTCGTTACCGGGTGCGGCCGCGTCGTCGTTGACGTTGATGCGCCAGGTGGCTGCCAGGGCGTCGCCCGTCTGGACGGTCTCGGGAAGATCGTCCGCCCACTCCCCGATGAGCTCGTGCACCGTGGCAGCCGGTGCCGGGACCACCAGGGCGAACGTCGCGAGCAACCCGAGCAGCGCCGTCAGCACGACGCCGCGTTGCCGAGCGCGCCGCCTCGCCCTGCGTCGCTGCGCATTCCGCCGCGACCGACTGACCTGGCCAGGGCCCCCTGTATTCACTTCGCAACCTCCACTTGTGTCCGCACCGCGGGGTCGGTCGGAAAACCCCAGGCGGTATCATCAGACGGCGCGTCAGTCATCAACAGGTGAATCCCAAAAAATCACCCTCAGATTCGCCCTGCGGGTGAGGGTGGCGACCGAAGTGGCAGCCACCGGGTGCGGCAAGGATGCGCACCGGACGAGCGTCCGGGAGAGAGGTCGGGGGTGAGAAGGTGGATCGCACGACGATCGACGCGGAGCCGACGCCGGCGACGACGACGTTCATGCCCGCTGTCGAGGCGGGTGACTGGGCGACGGCCCTGCAGGTCCTCGACGAGCACTGGGTCGAGATCTGGTTCGCCGTCGACCCGGCCGACCTGCGACGGGTGGTGGCAGCCGCCCCGCCGGACGCGCTGGCTGCACTGCCCAACGCCGGCTACCTCGCCCGGACCGCGGGGCACGGCCTGGTGGAGGACCTGCTGGAGCCGGAGCCGCCGCCCCGCCGGGCGGCGTCACCGGCAGAGCTCGCGCGCTACATCGCCGACCTCCGGCTGCGCGGGCGACCGGCACTGGCGATGACACAGGTGCGTCGAGCCGCCGAGCGTGTTCGTGCCCAGCGCGGCCGACCGGTCGACGGGTCGGGCGGCGCCATCGCGCTGTGGCTCGTCCAGGCGGCGCTCACGGCACTCCTGGCCGGGGAGGTGACCACGGCCAAGGGGCTACTCCTGGGCGCCCTGGACACCCACCGCCCCGACCGCTTCCCCTTCGTGGTGCGCGAGGCGACGGCGAAGCTCGCCCTCGCCCACGCCATGAGCGGGGACGTCACCGAGGCCCTCCAGGTCAACGAGCGGGCCCGGGCACTGTCCCGGACACAGAGCTGGGTCGAGCGGATGGTGGACGACACCATCTCGCTCACGGACTACATCTGTGCCGTCGACATGCTCGACCCGCGGGCAGAGGACCTGCGCCGGGCCGGTGCCTCGCCGCTCGCCCACGGCGAGTTCTGGCCGGTGGCCCTGGAGGCCCACGTCCGCCACCTCACGCTGACCGGCCGCTCGCGCCAGGCCGACGAGCTGTGCGACGCCGCCGCGGCGGCCGGCCTCCCACCGGCCGGGGCCGACGGTGTCATCGCCACCGCGGTCTCGGACGCGCGCGTCGTCGCGCGCGCTGACCTCTGCGGTCTGCCCGCCCCACCCGAGGATGCCCGCGGCGCGACCGCCCAGGTGGCGCTGGCCCGTGCCCTGCACCTGTTCACGGCGGGCCGCTACCCGGAGGTCACCCGGCTGGAGCTGCCCGCCACGTTCGACGACCGTCTGCACCGGGCGCACGCGCTGCTCCGCGCCCAGGCGACGGTTGCCGAGGGCCGCGTGGAGGAGGGGCGCCGCCTGCTCCTGCACACCCTGCGCGAGGTGCTGGACCGGGGGACCTGGTCCACGCTGCGCTATCTCACCCGCGAGACGCTGGGCGCCCTGGCCGACTCGCCCGAGGGCGCCCGGGCGGTCGAGCTCGTCGAACGCCACGGACTTGCCACGGTAGAGGTGCGCGCCGAGCTCGCCGCACCACTGTCCGACGCGGAGGTCGAGGTGCTGCAGCTCCTCCGCGAGGGCCTGACCCGCGAGGAGATCGCGCAGCGGCTGTTCCTCTCGGTCAACACCGTCAAGACCCAGCTGCGTTCGGCCTACCGCAAACTCGGGGTCAGCCGGCGCCCGGAAGCGTTGGAGATGCTGGCCCGCCTCGGGCTGTGACCGGGCCGGTGTCCGGGAGGACGAGCTCTCGGCTGGCACTCAGCAGGACGTGAGCCTCGGCTGGAACTCAGCGCTCGGTGAGAACTCAGCTCGATGGGAACTCAGCTCTCGGTGGGAAGTGAGCTCTCGGTGAGAACTCAGCGCTCGGTGAGAACTCAGCTCTCGATGGGAACTCAGCTCTCGGCGGGAACTGAGCTCTCGGTGGGAAGTGGGCTCTCGGCGGGGTCTTGGCTCTCGGTGGGAGGT
>NZ_CALGNQ010000213.1 GCF_937958535.1 uncultured Georgenia sp. | reverse complement strand
ACCGCGTGCCATCAGGCTCCTCTCCGAGGCCCTCGCCGAACGCGGGCTGACCTTCCGCTGACCGACGCCCACCGACCGGACTTCGGGAAACCAGGCGCCGGAGACCACGCACCCGGACAGACCTCCGGGCGTGGGCGTAGCCGGCAGCCACACCCACGCCCGGAGGCACCGGTCAGGTCAGCGGATCTGGTTCAGCGTCCTCACCCCCTGCCGCCCGACGTCGCTGCGGGCCGCGGCCCGGACGATGGCGTCCTTCTCACGCGCGGTGAGCACGCCGTCGTCACGCAGCTGCCCGGTCACGTCGGAGACGTGCCGCACGAAGTCCCCGCGGCTCGCCCAGGTGTCATCGTCCCGGACGAGGTCGTTGACGGTGCAGCCGTCGTCGAGCTCGTAGTTCGGGACACCGCTGTCGATGCCGCCCACGACGACGGTCGCCCGCCCGTCCGGGTCGGGGCACGCGGCCGGCTCGTCGGGGACGATGGTGAACGCCACGGACCTCCAGTCCTCGACGTTCCCCGCGACGTCCGTCGAGCGGAACTCCACGACGTGGTCGCCCACCTCGGTGAAGGTCAGCGAGCCGGTGTAGCGCTGGTGCTCGGCGTCGCCGGCGAGCCGCCAGTGCGTCTCGGCCACCCCGGACGTCGCGTCCTGGGCGGTGAGCTCGACCGTCACCTCGCCGGTGTAGCCGCCACCGCGCTGCTCCCCGGCGACGGTGGCCTCGGTGACCGCGGCCGCCTGGTCGATGAGGAACTCGATCTCGAAGATCCCGGTCTCGACCGGTCCCGCCCCGCTGGACGGGGTGACCTCGAAGGTCGAGACCATCCCACGCCACGTCGTCGGGTCGGCCGGGTCGGGCCGGGTGGAGTGCGGCGTGCAGTACACGTAGAACCGGCCCACCTCGGTCGCCTCGAAGTAGAACGGGTCGTCCTCCCAGTCCGAGGCCTCCGGGCGCGAGGCCAGCACGTTCCCGGCGTCGTCGGTGATGACGACGTCGTGCGGGTAGCCGGGGACGTACTGGAACTTGATCGTGTCGCCCTGGGCCACGGTGAACTCGTCCTCGCTGAAGTCGAACCCGTTCGGCCCGACGAGGATCTCCTTCTCGGCAGGCTCGGCGTCGCCGGACAGCACGGCCCGGTAGTCGATGTTGTGGACGCCGTCCTCGTCGAAGGTCACCGGCTCGGTCCAGGTCCGCCACTGCGACTCGTCCGTCCGCGGCCGCCACTGCAGCTCGGCATCCGGGTGGTTCGACTCGAGGGTGAGCGTGACCGGCGAGACGTACCACGGCGGGTTGCCGTCCGGGTCTGCCGGGTCCAGCGACGCCTGGACCGTGAGCTCGGGGTCCTCCGTCAGCTCCTTGATCCAGACGTTGCGGAACTCCACCGTCTCGCCCGCGGCCTTGCCCTCGGAGTGGTTCTGCAGGCCGACGTACCCCTGCAGCCCACGGCTGCCGTCACCGGTGTAGGTCGCGACCTGCACCCCGTTGAGGGTGACCGTGTACTCCTGGCCGACGACCCGGATCTCCATGGTGTTCCACTCGCCGATCGGGTTGGTGGCGAGCGGTTCCGCCGGAGCGAAGGTGTAGACCGCCCCGGTGCGGCCGAGCGGGTTGTCGGTCGCCTCGTAGATCTGGATCTCGTAGCCCTCGTTCACCGGCTTCCACGGGTCCCCTTCGGGATCGGGGAAGCGGACGAAGACGCCGGAGTTGTCGGCCGGGTGGTGGACCCGGAAATCCACCTGCATGACGAAGTCCTCGTACAGCTGCTCCTCGTACCAGAGCAGCCCCATACCTCCGTAGGGCTGGAGGACCCCGCAGTCACCGATCTCGAAGCCGCCGGGACCGGCCATCGTCCACCCGTCGAGCGACTCGCCGTCGAAGAGCGCGACGTAGCCCTCGGGCGGGGTCTGCGGGTCGGGGCAGGTGACGATCTCCTGGACCCAGATGTCCCGGAAGAACACCGTGTCCGACACGCGGTTGTTCTGGATCCCGATGTATCCCGAGGACAGGTCGCGGCCCAGGTCGCCCGGGTCCTCGTACTCGTTGACGAGGATGCCGTTGATCCAGACCCGGACCATGGGGTCGTCGACCTCGATGATCATCTCGTTCCACTCCCCGGCGACCGTCGGGAACGACGTCGGCCCCTGGAAGGTGTAGATCGACCCGGTCTTCGAGCTGTCCGGGGCGTTGGGGAAGCCGCCGGTGTCGTCGATCTGGATCTCATAGCCCTGGTTCACCGCGACCCACGGGTCATCACCCGGGTCGGGGAACCCGAAGAAGACGCCGGAGTTGTCGTCCTCCGCCTCGGCCTTGAAGTCGAGATGCAGCCGGTAGGAGGTGAGCTCCTCCTCGAACCAGAGCATCCCGAGGCCCGCTGGGTCACCGATCGACTCCAGCGCACACGTGCCCTCCCGGTCCTCGTCCGGGACGACGGCGAAGCCACCCGGGCCGGCCTGTCGCCAGCCGTTGAGGGTCGACCCGTCCCACAGCGCCCGGTAGCCGGGGTCCGGCGTCGGCCCGGCGCACACGGGCTCGCCCGGGTCCTCCGTCCGGCACAGCGAGAAGTCGCTGAAGGTCGCGGTCAGCGGGTTCTCGATCTCGGCCGGGCCGTGGACCGCGAAGAACCCGAACTTGGGCGCCTCGTACCGGGAGACCGGGGCCGGTCGGCCGATGTTGACCCAGGCGCTGCCCGCCACCGAGTACGCGGCCGAGACGTTCTGGCCGTCGCTGGTGAGCCTGAGTGTCAGCGTGCGCGGGGCGTTGAACACGGTCGGGTTGTCGACCCCGCTCTGGAAGCGGATCTCACCGTCCTCGTGGTAGAGGTACTCGAACCGGCCGTCCGGGCTGCTCCCGTAGGGCGGGAAGTACGCGAGCTTGGTGAAGTTCTCGTCGTCCTCGTAGATGATGAAGCCGGCCTGGTCGTGGTTGACCGCACCCACCGGCATCTGCAGCGTGACCTCCGAGACCCACCGTCCCTCGGGGACGTCGGTGAGGACGAGGTTCTGCCCGTCGGTGACGATGTTGCCGCTGAGGTGGTTGCTGATCATGTCGCCCTGGAGCATGTCCAGCTCCAGCGCGCCGTCGACCAGCCGGTAGCCGTCCGGGTTCTCCCGCACGATCGTCGTCCACAGGTCACGGTCGAGCTCGGTGCCGCCGAAGTCGTCCGCGACACAGACCTCCGGCTCCTCGATGTCGGCGACGTAGTCCACCCGGTAGAGCGCGGCGTTCGAGCTCGGCCCGAAGGCCCCGCCCTCCAGGACGTAGAGCGAGCCGTCCGGGCCGAAGTCGCCGTCCATGAGACCGGCCCAGTGCGTGCCCGGCATGAAGTCGTCGATCGCGGTGACCTGCTCCTCCTCGTCCAGCTCGACGGTCTTGACGTGGCCGCGGTGGTAGTCCAGGAGGAACCAGCGCCCGTCGTAGTGCTCGGGGAACTTGGTGTCCGAGTCGAGGTCCGGGTCGTAGCGGTACACCGGCCCGGACATCGGGCCGCCGGCACCCGAGCCCATGTTGAGGAAGGGCTCGGGGATCGGGTTGATCTCGCGGTCCGGCCATCCCACCCACGTCGTCGGCCAGCCGGCCCAGCTGCGTGGGTAGTAGATCGTAGCCGGCGTGACGGGCGGCAGCTGCTCGAGCCCGGTGTTGTTCGGCGAGTCGTTGACCGGGCCGTTGTCGCAGTCGTAGAAGTCGCCCAGCGGCTGGTTCGTGGCGTAGTCCCACGGACGGTACGGATAGTTGTTCCCGATACAGAACGGGTACCCGAAGTTCGCCGGCTCCGACGTCACCATGTACTGGTCGAAGCCCCACGGCCCGCGCTCGGTCCACTCACCGAGCCGGTCGGGACCGTAGTTGCCGATGTGGAGCCGGTCGGTCGCCGGGTCGATGGAGATCCGGAACGGGTTGCGGAACCCCATCGCGTAGATCTCCGGCCGGGTCAGCTCGGGGTCGTACTCGTCGGGCGGGAACAGGTTCCCCTCGGGGATGGTGTAGCTCCCGTCCGGCTGCGGCGTGATCCGCAGGATCTTGCCGCGCAGGTCGTTGGTGTTGCCCGAGGTGCGGCGGTCGTCGTTGTACCAGTGGGTCGGCCGGCTGTCGAGCGGCGAGTACTGCTCGTTGAGGTCCGGCGGGGACTCGTCACCGGTGCTGAGGTAGAGATTGCCCTCCGAGTCGAACTCCAGGTCCCCGGCGACATGGCAGCAGTGCGTCTTGTTGTACGGCACCCGCAGCATCTGGACCTCGGAGGAGACGTCGATCTCGTCGCCCTCCATGACGAAGCGGGACAGGATGTGGTTATTCTCCTCCCGGCTCGTGTAGTACGCGTAGACCCAGCCGTTCTCCTCGAAGTCCGGGTCGAGTGCGAGGCCGAGCAGCCCGCCCTCCTGGTTCTTCGAGCCCTCGATGTCCGGGTGCGGCGGCAGCGGATGGTCGTCGAAGACGCTCAGTTCGGCCGCGACGGTGAGGTCCTGCGTGTCCGGGTGGAAGACCCGGATGACGCCGTCGCGGCTGGTGGTGATGACCCGGCCGTCCGGGGCGATGTCCAGCGTCATCGGCTCCGGGATGGACGCGAGCCGCACCTTCTCGAACTGGTCCTCCGCAGCGAGCTCGGCGAAGCTCGCCTGCTCCTGCTGCGGGCCGTCCGTCGGCGCGTCGCCGGGCTGTGCGGCCGCCGGCATGCTCACCAGGAACGACATCATCAATGGCACGGACAACAATCCGGATAATGCCCGTCTACTCATGACCCCTCCACTCTGAGTAGGCATTCTGAGCCTCCCACATTGTCCAGATGGTGTGGAATTGTCAAGGGAGGTCCCGGGGCATTCATTCCGGTGCGAGAACGCAGAATTTCGGGCATGGCGACGAGCGCGGGCCGCGTGGGACCGCGCTGTTTCCGGGCAGGCCGAACTGCGGGAAGAATTGCACTTTCTTCCCGTTCGTCGTCGGAGCGTGGTCGAAATTATTTGTGATGCCAGCGTCGAGACATTGTTCGTCACCGACGTCGCGTATTTCCGCGCACGCTCGGGCAAGGTCGCCCGCTACCCGCTACGCATGACCATGTGCTCACCCCCGTGTGACTCCCCGCGGGCCCGCCGCCGCAACCACGCTCCGCGGCGGGCGACGTCGCATCAGCCGGGCCGGGCAACCTCCTCGAGGATCTCGCCCGTCTCGCGGTGCTGGAACAGCACCTTGCTCCGGCCGTCGGGCAGCGTCTCCCGCTTGATGACGGCGTGCCCGTCGTGCACCTCGGGCGACGTGGCGATGCGCGGCGTGGTACCCCCACGCCAGTCCTCCAGCTCCACCGGTGCCCAGGAGCCGCTCGCCGCCGAGGCGTAGCAGGCGTCCATGATGGCGTTGACGACGTAGCCGTCGTAGAACGTCTCCTGCGGCTGGCGACCGGAGTCCATCGCGTCGAACATGTCGGTGAACATGTCGAGGTAGCCCAGCTCGGTGACCTCGTCGCCGACGGGGAAGAGCCAGCCGCTCGTCGACTCCGCCTTCTCCGCCACGTAGCCCGCGCCGTTGCCGCTGGTGTACATCTCGAACCCGGTGCGCAGGAAGTGGTTGAGCCAGATCGTCCCCTCGGTCCCGGAGACCTCGTCGCGCAGGTCCAGCCCGCCGCGGAAAGCCCAGGACACCTCGAACTGGCCGACGGCGCCGGACTCGAAGCGGATGAGGGCGATGGCGTGGTCCTCGGCGGTGATCGGGTGCACGAGGGTGCCTTTCCAGCAGAACACCTCCACCGGGCGGTTGCCCTTGCCGACGAAGTTGCGGCAGATCGCGATGCAGTGGCAACCGAGGTCGACGATGACCCCGCCGCCGGCCTTCTTCTCGTCCCAGAACCAGGCGCTGTGCGGGCCGGGGTGGGTCTCCCGGGAGCGCACCCACAGGATGTCGCCGAGTGCGCCCTGGCGGACCGACCTCACGGCGGCGAGCGTCTTCGGGGTGTAGACGAGGTCCTCGAGGTAGCCGGCGAAGACGCCGTGCTCCTCGACGATGTCGAGCATCCGCTTGGCCTCCGCGGCGGTGCGGCCCAGCGGCTTGGTGCACAGCACCGCCTTGCCGTTCTCGGCGGCGAGGCGCACGGCGTGCTCGTGCATGTCGTTGGGCAAACCGATGACGACGGTGTCGATCTGCGGGTCGGAGCAGGCCGCCTCCAGCGAGGTGGTCGAGCGCGGCACCCCCCATCGCTCGCGGAACGCGGCGCCGCGCTCCTCGCTGCGGGAGTACACCAGGTCCACGGCGTCCCGGTTGCGGCCGCGGTTCAGCGCGGCGGTGTAGAAGTCACCGATCAGGCCGGTGCCCAACATGGCGATGCGATGTGCGATCACTGCACAAGGCCCCCTTCTCATCGTCGTGTGTCGGTCGCGCTGACGAGCGCGTCGTCGTCGGCTGCGCCGCGTCGCGCAGCTCGGTGGTTGGCGCCTCCTTTCGTGGCGTCAGTCGGTGCGTTGTCCGGAGACGGCGACGTAGACCCAGGCCAGCGTGAGCACGATCGCGCCGTAGACGATCTGCTGGACGGCCTGGCCGGCGCCGAGCGTGAGGAGCAGACGGTTGAGGACGGTGAGGACGAGCGCCCCGAGGATCGTCCCGGCGTACCCGCCCGAGCCGCCGAGGATGGAGGTCCCGCCGATGACGGCGGCGGCGATGCTCGGCAGGAGGAAGGAGTTCGTCTGGCTCGGGCCCACCGAGCCGCTGCTGCCCGAGATCAGCAGGCCGGCGACGGCCGCCAGGATCCCGACGATGACGTAGGTGGCGATGAGGACCTGCCACACCTTCACCCCGGAGAGGCGGCACGCCGTGGGGTTGTCCCCGACGGCGTAGATCGTGCGACCCAGGCCGGTGCGCACGAGCCCGAGGAGGAGGACGACGGAGGCGCCCGCCCAGACGACGACGTTCATCGGCACCGGCCCCACGAGCGTGCCGCCGCCGAGGGTGGTGAGCAGGGGCGGGACGACGGCGGGGCCGGTGAGGAACCCGCCGCTCGCCAGCCCCACCGAGACGATGCCGAGGAGCACGCTGGACATCCCGATCGTCATGATCAGCGGGTGGACGCGGAAGACGCCGACCCCGACGCCGTTGAGCAGGCCGGCGGCCGCGCCGACGACGAGCGCCAGGGTGATCGCCTGGAGCGGTCCGGCGCCGCTCTGGGTGGCGGCGACGTAGGCGGCGACGTTGGCGGTCATCGTTACCGACAGGTCGATGCCACCGGTGAGGAAGGCGATCGTCTGGCCTGCGGCGAAGAGCGCCAGCGGGCAGGCGAGGAGGAGGACCGACCGCAGGCCGCCGGTGCTGAACAGGCTCGGGTCGAGGATCCCGGTGACGAGGTAGAAGAGGACGAAGACGGCGCTGAGGACGAGGACCGGCCGGTCGGCCAGCGTGCCTCTCAGGCGCCGGGTGCGGGGGAGGGACGTGGTGACGGCGGTGCTCACTGCTTCCTCCTGCGCAGCTCGAGCAGGCCGCCGAGCATGACGACGCCGATGATGATGAGGCCCTCGAGCAGCACTGCGACATTCGGGTTGGCGCCGGCGCTGAGCAGGATCGCCGGGATGAGGGTGAGGACGAAGGCCGCGAGCACGGGTCCGAGCAACCCGCCTCGCCCGCCGGCCAGCGCCACCCCGCCGAGCACGACGGCGGCCACCGAGCCGAGCAGCGCACCGAGCGCGATGGACTCCTGCGGGCTCCCGCTCCCCAGCGATGCCGTGGTGGCGATCCCGGCGAGCCCGGCGAAGACGCCGGAGAGGACGTAGGCCTGCACCCGGGCGCGGGCGACGACGATGCCGGCGAGGAAGGCGGCCTGCCGGTCGCTGCCGACGGCGTAGGTGGCGATCCCGGCCCGACTCCGCCGGAAGGGCACCCAGACCAGGAGGAACACCGCCACCAGCCAGAGCAGCGAGGGGAGCGGGTCGGAGTAGCCGCCGACCACCATCCGGGAGAAGTCCGGGTTCGTCCCACCGCCCGGCCCGCCGAGGATGAGCAGGGCCACCCCGACGAAGACGAAGTGCAGGGCGAGGGTGACGACGATGTCGGGCATGCCCGAGACGGTGACGAGCCATCCCATGAGCCCGGAGACGACGGCGGTGCCCACCACCGTCGCGAGGGCGATGACGAGGCAGGTGGCGACGGAGGCGTCCTCCATGAGCCAGGCGGAGAAGCAGTTGGCCAGCACCATGAGCGCGCCGACGGCGAGGTTGATGCCGCCGGACAGGACCACCACGCCCTGGGCCATGGCGAGCAGCGCGAGCATGAGGGTGCCGGCGGTCAGGGCGCGCAGCTCGAACCCGCCGAAGCGCTCCACCTGGAGGTAGCGCACGAGGATCATCGCAGCGAGCAGCACGGCCACGCCCACCACCCAGCCGTGCTGCTGGCGGAAGCGGGCCGCACGGCTGGTGGGCGCCGGCATGGTGGTGAGCTGCGGAGTCGGCGTGGTCATCCGGTGGTCACCTCGTCCCGGTGCAGGCCGTGGGCGGCGTTGAGGAGCGCTTCCTCCCCGGCGTCGGCGGGCAGCTCGGCGACGATCTCGCCGCGGTGGAGGACGAGCGCGCGGTCGCAGACGAGCTCGATCTCGCGCAGCTCGCTGGTGTACATGAGGACCGCGGCACCGGAGTCGGCGATCTCGCGGACGAGGTCGTAGATCTGTCGTTTGGTGCCGATGTCGATGCCGCGGGTGGGGTCGAAGAGGAGGAGCGTGCGGAAGCCCTCGGCGAGCCAGCGGCCGATGGTGAGCTTCTGCTGGTTCCCGCCGGAGAGTCGGCGGGCCTGCGCTGCGGCGCGGGTGTCGATGGACAGGCGCTCGACGGCGCGGTTGACAGAACGATCCTCCCGGCGACGGGAGATCGGTCCCCAGCGCGCGGGGCGGGCACGCGAGGGCAAGGCGATGTTCTCCCGGATCGAGCGCTTGGGGAGCAGCGCTAGGGTGCGGTCGGCCGGGACGAGGGCGATGCCGCGCCGGATCGCCGCCGCGGGGTGGCGGGCGGTGAGCGGCCGGCCTTCGACGCGGATGCTTCCCGCGCGCGGACGGCGGTCGCCGGCGAGCGTCTCGAAGAGCGCGTCCTGGCCCTGGCCCTCGAGGGCGACGAGCCCCACCACCTCGCCCGGGCGGACGGTGAGGCTGACGTCGCGGAGCAGGTCACCGGCGCTCAGGCCCTCGACCTCGAGGCGGGGCGTGACGCCGTCGGCCACGTTGCGGCGGGAGCGCTCGGCCGCCACCTCCGCCTCGACCCGGTCGCCGAGCATCGACTGCACGATGCGTGCCTCGCGCCCCTCCTGCGGCGCGAAGCGCGCGACGTCGTGCCCGTCGCGGAACACCGTGCACATGTCGCAGTGCTCGATGACCTCCTCCAGGCGGTGGGAGATGAAGAGCACCGAGCCGCCGGTGCGGGTCTGCCGGGCCATGGCGGTGAAGACCTTCTCGGCCAGGTCGGCCGGCAGCGCGGCGGTGATCTCGTCGAGGACGAGCAGGCGGGGCCGGTGCACGAGCGCGCGGGCGAGGTCGAGCATCCGCAGGAAGGGAAGCGGGATGTCGGCGACTCGCTCGTCGATCTCGATCCCCTCGATGCCGAGCCCGGCGAGCTCCTGGCGCACGGCGCCCGGGTCCGTGCCGGTGAGGCGGAGGTTGTGCCGCACGGTGAGGTCCGGGATGAGCGCCGGGTCCTGGAACACCGCAGCGATGCCGCGTTCGTAGCCTTCCGCCGGGGAGCGCAGCTCGACCGGCTCGCCGGCCATCGTGATGGTGCCGCGGTCCCGGCGGATCACGCCGGTCAGCGCCTTGACGAACGTGGACTTTCCCGCGCCGTTGGCGCCGAGGAGGGCGTGGGCCTCCCCGGCGCCGACGGTGAGGTCGGCCGAGCGCAGGGCGACGACGCTGCCGTAGGCCTTGGCCACCCCGCGGGCGGCCAGCAGTGCATCGGTGGACATCATGCTCTCTGGGGTCGAGGCCGGGAGCGGGGGAGCGGCGGGTGGCCGCCGTCCCCCGTCCCGTGGTGCACGGCCAGGGGGCGGGTCAGGAGCCGCTGGGACCCTCGCAGGCGTAGAGCTGCTCGCGGGTCATCTCGAGCGGGTAGTCGATCTCGACGGCGGCGCTCGTGTCGGGCCCGCGGTCGGGGTCGTAGGCCTGCTCGATCTTGTCGGCGCTGGTCTCCATGGTCCACAGCTCCGGCGTGAGCATCGTCGTCTGCTCGACGTCCTCGCCGTCCAGCACTCGCAGGGCCACGTGCGTCCCGACGGCGCCGATGACAGCCGGGTTGGTGACCGCGGCGCCGGGTGCACCGTCGAGGAGCTGGGCGAGGAAGGCGTTGCTGTCCTGCCCGGTGACGGGGACGAGGTCCCTGCCGGCGGTCCGGATGCCGTTGACGGTGGTGTAGTCCGGGCCGGTGGTCCACACGCCGTCGTAGTCGGTGGCGCTGAACTGCTGGACGGCGATCTCCCCGGCGAGGGTGTAGTCCCAGCTGCTCCACACGGTGGTGAGCTCGATGTCGGGGTAGTCCTCGAGCGCGGCCATGACACCCTCGTGGCGGTCGGTGTCGGACTGCACGCCCTCGATGCCGCGGACGTAGAGGACCTTCCCCGCCCCGCCGATTTCCTCGGCGAGCCACGCCATGCCGAGCCGGCCCCACTCGACCTGGTCGTTGGTCACGACGTAGGCGCTGTCGGTGGTGACGGCGGCGTCGACGGCGACGACGACGATCCCCTGGGCGACGGCCTCGTCGATGATTCCGTTGAGCTGCTCGGGGTCGGAGGGGTTGACGACGATGGCGTCGACGCCCTCGGAGATGAGGTTCTGCAGGTGCTGCACCTGTTCCGTGGGTCCGGCGTTCTCGGACAGGACGACGACGCGCGAGACCTTGCCGCTGGCCAGGGCCTCCGCCTGGATCGAGCAGATCATCTGCTCCCGCCAGCCGTTGCCCGCGATGGTGTTGCTGACCCCGATGACGTAGTCACCACCGCCGTTCGCCGCGGCGGCGTCATCCTGGCCGGCGGAGTCGGCTCCGCCGTCGGAGCCGCAGGCGCTCAGCGCCAGTACCAGGGCGGCGCCCGCCGCTGCGCAGGTTCTCGTGGACAGCTTCATTGCTGGTTTCCCCCCGGAATGTTCTCGAGTGTCTATGCGCGTCCCACCAGGTCGGTCGTCCCGCGCCCCCTGTCAGTTCCGCTCCGTTGCTTCACGACCTGTATGGGCAAGCTCCATAGCCTGTCTGTACATAAGAACCTAATGACCAACTGCAAAGTCGTCAAGAGTCGACGGAAACGGTTTCGGCACGGTGGGGCGGCTGCGGTGGCGATGCCCGGGTGAGTTTCCGGCGCGTGGGTGACGACTCGGAGACGAGCCAACCTGCGCGTTCCGTGGCACGCCGCCAAGTACGCCCTGCCCGGCGGACCGTGGTCCGCGCCGTGCATGTTGCGCCGGAGGCGGCCCGGCGTCGAGCGGCGACGGTTGTCTCGATCGGGCAGCCGGTAGCCGGTCCGCGGGTGTTACACGGGCGGTGGCTCGGTTGGTGCCGGACGGGTGGAAGGAGCGGTGCGGCGTGCCTCGGCACGAGCTGCTCCGGCACCGCCGAGTGCGGAGGCGACGCGGCGGGCGTGCTCGTCGTAGGCCGCGTCGAAGAGCTCGGTGGAGCGCTGCTCGCCGATGACGGCCGCGGCGGTGAGGACCGGAGGCACGATGCCGCGCTGGACGAGCAGCGCGGCCGTCTGCACCTTGATCTCGTTGACGACGGTGACGGCGGCGACGGTAGAGCCCGGCCCCACTTGGGTGTCGAGGCCGGGGACCGCGACGAGGGCGTCGCCCACCGGTGTGCCGAGGTCGATGACGAGGTCGGCGACATCTGCGAGCACCGGGCGATCCGCCGTCCGCGTGGCCGTGGTGTGCGGCAGTGAGGTCACCGCGACCGTCCGCAGACCCCGGCGCCGGGCGCCCTGCGCCATCTCGACCGCCACCGTCGAGGTTCCCGAGACGCTGAAGACGACCATGACGTCCCGCGTGCCGAAGGCGAAGTTGGCGAGCACCGCCTCGGCCAGGCCGGGCGTCTGCTCGAGGTGCATCGCCTGACGCTGCCCGTTGGTGCCGACCACCTGGGTGTGGAAGGTCAGGGACAGCTCGACGAGCGGGTGGAAGCCGGGGTAGGAGCCGTAGCGGGGGAACATCTCCTCCACGGCCATCCGCGAGTGGCCGCTGCCGAAGAGATGGACGAGCCCATCGGCGGCGATGGCGTCCGCGCACCAGGCGGCCGCGGTGCCGACCGCATCGGCCTGCGTGTCCCTGATGTGGCGGATGAGCTCGACGGCACGGTCCGACCATGCGCCGGCTACGTCCCCTGTCCGACTCATGTCCAGACACCTGCGCCAATCGGTATAGACAACTGTGCCGTGGCGGCACACTAGGATTCCGCCCATGGAGAGTCAAGAGCGCCCGCGGCCGGCGGCTCGGTACGAACAGATCGAGGCGTGGCTGCGCGACCGGGTGCACTCCGGCGCGCCCGGGGACGCTCTCCCCTCGGAGGCGGAGCTCGCCGCGAGGTTCGGCGTGAGCCGGATGACCGCCCGCCAGGCGGTCGAGAACCTCGCCCACGAGGGGCTCGTCGTCCGCCGGCGGGGCTCGGGGACGTACATCGCCCCGCCTCCGATGCACCGCCACGGCGCCCCGCTCATGAGCTTCTCGCGCGACATGGAGCGGCGCGGCAGGACGCCGTCCTCCCGACTGCTGCGCGCTCAGCTCGTCGACGCCACGGCGGGTGACGTCGAGGCGCTGCGCCTCGGCCCGGGGAGCAGGGTGGTGGCCATCTCGCGGCTGCGGCTGGCCGACGACATCCCGGTGGCGATCGAGAACGCCGTGCTGCCGCTGGACTGCGCGGCGGTGCTCAGCCGAGACCTCGAGCGCGGCTCGCTCCACGAGGCGCTGCGGGACCTGGGCCGGGAGCCGGCGGTGGCCCGCGCGTGGATTTCGGCCAGGCTCGCGAAGGCCGCGGAGGCCCGGTTGCTCGAGGTCCCCTCCCGGTCGGCGCTCCTGGTCGAACGCCGGGTCATCGTCGACACGGAGCAGCGTCCGCTCGAGCACACCGAGAGCTGCTACGTCGCCGACCGGTACATCATCGACGCCGTCTTCACGCTCAACGGCGCGAGGCCGCCGTCGAGCACCTGAGCCCCCCGGCCGGCAGGACCGCAACGGCGATGGCAGGTCCGGCTCGCCGGGTCGGAACCACCGGTGCAGTGGATGATGGCTGTGAGGGCAACGCGCGTCGGTGCGGACGGCAGGGGAGAACCATGGGTGAGGCGACCACGCCGGTCGGGGCGGAGACCCGCACAC
>NZ_CALGNQ010000212.1 GCF_937958535.1 uncultured Georgenia sp. | reverse complement strand
GGCGGCGCGCCAGGCGGCGTCGGCGTCGACGTAGTTGTTGTAGCTCATCGCCTTGCCGTGGAGCTGCTCGGCCTGCGCCAGCCCCGGCGTCCCGGACAGGTACAGGGCCGCCGGCTGGTGCGGGTTCTCGCCGTAGCGCAGCACGTCGGCCCGCCGCCAGGTGCCGCCGACCCAGGCCGGGAAGCCGGAGTCGTCGTCGGGGGCGACGACGTTGCCGAGCCACGAGGCGACGGCGACGTCGTAGTCGGCGGTGTGCCGGAAGGCGGCCGCGGCGAGCCGGCGCCGCTGCTCCAGGGTGAAGCCGCCGTTCGTCACCGCGGCCACGACGTCGTCGTAGCCCGCCGGGTCGACGACGACGGCGACGCTCGCGTGGTTCTTCGCGGCCGCCCGCACCATGGTGGGCCCACCGATGTCGATCTGCTCGATGCACTCCTCGGCGTCGGCGCCGGAGGCCACCGTGTCGGTGAACGGGTAGAGGTTGACGACGACGAGGTCGAAGGGGGCCACGCCGAGCTCCTCGAGCTCGCGCCGGTGGGACTCCCGGCGCCGGTCGGCGAGGATACCGGCGTGGACGCGCGGGTGCAGGGTCTTGACCCGCCCGTCGAGGCACTCGGGGTAGCCGGTGACCTGCTCGACCGGCACCACGGGCACACCGGCCGCGGAGATGGTGCGGGCGGTGGAGCCGGTGGAGACGATCTCCACACCGGCCCCGTGCAGGGCCTGGGCGAGGTCCGCCAGCCCCGTCTTGTCGTAGACGGAGACGAGCGCGCGGCGGATCGGAAGGGTGTCGGTCACGGTGTCACTCCTGGGTGCGATGGAACGGACCCGGGGCACCCAGGCGTGCGGTGCCCGTGCAGGGGACTTCCGGCCGCTCCCCGGTGGTGTCGCTCCACCTCGGTTGCGCCAGTCACGGCCGCGGTCGAGTCTACTCCCTCCGGCCGGGCTGCGGGCCACCGTCGCCGGGAGTGGCCGGCCGGTCCTCGACGACGACGCGCCGTCCCTCGACCCACCAGCGGTGCCGGGCCAGGCGGCCCACCTGCTCGACGAGCTGGGCCCGCTCGGCGACCTTGATCCGCTCGGTGAGCGTGTCGACGGTGTCGTCGTCGCGCACCGGGACGGCGACCTGGGCGATGATCGCGCCGGTGTCCACGCCCTCGTCGACGACGAAGAGGGTGGCCCCGGTGATCTTCACCCCGTACTCCAGGGCGTCCCGCGGGCCGTTCATGCCGGCGAAGGCCGGGAGCAGGGAGTTGTGGGTGTTGAGGTACCGGCCGCCGAAGCGTTCGAGGAAGTGCGGGCCGCAGAGCTTGAGGAAGCCGGCCGAGACGACGAGGTCCGGCTCCGCGGCGGCGACGGCCGCGGTGAGGGCGCGGTCCCACGACTCGCGGTCCGGGTGGTCGGAGAGACGTTCGACGAAGGTCGGGATGCCGGCGCGGGCGGCGATCTCCAGGCCGCCGGCCGAGTGGCGGTCCGCCCCGACGGCGACCACCTCCACCCCGTAGCCGGGGTCCCGGGTGGCCTCGAGGAGTGCGGCGAGGTTGGACCCGCCACCGGAGATGAGGACGACGACGCGTGTGGGCACGTGCCGAGGGTAGTCCGCCGGGGTGGGAGACTGGACATCATGCCGTCCCAGGACCTGCGAGCCGCCCCGCCCGGTGAGGACCGGGTGCGTGCCGCGCACCGGCCGGTGCTGTGGTTCTCCGTCGTGCTCCTCGCAGCGCTGTGGCTGTCGGTGACCCGGCCGCCGTGGCCGCTCCCGCTGGTCCCCGGGCTGCTGGCCGCCGTGGCGGTGGTGCTGGGCATCGTCGGGCTGGTGCGGATGCACCGGGCCCGCGTGACGAGCGTGGCGACGACGGTGCTCGTCGCCGTCGGGATCGTCTTCGCGGCCGGGATGGTCGTGGTGACGGCCGCGCAGGCGCTCATGTGGCCGGTGTACGCGGAGTTCCACGCCTGTCTCGACCGCGCGCTGACCCACCGGGCGCAGGACGCCTGCTTCGCCGAGCTGGAGCAGCGCACCCAGGACCTGCTGCTCGACCTCATGCCGTAGCGGGGCACGTGCGCGTGCACCGCTCCCGCTGGGTCCCCCCGCCCGGCCCGCGCCGCGAACGACCGCGGAGGTGGTCGCCCGCGGTGGGGCGCCGCACCCGCCCGGCGCGCTGGGTAGGCGGGATCGCACCACCCGCCGTAGCGTGGAGGGGATCCCGAGACGAGAAGGAGGTACAGCCATGGCTCAGCTGACCGGTAAGAAGGTCGCGTTCCTGGCCACCGACGGGTACGAGGACTCCGAGCTCACCCAGCCGTGGGAGGCGGTGACGTCGCAGGGCGCCGAGGCGGTGCTCATCTCCCCGCGGACCGGCACGATCACCGGCAAGAAGGGCCACGAGCAGCAGGTGGACCTCACCACCGCGGACGCCCGGCCGGAGGACTACGACGCGCTGGTGCTGCCCGGCGGCGTGATGAACGGCGACAAGCTCCGCATGGACGAGCCGGCCGTCGCCTTCGTCCGCGAGATCTTCGCCCAGCACAAGCCGGTCGGTGTCATCTGCCACGGCGGCTGGATCCTCACCGACGCCGACGTGCTGCGCGGCCGCACGGTGACGTCCTACCCGAGCCTGAAGACCGACCTGTCCAACGCCGGGGCGACCTGGGTGGACGAGGAGGTCGTGGTCGACAACGGCCTGGTCAGCAGCCGCGTCCCCAGCGACCTCCCCGCGTTCTGCGACAAGCTCGTGGAGGAGATCGCCGAGGGCGAGCACGAGCGGCAGACCGCCTGACCTAGTCCGACCCCTCGGACGGCTCCGCCGACGGCGACGTGGGCGACGTGCCCGCATCGCCGTCGGCGTTCTGCAGCCGGGCGCGCACGGCCCGGTAGCCGCGCGCGACGAGGGCGTGCACCTGCGGGTGCAGCGCGAGCAGCACGAGACCGGCGCCCAGGCCGGTCCGCCAGGCCAGCGCGCCCGCCACGGCCGGGGCCGCGGCCCCCACCGTGGCGAGGCGACCGGGCCCGATGCCGCCGGAGGCGGCCACGCAGAGCACCGCCGCGGTGAGCGCGACCGTGCCGGTGGCGACGACGCCGCTGAGCAGCGCCTCCCACCAGGTCTGCTGGAAGCGTCGGCGGTGCAGCCACAGGCCCACCCCGGCCCCCACGACGAGCGGTGCCAGCACCACCCAGCCCAGACCGGGTGCCCCGGGCTGGGGCAGCACCCCGAGCACGGGCACCGCGGGCAGCGGCGCGGCGACCACCTCCGTCGGGGAGAAGAGCGTGCCCTCCCCCACGGCGAAGCCGGGCCCCGCGAGCCAGGCGAGGCCCCAGACGACGAGGGTGGGGACGAAGGCGAGCTGGGCGAGCACGAGGACCACCGCACCGAGCCGCCCCGGTGCCAGCGCCTCGTGTAGCTCGAGCACCGTCACCACGCCCTGGACCAGGGCGATCGCGACGACGAGGAGCGCCAGCGTCAGCAGCGCGGCCAGCGCGAGCCACGCCGCCCGCAGCCCGGCCCGCCCCCAGTCCGGGACGCGGTCCCGCAGCCAGACCCACCACGCGGGGGCGGGGGCGTGTGCCCGCCGCAGCGCCAGGACCAGCGCACTCGTCCCGATGAGGACCGCCCCGAGGAGCACCGTGGGCCGTCCCGCGGGACCCGGGACCAGCGCGGACAGCCCGAGCACGCTGAGGGTGAAGCCACCGAGCGCGAAGGCTGCCGTGGCGGGGCGGCGCAGCCGGACGCGGCGCGCGCCACCGTAGAGCAGCGCGGCGCTCACCAGGCTGGTGCCGAGGGGGGTCAGGGAGACGACACCCGCCTCCCCCATGTCGATCGCGCCGCCGTGGCCCAGCAGCCACACACCGGTGCCGATGACGGCGGCGTCCATCCAGCTGGCCTCGCCGAGCAGCGGGGCCGCCGCGGTGGCGACGTAGGCGGCCACGGTGGGCACGACGACGAGCAGCCAGCTGAGGATCGCGGTCTCGACGCCCGCGAGGGTGGCGCGGAGCCAGGCGTCCGGCAGCCTCGGGGCCCGCCGGGCAGGGCTGTCCAGCTCCACCGTCGTCGTCATCCGTCCCATGGTCCGCGACCGCGGAGCTGCTGCCGGGGAGGGCGGCGGCGTGTCGCCGGATGTGACGTGGTCCGTCCGCGCCCGGGCGGGCGGTCTGCCGGCGGCTCGGTGGTCGGTCGGGGCGTACCCGCCGGGAGGGACGCGGACGGCCCGCCG
>NZ_CALGNQ010000211.1 GCF_937958535.1 uncultured Georgenia sp. | reverse complement strand
GCCCCTCGGCCCGGCCGACGTGCCGAGCGCGCGAGGTGGCACCATGCGGGGATGAGCACCGCGGACACGCAGGGTGAGGCGATGAGCGCACTGGTCGGCCCGGAGCAGCTGCGGTCCGTGCTGGACCACGCCTCTCCCCCGCTGCTCCTCGACGTGCGCTGGACCCTCGCCGGCGCGGATCCGGAGGGCTACCGCGGCGCGCACCTGCCCGGCGCCGTCTTCTGCGACCTCGACACCGTCCTCGCCGACCCGCCCGGTGCCGGGGGGCGGCATCCGCTGCCCTCCCCGGAGCGGCTGGCCGAGTCCTTCCGGCTGCTCGGGGTCGGCCCGGGCAGCAGCGTCGTCGTCTACGACGGTGGGGTTGCGGCGGCCGCGGCGCGGGCGTGGTGGTGCCTGCGGTGGATCGGGCACGACGACGTGCGCGTGCTCGACGGCGGCCTGCCGGCGTGGCTGGCCGCGGGCGGGGTGGTCGAGAGCGGTGAGGTGGCGCCGGTCTCGGCGTCCGAGCCGCCCGGCGGCGAGCGCGGCGGCGCTGCGTATCCGCCGCCGGAGCGCGTCCCGAGCGCCCACGGAGCGACCAGGCCCCGCGCCGTCGTCGACGCCGAGGAGGTGCTCGCCGGGCAGGCCGGGGTGCTGCTCGACGCGCGCGCCGGAGAGCGGTTCCGCGGCGAGACCGAACCGATCGACCCGGTGGCCGGCCACATCCCGGGAGCCCGTTCACTCCCGGCCGCCCGGCTCCTCGACGGCGACGGCCGCTACCTGCCCGCGCCGGCGCTGCGCGACCTCCTCGCCCAAGCCGGTGCCGTGCCCGGTGGCGGCCCCGTCACCGCCTACTGCGGCTCGGGCGTGACCGCGGCCCAGCTCGTGCTCGCCGCGCACGAGGCGGGAATCGCCGCCTCCCTCTACCCCGGCTCCTGGTCGCACTGGATCACCGACCCCGACCGCCCCGTCGCCACGGGTGAGGGCTGAGCGGTGCCAGAGCCCTTCGCCGCTCAGGACGAGGGGTCGCCGGCCCGCAGACGCACCCGGAAGCCGGTGCGCACGCCCCACCAGGCGGCGGCGAGGAGCAGCGCCCCGGGCAGCAGCCCGGCGACGACGTCGACGTCGGCGGTGCTCGAGCCGAGGAGGGCGAGGAGGAGACCGACCACTCCGCACACGGTGATGGCAGCGCCGAGCAGGTGGAAGAACGGCAGGCGGAAGACCACCGCGAGCGCGAAGAAGTGCACCCCGACGACGATCGAGACCCACGCGACCCCGGCGTCCGGCCGATCGAGGGGCCCGGAGAGCAGGCGCGTACCGACGATGAGCGCCACGGCCTCGACGAGCACGACCGTCCAGTAGCCGGCGCCGAACGGGCTGCCGCGGGTCGATACACCGGTCGCCGGCTCGGCATGACGGGTCGCTCGCACCGCGAGGACCACGAGCGCGAGGAAGTCCGCCACCCCGAGCCCCCGGACCACCCAGGTGGCGATGCTCGGCAGCGAGCCGCTGTTGACGATGACGTACACCAGCCCGAAAGTGGCGCCGATCAGTGACCCGAGGATCCGGCCCGGCATGGTGCTCCCCTCGTTCGACGTCGGAGGCCGTCGTCGCACTCCCGTGTCGGACGTGCGGTCTACGGTGGGAGCACGTTGTTCCTCCACCCTCTCCTCTTGTGCGACCAGCAGAAGGACATCCCCATGGCAAAGGCCGCCAACAAGATGCGTCCCACGGACACCGACCCGCAGGAGTTCATCGCCCGCGTCGAGAACGCGACCCGCCGTAAGGACGCCGAGCGGATGATCGAGATCATGCGGGAGATCAGCGGCGAGGAGCCGGTGATGTGGGGGGCGAGCATCATCGGCTTCGGCAGCTACCACTACAGGTACGAGTCGGGACGCGAGGGCGACGCCCCCATCCTCGCCTTCAGCCCCCGGAAGGCGAACCTCGTCGTCTACCTCGTCGCCGACTACGAGCAGCGCTACCCCGAGCAGCTCGCCAAGCTCGGCCCGTACAAGAGCGGCAAGACGTGCCTCTACCTCACCCGGCTCGACCGGGTCGACGAGGACGTCCTGCGCTACCTCATCAAGGACTCCTACGAGCTCACCAGGGCGGAGTACGCATAACGGCCCCAATGCTCCGCGCAGCGGCCGGCCGACAGCGATGTCGGACATCGCCGATACGGTCTCGCCGGCATCGAGTCGCTGGAAGGAAGTCGTCGTGGAGCTCGTGATTCTTGTCCTGCTGGTCCTCGCCGCAGTTTGGTGGGTCCGACGTCGGAAGAGGGCGAAGCAGGCCCCGGTCGTGGTCCAAACACCGCGGCGGCCAGCTCGCACGGAACCGCGGGTCCGGTCCGCGGCTGCCGACGACCGCCGGATGCCCTTCGCCCAGCCCGGCCTGCGCGGACCACTCTTCTCGTACGCGGAGGTCGGTGGTCGAGCGAGCGGCTACCGGCACGACGGACCATTCGCCGTCGTCGACGTCGAGACGACCGGCTTCTCGCCGGCCCGGGGCGACCGCGTCATCGAAATCGCGATCGCCCGCATCGATGCAGCCGGCCGGATCGAGGACGAGTACTCCACCCTCATCAACCCTGAGGGCCGCGACACCGGCGCCGTCTTCGTCCACCGCATCTCGAACGACATGGTGCGCAACGCCCCGCACTTCGGTGACGTCGCCGGTGAGATCCTCGCCCGGCTCGAGGGTGCTGTCGTGGTGGCACACAACGCGGTGTTCGAGGAGCGGTTCCTCGCGGCGGAGCTGGCGCGCATCGGCGTGCGCGGCACATCCCTTCCGGCACTGTGCTCCCTCTGGCTCGGACAGCGCACCTTCGACACGCCCAACCACAAGCTCGCGACGCTCGCCCAGCACGCGGGCATCCCGATGCCGGACGCTCACGCCGCGCTCGGCGACGTCCGCGCAGTCGCAAGGCTGCTGCCACGCATGCTCACCCCCCACGCAGATGCGCTCAGCTACGCGTGTGCTCCTGGGCGCGGCCTGCGCGGGAGCTTCCCCGTAGGGGTGCACCGTCCGGTGACCCGTGCAGTCAACCTCCGCAAGGGCGACGACGGCTGGATGGCCTCGTTGCTCGCGCGCCTGCCCGTGTCCGCCCACGAGGTCGACGACGCGACCGCCGCGGTCTACCTCGATGCTCTGGGTGCCGCCCTTGAGGACGGCAGGATCATCGGTGACGAGGCCAAGCAGCTTGCCCGCATCGCCGGGTCCGCGGGACTTGGTGCGGCGCAGGTAGCCGCGCTCAATGAGCGGTTCCTCGAAACCATGCGAGAGGTGGCGCTGGCGGACGACGTCCTGACGACTGTTGAGGTGCGTGACCTCAATCGAGCTGCCGCGGCGCTCGGGATGCCTGACTACTTCGACGACCTCGAACCGACGCCGGGGCCGGCGCTCGGCAACACCGCCACCACGACGGTGTCCCGCCCGCGGACCGTCCGCCGCTGTGGGCACTGCCGGACACCCGGCCACAACCGCACAACGTGCCCGGAGCTGGTCTGACCTGACGTGCCAACTCGCCGAGCACGAACTCGATCGTCAGACGGTGGCGCTCTCGAAGACGATCGGCGGCTGCACGGTCACGCACCAGACATGCGCGTGCCCGGACGGACCGGTCACCGTCACGCAGATGTCCCAGTGCGGTGAGTCCGACTCCGTCGCCGCCTCGGCGAAGGTCACCTTCGCGTTGGTCGGGAGAAGGACACCCGCTTGCTCGAGCGCCGCGCGGGGGTCGAACTCCGCGCCCGCCGGCGGAGTGACGTCCAGGGCGTCGCGCAGGCGAGGGTGCCCGACGACGTGTGCCAGCGCCAGCTGCGCCTCTTCCAGGGTCTTTGCCTCCCAGCCCGGATCCATCATCGCTGCCTCCGCAGTCCAGTGGCTCGGCGGGCGGCCCAGCCCAGGGTGCCTATTGTCCTGCTCGCCGATCCGCAGTGTCCAGTACCGGAGTGGGCCGATCGAGGGCTACTGGTACGCCCGCAGGGGTGCGGGTGAGGTTCGCGGCCGTCACCCCTCCCCCGCCCGCACCCTCGGCTCCGGCAGCCCCGGCGGCTCGAGGGCAGGCCGGCGCTCGAGCGCGGCGAAGGCCTCGGCGATCGCCCGGTCGAGCTGCCTGTCCTCCCCCGCGCCGAAGTCCGCCGGCGAGTGGATGACCTCGATGTCCGGGTCCACGCCGTGGTTCTCCACGCCCCAACCCTTGGCCTCGAAGACGAACGCGTAGCGCGGCTGGGTCACCGACGTCCCGTCGACGAGCGAGAAGCGGCCGTCGATCCCGACGACGCCGCCCCACGTCCGCTCCCCGACCACCGGCCCCAGCCCCACGGACTGGGCGGCCGCGACGATGATGTCGCCGTCGGAGCCCGCCTCGGCGTTGGCCACGAGGACGACCGGCCCGCGCGCGGCCTGGCTCGGGTAGCTGCCCGGTGTGGCGAAGTGCCGGCCCGGCGCCCACGCCAGGACTCGGGCGATGAGCCGCGAGAGCACGAGCTCGGAGGTGTGCCCGCCACGGTTGTAGCGCACGTCGACGACGATGCCCTCCGCCCTGGACGCATGCCGCAGGTCGCGGTGGAGCTGCGCCCAGCCGCTGGCCACCATGTCCGGGATGTGCACGTAGCCGAGGCGGCCACGGGTGCGCTCACGCACGTACTCCCGCCGGGAGCGCACCCAGTCCTGGTAGCGCAGCGTCTCCTCGGACTTGAGCGGCACGACGACGACGCGCCGGTCCGCACCGTCCCGCCGCAGGGTGAGCTCCACCGGCTTCTCCGCCGCCCCGACGAGCAGCGGTGCGGGGCCGAGGGCCGGGTCGACCGGCACACCGTCGACCGCGACGACGAGGTCCCCGGCCTCGGCGTCCACCCCGGCCGCCCGCAGCGGAGAGGGGGCCTCCGGGTCGGAGGACTCCCCCGGCAGGATCCGCTCCAGCCGCCAGCCGTCCTCCGCCGGCGCGAGGTCGGCCCCGAGCAGGCCGAGGCGACGGTCCTGGTCCCCGGGCGGCGTCGCGGGCGTGACGTAGGAGTGGGAGGTGTTGAGCTCGGCCCCGACCTCCCAGAGCACGTCGACGAGATCGTCGTGGGTGCGCAGCCGGTCGAGCACGGGCCGCCACCGGTCCGCGACGCCCGCCCAGTCCACGCCGTCCATGTCCGCGCGCCAGAAGTGGTCGCGCATGATCCGGTGGTTCTCCTCGAACATCTGCCGCCACTCGGCGGCCGGGTCGACGTCGAACCGGAGCCGGGAGAGGTCGACGGTGACGACCGCGCCGGCGTCGTCCTCGGGTGGCTTGGAGTCGGCCGCCTGGACGGTGACCGCGTCCTTGTGCCGGACGACCACCCGCTGCCCGTCGCCGGAGACAGCGACCGTGTCGACCTTCTCGGCCACGGTGGTGACCTTGCGGTCCTCGAAGGACCAGTACTGCAGCTGGTCGGCAGGCGGCTCCCCCTCGACGCCCGCGCGCCGGCTGCCGAGCACCCCGGTCTCGGACGCGACCTTGACCCAGAGGACGCCGCCCTTGGCCGCGAGCAGGTCGCGGTACTGCCCGGAAGGCACCTCGAACGGGACGATCCGTTCCTCCGCGCCCTCGGCGTCGAGGTCCGGGCAGGAGACCGGGGCGGCGGCGTCCGGCTTGTCGGTGTCCTTGCTGATCCGCCAGCCATCCGCGCTGGGCCCGAACGGGGCGGGTTCGCGTGCGGAGAGCGGGATGAGCCAGGGGCGCGTCGACCCGGTGAAGGAGAGCCCGAACTCGTGGTTGTCGTAGCTCGGGTCGAAGGTGCGGTCGGAGAGGAAGACGAGGTACTTGCCGTCCGCGCTGAACACGGGGTTGTGGTCGTTGTACTTGCCCGAGGTGAGCGGGACCGGTGTGGTCCCGGCGGAGAGGTCGACGATCCGCAGCTGGTTGAGCCGGTCCTCGAGCGTCGGCTGGCTCCACACGAGGTAGCGTCCGTCGGGGCTGAAGCCGATGTGCCGGGCCTCCCCCTCACCCGCGACGTCGAGGTCGGTGATCTCCCCGCTGTCGAGGTCGACCAGCCGCACCGTGCCGTCGTGCGAGATGGTCGCGACGCGCCTCCCGGCCGGGTCGGCGGCCAGGTGCAGGACGCGCCCGAGCGCCCCCGCCGCGAGCCGACGCGGGGGTTCCGCACCGGTCAGCGTGTGGACCTCCAGCGCGTCCTCCCCCTCGGTGTCGGTGACGACGACGGCGCGTCCGGTCCGGCCGAGCAGCGCGGGTTCGCGCACCCGCACCCCGGAGTCCACCGCGAGCGCCCGGGCGGGTCCCTGTCGGTGGCTGAGCCAGTAGACGTTCCCGCGCCAGCCGACCAGGCTGGCGTCGCCGCCGTGATCCGGGACGAGATGGTCGAGGTTCTCCGTCGGCTTCGCCGCGAACGACGACGGCGCACCCACCGGGACGGTGACGTCGAGCGGGCGGGCCGGGGACCCGACGTCGTCCATGAGCCAGAGCCGCCCGCGGGTGTGCCAGACGATGCGCCGCCCATCGGTCGTCGCGTCCCGGACGTACCCGACGTCGGCGCCCTGGTGGGTGAGCTGCTGCGGCTCGCCGGTGCCGGGCGTGTCCCAGAGCCAGAGGTTGGCCTGCTCGTCGGCGCGGTCGGGGAAGCGGGCGGCGCGGTCGGAGACGAACGCGAGACGGTCACCGAGCCACATCGGGTCGACGAGGCTCGCCCGCTCGTCCGGGAGGAGCCGCTCCCACGTGCCGCCCGTACGCAGCCACAGCTTCGGGGCGGTCCCGCCCCGGTAGCGCTTCCAGTGCGCCGGGGGCAGGGTGTTCCACGTCGTCAGGGCGACCCTGCCGTCGGCGGCGAGGGCCACCCCCGAGGCCGGGCCGAGGTCCAGCCGCTCGACCGCCCCGTCGAGGGTGACCGCCTTGACGACGACGTGGCGGAGGATGGCCTCGCCGGCGTTCGTCGCGGCGAGCACGCGTCCGTCCGCGGTCCAGCCGAGCACCCGGGTGCGGTCCGCGCCCCACCAGGTGAGGCGGCGGCTGCCACCACTGGCGAGGTCGACGACCATGACCTCCGGGTGCCCGTCCCGGTGGGAGACATACGCGAGGTGCGCGCCGTCCGGGGAGAAGCGGGGGTGCGCGGCGGCCACGCGGTCGGAGGTGATCCGCCACGCCCGTCCGCCGTCCGCGGGTGCCAGCCAGACGTCGTCGTCGGCGACGAAGGTGACGAGGTCGCCGTGGATGTGCGGGTAGCGCAGGTAGGCACTCATCGCGCCAACGTATCGGCCGGGGAGCCGTTCGGGGCAGCGATTTCGCGGTGGTGAGGGTTGGGCCCGTGTGGCGCAGTGTCAGGCCGCCGCGGTGCTACAGGCCGGTCTGGTCCACGCCGTACTCGGCCTGCTCTCGGGTGAAGCCCTCGTAGAGCAGCTGGTCGATGAGCCCGGAGCGGGAGAAGGCCATGAATTCGAGGTAGCTCTCCGCGGACTTGGCGGCCTGCTCGTTCCAGTCGACGGTGACCCGGTCGACCGCCCAGGTGGCGTCGTCGTGGGAGAAGCCCTCGAACTCCAGCTGGTCGATGAGCCCCTGCCGGGAGAACGCCATGAACTGCAGGTAGCTCTCGGCGGACCGCTTGGCGTTCTGCTGTGAGACGGTCCCGACCTCGGCTGCCTCGCGGGCTGCGGCCTCCGCGGCAGCTGCCTCCTCGGCCGCTTCCCGCTCGGCCTGTTCGGCTGCTTCCCGCTCGGCCTG
>NZ_CALGNQ010000210.1 GCF_937958535.1 uncultured Georgenia sp. | reverse complement strand
CGGCTGCGCGTCGGGCGGCGGCGAGCTGGTCGCGCAGCGCCGCGACGGCCGGCGCCCGCTCGGCCAGCGCCGCCCGCTCCGCGAGCAGGACCCGGCGGCGAGTGACGCGCTGCTCGAGGTCGCGCTCGGCGTCGAGCGCCTCCTGCGCGGCTCGCTCGGCGGCCTGGGCCTGCTCCCGCCGGGCCTCGGCGGCGGCGAGCTCCGCCTCGGCGCGCGCGACGACCTGCGCGGTGCGCCCCTCGAGCACCGCGGCGTCGAGCTCCTCCGCCGCGTCCGTGAGCGCCGCGGCGGTGGGGTCGTCCTCGGGCAGCAGGGCGGCGAACGTGGACACCGCGGTGGCGACCTCCTGCCGGGCGGCGGCGACGTCACGCCGGGCCTGGCGGGCCAGCTCGGTGAGCTCGTCCTGGAAGCGCTGGTAGATCTCCGTGCCGAAGACGTCGCGCAGCACCTGGGCACGCTCGTCCGGCTTGGCCCGCAGGAACGTGGAGAAGCGGCCCTGGGGCAGCACGACGGTCTGGCTGAACTGGGTCCGGTCGAGCCGCACGATGCGGCGGACCTCGGTGCCGACCTCCTGGGTGGTGGTGGCGAGAGGCTCACCGCCCTCGTCGGTCACCGACTCCAGCCGCCACAGGCGGGCGGTGGCGTTCTGCCTCCGCATGCCATCCCCGCGGAGCTTGGGCCGCTCGTAGGCGGGTGTCCGCCGCACCCGATAGATCCCGGCGCCGGTGGAGAAGACGACCTCGATCACCGGCTCGGTGCCGGGGGCGTGTGCCGAGGGCAGTCGGTCGTCGCGCGCGGGGCTGCCCAGGGAGCCGTAGAGCCCGAAGGTGATCGCGTCGATGAGGGTCGACTTCCCGGCGCCAGTGGGTCCCTCGAGCAGGAACAGCCCGCCGGCGGAGAGCTCGTCGAAGTCGATCTCGTGCCGCCCCGCGAAGGGACCGACGGCCTCCAGCGTGAGGTGGTGGATGCGCATCAGGCACTCCTCTCCGCGGCCAGGGCGGCCTCGTAGGCGCGGCGCAGCACCGCGGCCTCGGCCTCGGTGGGGGCGGCCCCGCTGACCTCCTGCACGAACTCGGCCGCGACCTCGAGCGGGTCCTGCGCCGGGGTGACGGCGCGCGCCGGCCCTCCGGTGAGCGGGACAGCGGGGCGGTGCTGGACGACCAGCGCGTGCGGGAACCGGGCCTTGACCTGTGCGTACAGGTCGCGGGGCCGCACCGTGTCCGTCACCGCCACACGCACCCAGTCCTCGGCCTGGGCGTCGAATGCGGGGGAGAGCAGCTCCGCCAGGGTGCCGGTGGCCTCCGAGAGGCGGCGCGGGCACGGCGTGGGCACCAGCTCGATACGCTCGACGCCGGCCGGCCCGAGGTCGACGAGCACACTGGACTTCGTGTGGTGCATCTCGGAGAAGGAGTACGCCAGCGGCGAGCCGGAGTAGCGGGCCAGTGGGCCGGGCCGCCCCGGGTCGTGGTCCGGCCCGACCCGCTGCGGACCGTGGAGGTGGCCCAGTGCCACGTAGTCCGGTGTGGCGGCGGGGCCGTGGTCGCCGGTGAGCACCTCGAGCGGCACGGAGTCCACGCCACCGACCCGGATGTCCCGCTCGGACTCCGAGGCGGCCCCGCCGACGACGAAGGCGTGGGCCATGACGACCGCGGGCACACGCGGCCCGTCCGCCCGGCGGGCGGCGAGGTCGGCGCGGACCCGGCGCAGGGCCGCGGCGACCACCGCATCGTGGGAGCGGGCCGGGACGACCGGGGTGCCGTCGGCGTCGGTCTCGGGGCCGGCGAGGCGGTGCCGGGTGGTGTCCGGGTCGAGGTAGGGCAGGGGGTAGACGAGCGCGCCGAGGCCACCGTCGGCCGACGGGAGGCAGACCGGGACGGCGAGGTCCTCGACACGTGCGCGCACCGCGAGCCGCTCGCGGAACAGCGGTGCCGCGAAGCCGAGTCGGGTGGCGGAGTCGTGGTTGCCGGGGGTGATGACGACGCGGGTGTGCTCGGTGAGCCGCAGCAGAGCGTCGGTGAGCAGCTCGACGACGTCGACCGGCGGGATCGCGCGGTCGTACACGTCGCCGGAGACGAGCACGGCATCGACCCGCTCGCTGCGCACCACCTCGACGAGGTGGTCGAGGAACGCACCCTGGTGCGCGACCAGGTCCACCCCGTGCAGCGTGCGCCCGAGGTGCCAGTCGGAGGTGTGCAGGATGCGCATGCGGCGACCGTAACCACGACCACCGACATCGCCCGGGGCGCCACCCCGGCGACGGGTCAGGTCGGGTCGGTGCCGGGGCCGGGGCCGGGAAGGGGAACCGGCGGGCTCACCCGACGTCGGGGGAACGCCCGCTCGCCGGCGCCCGCGGCCCTCCGGCACCGGCGACGGCGTCCCGGGCACCGCTCACGCGGCTCGGCATCAGGCGCCGCCGCCTGGTCGCGGCGCCGGCGGCGCGGCCACCACGACCGCCGCATCCCGACCGGCCCGGTGCTCCCGGTCGCTCCTGCCGACCCCGACGCAGTCGTCGCCCGGTGGCGCG
>NZ_CALGNQ010000209.1 GCF_937958535.1 uncultured Georgenia sp. | reverse complement strand
CATCTGCGGCAGCGACCAGATCGCCCGCGGCGCCCTCGACACCCTGCGCGAGCACCGGCTGCGCGTCCCGGAGGACGTTGCGGTCACCGGCCACGACAACTGGGAGGTCATCGTCGCCCACTCCCGGCCACGCCTGACGAGCGTAGACATGTGCCTGGAGGAGCTCGGCCGCCGGGCCGCGGCACGGCTTTTCGCCGCCATCGAGGGGCGCCCCTCGCCCGGCGTCGAGAGCGTCTCGCCGCGTTTCGTGGCCCGTGACTCGACCCGCGGGTACCACGTGGCCGGCGAGTAGGGGAGACCACAGGCTCGCGACGGCCGATGTGCGGATATTTCCCGCCGGGCTCCGTGAGCGCTAACATCGAAGCGACTCGAGGACGAACCGACACCACGGAGGTGTGCTGTGGCGAAGCCGCGCTCAGACGAGACCGAGACGCGCCCGGCGGGCGGCGGCGACGCCGCGCGGGTGGCGGTCATCGAGGGGCGCACGGCGCTGGGGATCGAGCTCGGGTCGACCCGCATCAAGGCCTGCCTCGTCGGCCCGGAGCCCGACACGGTCCTCGCCACGGGGTCCCACGAGTGGGAGAACGAGTTCGTCGACCGGATGTGGACCTACTCCCTCGACGCCGTCTGGGCCGGTGTTCAGGGCGCCTTCGCCGACCTCGCCGCCGAGGTGGAGCGGCTCCACGGCGTGCCGCTCCGCACGGTGGGCGCCATGGGCGTCTCGGCGATGATGCACGGGTACCTCGCCTTCGACGGTGGCGACGAGCTGCTCGTCCCCTTCCGGACCTGGCGAAACACGACGACCGGCCCGGCCGCCGCCGAGCTGTCGCCGCTCTTCGGGGTCAACATCCCGCTGCGGTGGTCGGTGGCGCACCTGTACCAGGCGATCCTCGACGAGGAGCCGCACGTCCCGCAGGTCCGCTTCCTCACCACGCTCGCCGGTTACGTCCACTGGCGCCTCACCGGGCGCCGGGTGCTCGGCGTCGGCGACGCCTCCGGGATGTTCCCGATCGACCCGGCGACCGGCGGCTACGACGAGACGATGCTCGAGCGGTTCGACACCCTGGTGGCGGACCGCACGGGCGGTCTGCGCATCGCCGAGCTGCTCCCGCAGGTGCTCACCGCAGGGCAGCCGGCCGGTGTGCTCACCCCCGAGGGGGCGGCGCTCCTCGACCCCTCCGGCACGCTGGAACCCGGCGTCCCGCTCTGCCCGCCCGAGGGTGACGCCGGTACCGGGATGGTCGCGACCAACGCCGTCGCGCCGCGCACCGGCAACGTGAGCGCGGGGACGAGTATCTTCGCGATGGTCGTGCTCGAGCGGCCGCTCCAGCACATGCACCACGAGATCGACCTGGTGACGACGCCGGCCGGCGACCCGGTGGCGATGGTCCACTGCAACAACGGGGCGAGCGAGCTGGCTGCCTGGGTCGGGCTCTTCGAGCGCTTCGCCGCCGCTGCCGGGTCCCCGGTCCCGTCCGACACCGTCTACGAGACGCTGCTGCGCGAGGCGCTCGACGGCGAGACCGACGCCGGCGGGCTGCTCGCCTACAACTACCTGGCGGGGGAGCCGATCGCCGACCTGGCGGAGGGGCGCCCCCTCGTCGTGCGCACACCCGACAGCCGCCTCACCCTGGCCAACTTCGTCCGGGCCCAGGTCTACGGGGTGTTCGGCACGCTGAGCCTGGGGATGCAGGTGCTCGCCACGGAGGGCGTCGCGGTGGACCGGATGCTCGCGCACGGCGGGATCTTCCGCACCCCCGGTGTCTCCCAGCGGCTCCTCGCCGGGGCGCTCGCGGCACCGGTCGCCGTCGGGGAGACCGCCTCGGAGGGGGGAGCCTGGGGGATGGCGGTGCTCGCCGCCTACCTGCGGGACGTCCCCGGTGTGGGCCTGGCCGAGTACCTCGACGGACGGGTTTTCGCGCGGGCCCGGTTCCACACCGTGGAGCCCGCGCCGGAGGACGTCGCCGGGTACGCCGCGTACCTCGAGCGGTACCGGTCCGGGCTGGCGACTGTCGCCGCTGCCGTCGAGGCGCTGTGAGGCTCGTGCAAGGTATGGGAGCCCGCCTGTCGAAATCCCCGGAGTGGAGGCATTGTTTCCGCTAACATCTGCGATATCGCTCACGGTGAGCCATCGATCCATCGCGGGGTCCCCAGCAAAGGTGCAGCACAAATTGCTCGAAATGTCCTCCTCCACCCTGCCCGCCGTGTGCCGGCGGGTCCACGGGGACATCGCGTCCACGGCGGGCGCCCGAGCGACGCGCGCACACGTCTTGGCTCACCGCCCGGTCACCCGACCGGGCACCTCAGCGCCGCAGCAGGGCGGCGCGGTACGGGGCGGTCCGCCACGGCGGCACCCCGGCGGCCGGAAGGTCCGGCCGCCAGCAGGTCCGGTTCGGACACGTGACGGCCGGGATTCGGAGGGAAGCGAATGAAGAACAAGGGGCTACTCACCCGCGCCGGTGTCGGCGCTGTGGGGGCACTGCTGCTGACCGGCGTCGCCGGTGCGGCGATCGCCGACGAGGTCGGCAGCAACGAGGTGGACGTCAGCGTCGACATCGAGGCGCTGCCGCCCGTCGGTGCCCTGACCATGAGCGTCGCCGCCGACTCGACGACGCTCACCGAGGTGGACTCGGAGGACCCGGAGGTCCGCCGGTTCGACGGCACCCTGCCGACGGTCACCGTGAGCGACGACCGCGAGGACGTCCCGGAGGGGGTCTTCTGGTACGTCGTCGGCCAGTCGTCGGCCTTCACCGCCGAGGGCGCGCCGGAGATCGGGCCGGAGCACCTGGGCTGGGTGCCCGAGCTGCTCACCGAGAACGACGGTGAGGTCGCGCCCGGCGAGGAGGTGGATACCGTCCTGGACGACGGGGGAGAGGGCCTCACCGGGCAGGAGCTGCTCGCCCTGGCCATGGACTCCAACGAGGCCCACGCCATCGGGGAGTGGGAGGCCAACGCCGACCTCTTCCTCAAGACGCCGGCGGATGTCGCGCCCGGCAGCTACTCGGCGACCATCACCCTCAGCCTCTGGGAGGACGCCTACTGACCGGCCCCCGACCGAGCAGCCACGAGGGTCGGGGCCGCGGTCCGCGGCCCCGACCCCCTTGACCTACCGTGATGACCGTGACCCTCCACCTTCCCGCGCGCCGCGTAGCCCTCCTCCTCGCGGCGCTCCTCGCCGTCCTCACCCCCGGGCTCCTCGCCGCGACGGCGTCCGCCGCGGCCACGCCCGAGCCGCCCGCCGAGCGCTGGGCGGTCTCGCCCGCCGACGAGGAGGGCCCGGACGGCCGGCGCGCCGTCGAGCACACGCTTGACCCCGGCGAGTCCGTCACCGACCGGATCGCCGTCCGCAACGTCGGGCAGGAGCCGGTGACCTTCGAGCTCACCGCGGCCGACGGCTTCTACACCCGGACCGGCCGGTTCGACACGCTCGCCCCGGGGGAGGAGTCGGTGGCGGCGGGCACGTGGATCTCCATCCCCGGGTCGGTGACCGTCGAGGCTGGGGAGACGGAGGTCGTCGAGTTCACCGTCACGGTCCCCGAGCGGACCGAGCCCGGCGACCATGCGGCCGGGATCACGGCGTCGGTCACCTCCGTGCAGGCAGCCGAGGACGGCACCAACGTCGGTGTCGTCAGCCGCATCGGGGTCCGGGTGCTCACCCGCGTGACGGGCGAGGTCACCCCCGCTGCCGCCCTGGAGGGCGTCGTCACGCGGTACGACCTCTCCTGGAACCCCGCGCGCCCAGGGGACGCCACGGTGACCTTCGAGGTGCACAACGAGGGCAACACCCGGCTCTTCGCCGAGGGGACCGTCGACGTCGGCGGCCGCGAGGTCACGTTCCCCGCGGCCGACCAGCCCCGCCAGGAGCTCCTCCCGGGCGACACCCGGGAGATCACCGTCGAGGTCGACGACGTGTGGCCCCTCGTGCGGGTCCCGGTCACCGTGACCCTCGTGCCGGAGGTCGCCACGATGGACGGCACGAGCTCGACCCTCGAGCCGGTCGTCGCCGAGAGCGCCGTGTGGGCGGTCCCGTGGCCGCAGCTCCTCGTCCTCCTCGGGCTCGCCCTGCTCGTCGGCGCGGTGGTCCAGGGGCGCCGCCGCTCCCGTCGCCGGCTCGAGTCGCTCCTGGAGCAGGCGCGCGAGGAGGGCCGGCGAGCAGCGACCGGCGCGCCGTCCGACTCCGCCTGAGCCTGGATGCGCCGGGCCGCTTTCGGAAGCGTTTCGAGCGGTGCGGTGAGAACG
>NZ_CALGNQ010000208.1 GCF_937958535.1 uncultured Georgenia sp. | reverse complement strand
GTCTGCCCCACCGGGGCGCTGTTCCGCACCGAGTTCGGCACCGTCGTCGTCCAGGCCGACGTGTGCAACGGCTGCGGGTACTGTGTCGCCGCCTGCCCGTACGGGGTGATCGAGCGCCGCCGCGGCCCCCAGGGCGCCCCGAACGTCGGCGTCGCCCAGAAGTGCACGCTGTGCTACGACCGGCTCGGGGAGGGGCTCACCCCGGCATGCGCCCAGGCCTGCCCCACCGAGTCCATCCAGTACGGGGACCTCGACGAGCTGCGTGAGCGTGCCGAGCAGCGCCGTGCCGCGCTCCACGAGCAGGGCGTGACCGAGGCACGGCTCTACGGCCACGACCCCGAGGACGGCGTCGGCGGCACCGGGGCCTTCTTCCTCCTGCTCGACGAGCCGGAGGTCTACGGCCTCCCCCCGGACCCGGTGGTGCCCACGAAGTACCTGCCCCAGATGTTCAACCGCGCCACGACCGCCGCCGCGGCACTCCTCGCCGGGGCAGCCCTCGCCTTCCTCGGGAGGCGGCGATGACGACGACGGCGAGCAGGCGTCCCCGCACCCGCCGCGACCGTACCGACCAGCCGGTGCCCGACGTCGAGTTCGGCTCCTACTACGGCCGGCAGGTGGTCAAGCCGGCGCCGTGGGACGTGCGGATCCCGCTGTACATGTTCGCGGGGGGCCTGGCGGCCGGCTCGTCGCTGCTCGCCGCCGGTGCACAGCTGACCGGCCGCCCGGCGCTGCGCCGCGCGAGCCGGATCGGTGCCGTCGGCGGGCTCGGGGTGAGCATGGTGGCCCTCGTCACCGACCTGGGCCGTCCCGAGCGGTTCCTCAACATGCTGCGCACCGTCAAGCTCACCTCCCCGATGTCGGTGGGCACCTGGCTCCTCAGCCTCTACGGCGCACCGGCCGGGCTGGCGGCGCTCGACGAGGTCGTCCGGATGCTGCCGGTGGACGGCTCGCGCGGGCCGGCGAGGCTGCTGCGTGCCGCGGGACGGCCCGCCGGTGTGCTCGCGGGGCTCACCGCACCGCCCGTCGCGGCCTACACCGCCGTGCTCCTGTCGGACACGTCCACCCCGACGTGGCGCGACGCCTACCGTGAGCTGCCCTTCGTCTTCTGCGCCTCGGCGGCCGCAGCCGCCGGCGGGCTGGCGCTCGTGGCCACCCCGGTCGCAGAGGCGGCCCCCGCCCGCCGGCTCGGTGCGGCCGGCGCCGTCGTCGAGCTCGCCGCCGCCCAGGTGATGGAGCGCTCGATGGGCCTGACCGCCGAGCCGCTCCGCACCGGCAGGGCCGGGGCGTGGATGCGTGCCGCCACGGCGCTCACCGCGGCGGGCGGGTTCGGCGCGGTGCTCTCCGGCCGGCGGCGCTGGGCCGCGGTCCTCAGCGGTGCGGCGCTCATGGCCGGCTCGCTGTGCACCCGGATGGGCATCTTCGAGGCCGGGATGGCCTCCGCCCGCGACCCCCGCTACACCGTCGTCCCGCAGCGGGAACGCCTCGACCGGGGGGAGCCGGTGCGCTTCGAGCGCGGCGCCGACGGCTGATCCCGGCGGCCCCGACCGTGCGGGCGCCCGGCCCGTGCCCCGGGGACGACGCGCGGCGGGGCAGCGCGGACCGACAGACGCCGGTGGTCAGGCGCAGACCCGTGCGGCACCCGTGTAGACGTTGGCGGAGTCGCCGCGGCTGAACCCGACGAGTGTCATCCCCGCCTGCTCGGCGAGCTCGACGGCCAGCGCTGACGGTGCGCTCACCGCGGAGAGCACCGGGATGCCGGCGAGCTGCGCCTTCTGCACGAGCTCGAAGGACGCCCGCCCGGAGACCTGCAGGACGCAGCCACGCAGCGGCAGCCCGCGCTCCCGCAGCGCCCAGCCCACGACCTTGTCCACCGCGTTGTGCCGCCCGACGTCCTCGCGCAGGCACAGGAGCTCGGCCCCGCCCGTCGCGTCCAGTGCGAAGAGACCTGCTGCGTGCACACCCCCGGTGTCCGCGAAGAGCTGCTGCCGGGTGCGCAGCCGCTCGGTCATCCCGAGGAGCGCGGGCAGGGGGACCCGCACATCGTCGTCGGCCACCGGGAACCGGGAGGACCGGGTGACCGCGTCGAGGGACGAGGTCCCGCAGATGCCACACGCGCTCGAGGTGTAGACGTGGCGGTGGTGGGTGTGCACCCGGGGTGCCACGCCGGGATCGAGCCGGACGTCGACGACGTTGTAGCTGTGCGTGCCGTCGGGGTTGACCCCGGGCCCGTACGCGACACCGGCCACCTGCTCCGCCGACCACACGACGCCCTCGGAGACGAGGAAGCCGAGCGCGAGGTCGAAGTCCTCACCGGGGGTGCGCATCGTCACCGTCCAGGTGGCGCCGTCGACGCGCAGCTCCAGCGGCTCCTCACCGGCGAGCACGTCGCTGCGCTGCCGGGTCCGGCCGTCGGCGGAGAACCGCACGACACGGTGGCGCTTGGTGCGTCGCAACCCGTCCTCCTCACCGGCGACAGTGGCCCGATCGTAGCCGCGGCCGCCCGTCCGGCGTGATCCCGCTCCGGGACGCGACGAGGTTCCCAGCAAGCTCCCAGCCGGTGCGCAGGGCGACGCCAGGCGCGCGGTGTTCCCTGGGTGCGAGGCACGAACCGAGGAGGACAGATGGAACCGACGTCGCGTGAGGAGGCACGCCGCCAGGTGGCGGAGGAGCGCGCCGCGCACGAGGCCCGCGTCCGGGAGCACGAGGCCGAGCCGGAGCCGTACCGGCCGGTGCTCACCGACCGGGTGCTCCGGGAGCAGGCGGAGGTGGACGCCATGCTCCTCGGTGGGGCCCGGCCCGCGGTCGCGCCGGACCCCACGTCGGCCGGGGCCGGCACGGTGCAGGAACCGGGTCCGGACCCGGGGCCGGCTACGGGCGCTGTCCCGCCGCTGCACGCCACTGGCCCGAAGCGGGCTGGGGGCGGCGCCGCGCCGCTACGCGCCGCCGACCCGGTGGGGGCTGCGGGTGGCGACCCGCTCCGCGATGCCGGTCCCGACCACGCGACAGGCGTCGACCGGCTCCGCACCGCAGACCCCGGCCGGGCGCTGCCGGCCCCCGACCCGGCCACCCGCGTCCCGCGCGCAGGGGAGTGGCCGCCGCATCCCGGCGGGGAGCCCCGGCTCCTCGCCCCCCTCGCCCAGCGCGGTCGCCGCCGCGGCTGGGCCGCCCTCGGCGGCACCGCCGCGACCGCCGCGCTGCTCGCCAGCTTGGGCACCGCCGTCGTCACCGGCGCGTTCACCGCGCCGCAGACCGCGGCCCCGGCGGCCGCGCCCGCCCAGGTGGTTCCGGCGAGCTCGACCCCGAGCACCCCGGACTGGCCGGCCGTCACCGCCGCGGTGGCGGACTCCGTCGTCGCCCTCGACGTCGCGACCTCCTCCGGCCAGGGCCAGGGCTCCGGTGTCGTCCTCGACACCGACGGGAACGTGCTGACGAACAGCCATGTCGTGGACGGCGCCCGCTCCGTCGTCGTCACGCTCGCCGACGGACGGATGTACGAGGCCGAGGCGGTCGGCCAGGACGAGACCACCGACCTGGCCGTCGTACGCCTCGTCGACCCGCCGGACGACCTCGCCCCGGCCACGCTCGGCAGCTCTGCCGACCTCGCCGTCGGTCAGGCGGTGCTCGCCGTCGGCAACCCGCTCGGGCTCGACTCCACGGCGACGACCGGGATCATCTCCGCGCTGGACCGTCCGGTGGTCACACAGAGCCGCGACCAGGCCGTGGTGACCAACGCCATCCAGGTGGACGCCGCCGTCAACCCCGGCAACTCCGGCGGACCGCTCTTCGACGCGCGCGGTGAGGTCATCGGGATCACCAGCTCCATCGCCGGCCTGTCCGGCGGAGGCTCGGCGGGCAGCATCGGGCTCGGCTTCGCAATCCCGGTGGACCAGGCCGCCGACGTTGCGCGCCAGCTGGTCGAGGACGGCGAGGTGGAGCACGCGTTCCTCGGGGTGGCGCTGAGCGATGCGACCGTCAGCGTCGACGGCGTCACCCGAGCCGGCGCCCGCATCGAGGAGGTCGAGCCGGGATCACCGGCCGCCGACGCCGGGCTGCGGCCCGGGGACGTCGTCATCGCCATCGACGACCGCCCCGTGGACGAGGCCGCGGCGCTCACCGGCCACGTGCGCCAGTACGGCTCCGGCGACCGGCCGTCCCTCACCGTCGTGCGCGACGGCACCGCCCACGACGTGGACGTCACCCTGGCCACCCGCCCGCCCAGTGCCTGACTGCCCGCCCGGCC
>NZ_CALGNQ010000207.1 GCF_937958535.1 uncultured Georgenia sp. | reverse complement strand
GGGCGGCCCGGCGCCGCGCATATGCTGACGGGGTGTCGACGCTCAGCGAACTCATCCAGGACCGCTCCCGGCTCGACCGGCGCAGCATCGAGTGGCTCCACCAGCTGGTCGGTGACTGGCAGGTCGTGTCCGACCTCTCCTTCGCTGACCTGCTCCTGTGCATCCCGATGGGGGAGGAGGACTTCCTCATCGTCGCGCACTGCCGGCCGTCGACCGGCGCGACCGTCTATTACGAGGACGTCGTGGGCCGGCTCATCCCGGCGGGGCGGCGGCGCCTGCTGCGGCAGGCGATGGAGCGGGGCGTCCCGGTGCGGGCCACGGAGCCGCGCTGGATCGGGGCGCACGCCGTGCGCGAGGACGCCATCCCGGTGATCCACGACGGCCAGACGATCGCGGTGATCTCCCGCCAGGCGAACCTGGGGATCACCCGGACGTCGAGCCGGCTGGAGCTCAACTACGTCGAGGCCGCCGACGCCATCTGCGGCATGATCGCCCGCGGGGAGTTCCCCCAGCCCGACTCGCCCCGGGGCTCGCGCCGCGGCGCCCCGCGTGTGGGTGACGGGCTGCTCCGTCTCGGCCTGGACGGCGAGGTGCTCTACGCCAGCCCGAACGCGCTGTCCTGCTTCCACCGCCTGGGCATCATCGGCGACCTCACCGGCAAGGTCCTCGCCGAGGCCGTCACCGAGGTGCTCGAGGGCAGCAGCTCGGTGGAGGAGTCCCTCCCGCTCGTCCTGACCGGCCGCGCCGCACTGCGTGCCGAGGTCGAGGCCCACGGCGTCGTCGTCTCCTTCCGGGCCATCCCCATCACCGAGAACGGCCAGCGCCGGGGCGCCGTGCTGCTGTGCCGGGACGTCACCGAGGTCCGGCGGCAGGAGCTCGAGCTCCTCACCAAGGACGCCACCATCCGGGAGATCCACCACCGGGTGAAGAACAACCTGCAGACCGTGGCCGCCGTGCTGCGGCTGCAGGCCCGCCGCTCGGACAACCCGGAGGTGCGCAGTGCGCTGGGCGACGCGATCCGCCGGGTCTCCACGATCGCGCTGGTCCACGACATGCTCTCCCAGATCATCGACGAGATCGTCGACTTCGACACCCTGTTCGTCCGGGTGCTGCGCCTCTCGGCGGACGTCGCCGCAGGGGAGGGGCACGTGCGCACCGAGGTGCAGGGCCGCTTCGGGGAGGTCCCGGCCGACGACGCGACGGCGCTGGCCGTGGTGCTCACCGAGCTCGTCACCAACGCCGTCCAGCACGGGCTGGGACGGGAGGGGGGCACCGTGGTCGTCAGTGCGGAGCGGGACGGCCAGGCGCTGGAGGTCACCGTCCGCGACGACGGCCGCGGCATGGAGGAGGGCAGTGTCCTGGGCGGTCTCGGGACGCAGATCGTCTCCACGCTGGTCCGGGGCGAGCTCGGCGGCACGATCGAGTGGAGGCCTGCGGACGGCGGGGGGACCGAGGTCGTCGTCCGGGCACGGATCGGCGACGCCCGGTAGCGGCTCGTGCGCCGGGTCGGGGTGAACGCAGACCTGGTCGCGCGTCCGGTCAGGCCGAGGGCCCGGACCCGCGTTCGCGGCGGCGCCGCCCGCGGCGCCCGGTGCGGCTCCAGACGAACCACGCGACCGCGCCGACGATCGCGGCGATGACCGCCCACTGCAGGATGCCGGTGTACTGCTCCACGACGTGCCACTGCTCGCCGAGCAGGTAGCCGGCGCAGACGAGCACGGTGTTCCAGATCGTCGAGCCCGCCGTCGTCAGGGCCGCGAAGCGGAGCAGCGGCATGCGCTCGATACCCGCGGGGATGGAGATGAGGCTGCGGAAGATCGGCAGCATCCGGCCGAAGAAGACCGCCTTGGGGCCGTGGCGGGCGAACCACCGCTCGGTGTCGTCGATGTCGTGGGCGTCGACGAGCGGGAGGCGGTCGGCGATGGCGCGCAGCCGGTGGATGCCGAGCCCGGCGCCCAGCCCGTAGAGCAGGAGGGCACCGACCAGCGAGCCGGCGACGGTCCACAGGATGACCCCGACGAGGGAGAGGTCGCCCTGGCTGGCCGTGAACCCGGCCAGCGGGAGGACGACCTCGCTGGGGATCGGGGGAAAGAGGTTCTCCAGGGCGATGGCGATCGCCACGCCCGGCCCGCCGAGGGTCTCCATGAGGGAGATGGCGAAGTCGGTGACGCCGGAGAACAGGCCGCCGTCGTCCGGGACGGAGGAGGCCCCCGGTGCCGTGACGGGCACCGGGGGCCTGCTCGGGAGTGTCGTCAAGCGCTCAGGAGGCGCGGCGGGCGCGCGCGGTGCGCCGCTTGAGCGCGCGCCGCTCGTCCTCGGACAGGCCGCCCCACACGCCGGCGTCCTGGCCGTTCTCCATCGCCCACTCCAGGCAGGTGTCCACGACGTCGCAGCGGCGGCAGACGGCCTTGGCCTCCTCGATCTGCAGCAGCGCGGGCCCGGTGTTGCCGATCGGGAAGAAGAGCTCCGGGTCCTCGGTGAGGCAAGCAGCTTTGTGACGCCAGTCCATGGCTAGGCAACTCCTTTTCGGCGCAGCACCGGGCCGCGAGTGATCGTGGAGGGATGGCCCGGAAATGACTGCCATCAACCCTCACACGACGGACCGTCGCGAACAAGAGGGAGACGACGGTGAACTGCTCCTGAACGGGCGTGGTGTTCGTCACACCAGTCACACGTCGTACGCTCGGGGACCGTGACCACCGACAAGGCCGCGCGCCCGCCCGTGCCCCTTCTGCTCGCCCTCCTCCTCGTGCTCGTCGAGGCCGGCGCCCTTGTCGCGCTGAGCGTCGGCATGCTCCTCGAGGTGCTGTCCGGGCGGACGAGGGCGCCGGGCGTCACGGCGGTGCTCGCCGTCATCTTCCTCAGCCTCGTCGCCGTGCTCCTCGCGGCCGTCCGGGCGCTCCACCAGCGCCGGCGGTGGGGGCGGGGACCGGTGGTCACGTGGCAGCTGCTCGTCCTGGCGACCGGGGTCTCGCAGGCCGGGAGCCGGGAGTGGTGGGTGGTCGCCCTCCTCGTCGCGGTGCCGGTGGCGGTGACGGCCGGCCTGCTCGTGCCACCGTCGGTCGCGTGGGCGAACAGCACGCGACCGCCCCGCGCCGTCGCCTGAGCTCGGCCCGTCGACGACGCCGTCGAGCCCCCGGGCGTCGACGTTGACCGCCTGCCGCAGCCCGCGCCGTCCGCGGGCATCCGAGCCGCGCCGGGGCTCGCGTCGCCCTCCCTCATGACAGGACCCCGCCGTGTCCGGGACGCGGCGGGGTCCGGCGGCGCCGGTGCCGGCCCTCCATCCGGCACCGGCGAGTCTACTCGGTCGCCAGTGCCGCGACCGGTGGGGTGCGCACCGCGCTGCGCGCGGGCAGCACCGAGGCGGCCAGCCCGGCGAGGACGGCGACGAGGACGATCGCCGCGATGTGCAACCACGGCACCGCGATGGTCAGCTCGTCGGTCTGGCCGAGGAGCACGGCCGTACCGGCCCACCCGTAGAGCAGGCCGAGGACGATGCCGATGAGCACCCCCGTCAGCGCGAGGAGCACGCCCTCGATGCCGAGCATCGCGCGCAACTGGCGCCGGGTCAGCCCCATCGCGCGCAGCAGCGCGGACTCGCGGCGCCGTTCGATGACTGACAGTGACAGCGTGTTCGCCACGCCGATGAGGGCGATGACCACGGCCACGCCCAGGAGCCCGACGACGATGGCCAGCAGGGTGTTGATGACCTGCTCGTACATCGCCCGCTCGGCGGCCGGGCCGGTGACGAAGGGGGTGGAGGCCTCGGGGGCGTCGGTGCCCGTCGCGCCCAGCTCGGTGAGCCGGTCCTGGACGTCGGTGATCGTCTGGGCCGAGCTGCTGTCGGTGAGCCGGGCCCACAGCTGGGACACGGGCGGGTCGGAGACGAGGCGCCGGCTCAGCTCGGTCGACACGTAGGCCTCCCGGCCGACGTCGGCCAGCACGACGGTCACCTCGACATCCTCCAGGGTGAGCACGTCGCCCTCCTCGACGCCCATGTCCGACGCCCACATCGGGCCGGCGACGACGGTTGTCGCCGTCAGCCCGCCGAGGATGCGGTCGTCGTGCAGCACGCCGGCGGCGGCGTCCGGGTCGACGGCCACGACCGGGATCTCCAGGACCATGTCGCTCGGGCCGCCGTCGCTCAACGGCAGGAACAGCCGGGAGACCTCGGCGACCTCGGCCACGCCCTCGGTCTCCCGGACCGTGGCCACCTGGGCGGGGGTGAGGTCGAGCATCTGGCCGGTCTCGGCGTCCCACGCGGTCGACTCGACGAGCATGTCCACCGGGAACTGGGCCCGCAGCAGGGCGTCCAGGCTGGCGCGTGCGCTCACCGCGCCGGTGGACATCAGGGTGACGAGGGTGACCCCGATGACCAGGGCGGTGGCCGTCGCCGCGGTCCGCCGCGGGTTGCGGGTGGCGTTGGCAGTGGTGATCCGCACCGTCGTCCCCCCGCCCAGACGCGCGGTGAGGCGCCCGAGCACACGGACCACACCCGGGGCGATGAACACCACCCCGAGCATGACGCCGGCGAAGGAGACGAACCCGCCGAGGACGCCGAGGGCGAGCCCGCCGAGGATGGCGGTGTCGGGGGAGACGTCGCTCCCGCCGAGGACGACGGCGCCGCCGATGAGCACGGCCCCGACGGCGAGGAGGAGCACGGAGAGCACCACGCGGGTGCGCGAGGCGCCGCGGGGGTCGGGCGGCTGCGGGGGCCGCAGCGCCGCCAGCGGGGACACCCGGGTGGCGGCCCGCGCCGGTGCCAGGGCGGCGAGCCAGGTGACCAGCGCGCCGGTGACGACCGGCACGAGCACCACGGCCGGGGTGACCGTCACCGTCTCGGGCAGCGGCACGCCGAGCTCCTGGTCGGGCAGCACCCACAGCGCGACCTGGGCCAGCCCGACCCCGAGCGTCAGGCCGACGACCCCCGAGACGGTCCCGAGGAGGAGCGCCTCGAGCAGGACGGAGCGGCGGACCTGGCCGGTGGTGGCGCCGACGGCGCGCAGCAGCGCGAGGGTGTGGGTGCGCTGGGCGACGAGCACCTGGAAGGTGTTGGTGATGACGATCGCCGCGACGAACATCGCCAGGGCGCCGAAGGCGAGGATGAGCGCGGTGAACAGGTAGGTGCTGCCGGTGAGCTCGGCGGTGCGCTGCTGCGCGTACTGCTCCCCGGTCTGGACCAGGGCGTCCGGGAACATCTCGGCGACGGTGTCGGCGACGTCGTCCGCGGACACGCCGTCGGCGGTGTTGACGAGCAGGGTGTGGAAGGCGGTCGGGGTGTCCGCCTCCGCCGTCCACGCGTCGCGCTGCGTCTCGCTCACCAGGGCGAGCGACCCGAACCCGGAGAGCGGCGACGGGTCGGCGAGGATGCCGGTGACCACGAGCTTGTCCGCGACCATCGCGAACCAGTCCTCGTCGGTGGCATCCGGCCGCATGACCTCCGCCTCCGTGGCCACGATGTCGCCGAGCCCCACCTCCAGCCGCTCGGCGGTCCCCGCGGTGACGGCGACCTGCCCGGTGGCGGTGGGGAGCTCTCCCTCGAGCAGCTCGGTGCGCTCGAGGCCCGGTGAGGGGACGGTGTGCACCGGCGCCCAGTCCTCGCGGGCCCCGGCCGCGAAGGACGTGAACAGGCCGGCCTCCCCGTCGGCCACCGAGACGCCGGGCAGTGCGCGCACGTCGGCGAGGTCCCCCGGGGAGAAGGGCGCCTCGGCGCCCGCGACGACGACGTCGGCGCCGGCGACCTCAGCCGTCATCGCGTCGTAGGTGGTGTCCCGCATGATCGCCGAGCCGAGGAGCGTGGCGGCGATGAACGCGGTCCCGATCGCGATGGCGAGCCCGGCGGCGAGCAGGCGTACGGTGCTGCGCCGCATCTGGGCGAGGGTGAGCCGGAGCATCAGGCGTTCACCGTGCGCAGCGCGTCGAGCCCGGCGAGCACGGACTCGGGGGTGGGGCTGTCGATGGTGCCGGCGATCCGCCCGTCGGCGAGCAGGACCACGCTGTCGGCGTAGGACGCCGCGACCGGGTCGTGCGTCACCATGACCACGGTCTGGCCCAGCTCGCGGACGCTGGTGCGGAGGAAGGAGAGCACCTCCGCCCCGGAACGGGAGTCGAGGTTGCCGGTGGGCTCGTCGGCGAAGACGACGTCGGGGCGGGTGACGAGGGCGCGGGCGATCGCCACCCGCTGCTGCTGGCCGCCGGACAGCTCGCTGGGGCGGTGCGTGAGCCGGTCACGCAGGCCCAGGGTGTCCACGAGCGTGTCCAGCCATGCCTGGTCGGCGGTGGCGCCGGCGAGCTCGCACGGCAGGGTGATGTTCTGCAGTGCGGTGAACATCGGCAGCAGGTTGAAGGACTGGAAGACGAAGCCCACCCGCTCGCGGCGCAGCAGGGTGAGTCGGGTGTCGTTGAGCGTGGTGAGCTCGGTGTCGCCGAGGAAGACCTGGCCGCCGGTGGCCGTGTCGAGACCGGCGAGCAGGTGCATGAGGGTCGACTTGCCCGAGCCGGACGGTCCCATGATCGCGGTGAACGCGCCGCTGGCGAACGCGACGTCGACGCCGCGCAGCGCGTGCACGGCGACGTCACCGCTGCCGTAGACCTTGCTCAGGCCGCGGGCGTGGACCGCGGGCGCTCGCGTCGCGGTGGGGGTAGTGGTCACGGAGGTCCTCCTGGTCGGGCGGCGGGGCCGCGTCGTTCCTTGACGCTCCGAACGCTAGGGCCGCCGTCGGGGACTGCGCGTCGTGCCGCAGGACGCTTGTCGTGTCATCCCGGGGTCGTACGTCGTGGCCCACCGGGTACGACCGCCGAGCCGCAGGGAGCGTGACACGACCTGGCCGGACACCAGTGTGCGGGGCCCGCACAGGGCGTGCGGCCGACGGCTCAGGACGGAGGACGGCGGCTGGGAGCGGCGCGCGTACCGCCGGCTCAGCGCACCCGGCGGTAGCGCTCGAGGACCACCCCGGAGCCGAACTCCGTGGTGCCCACCCGGTCGAGCCGGAGCGGCTCGGGGAGCGGCGGCAGGTAGGGCGTGCCGCCGCCGAGGACGATCGGGTACCGGAAGACGTGGAGCTCGTCGACGAGGTCGCGCTCGATCGCGGCCGCCGCCAGCTCGGCACCGCCGATCCCGACGTCGCCGTCGAACGCGGCGAGCTCCTCCTCCAGCGACGCGCGCGCGAGCCGCGAGCTGCCCTCGACCCGCTCGAGCGTGCGGCTGAGGACGACCTTCGGCAGCGCGGTCCAGACGTCGGCGAACTCCGCCTCGAGCTCCGTCTCCCGGAACGCGGGGTCGGTCTCCCACACGAGCATGGCCTCGTAGAGCCGGCGGCCCTGGAGGTGCCCGGCGAGCTCCTTCGTCCTGGCGAGGTGGAACCGGAAGAGCTCCTCGTCGGGCACCGACCACTCGAGCCCGCCGGAGCGGTCGGTGACGAAGCCGTCCACCGAGACGGTCATGGAGTAGATGACGTTGGCCATGGGGTGACCGACCGGCGCCGGCCCGAGAACTCATCGACCCCGTCGCCGCGAGCCGGCACGGTGGGGCTGTGGAGGTCTGGGAGCCCGGGAACCGGTCAGGACCCGGGGGTGACCAGGCCGGTCTCGTAGGCGATGACCACGGCCTGCACGCGGTCGCGGGCGCCGAGCTTGGCGAGCACCCGCCCCACGTGGGTCTTCACGGTGGCCTCGGCGACGAAGAGCTCGGCCGCGATCTCGGTGTTGTTCCGGCCCCGGGCCATGAGGACGAGCACCTCGCGCTCGCGGTCGGTCAGGGCGTCCAGGACGGCCGGGGGCGCCTTCTGCTCGTCGGGCAGGATCTGGGCGAGGTGCTCGATGAGGCGCTTCGTCGACGACGGCGCGATGACGCCGTCGCCGGCGTGCACGGTGCGGATGGCCGCGAGCATGTCCTCCGGCGGCACGTCCTTGAGGAGGAACCCGCTCGCCCCGGCCTTGATGGCGCGCATCACGTACTCGTCGAGGTCGAAGGTCGTGAGAATGACGACCTTCGGCGGGGTGCTGCCGCCGCGGGCCATGAGCTGCTCGGTGGCGGTCAGCCCGTCCATCCCGGCCATCCGCACGTCCATGAGCACGACGTCGGCGGTGAAGGACTCGAGCAGACGCAGCGCCTGGGCGCCGTCGGAGGCCTCGACCACGACCTCCATATCGGGCTGGGAGTTGATGACGAGCGCGAAGCCGGCACGGACGAGCTGCTGGTCGTCGACGAGGGCGACGCGGATCGGGTGGTCGGCAGGCGGGGTGGTGGTCACGTGGCTCCGTTCTACTGCTGCTGAGGCCATGATGCCGGGGCGAGCGGCGGCGCCCCGTCGGCCGGGGGTGTCCCGCCGCCGTAGCCGAGGTAGGTGGAGCCGGGCAGCGGGATCTCGGCGCGGACCCGGAACCCGCCGCCGGGCTTCGGACCGGCCTCGAGGGTGCCGGCGAACAGGTTGACCCGCTCCCGCATGCCGAGGAGTCCCTGGCCGGCGCCGTCGCCGGTGGCCGCGGCGCCGCGGCCCGTGTCGTCGACCTGGACGACGACCCGCTGCGGCCCCCACTGGAGGAGCACCGTGGCCGTCGCCGACGGACCGCCGTGCTTGAGCACGTTCGTCAGCGCCTCCTGGCAGATCCGGTAGAGCGTGAGCCCGAGTCCCGGGGGGAGCTGGCGGGCCGCACCGACCCGCACGAGCGAGACCTCCAGCCCGGAGGACCGCATCTGCTCGACGAGGGCGTCGAGGTCGGCGTCGATCGGCTGGGGGGCGGTGGCCTGGGCGTCGTGCTCGGTGCCCGGGGCACGCAGCACGCCCAGGATCTTTCGCATGTCGGCCAGTGCCGCCCGGCCGGTCTCGCTGATCGTCGTCAGGGCGCGGACGGCTGCCTCGGGGTCGTGCGCAGCGGCGTAGCGCCCGCCGTCGGCCTGGGCGATGACGACGGACAGCGAGTGGGCCACGACGTCGTGCATCTCCCGGGCGATGCGGGAGCGCTCCGCGGCGGTGGCGATCTGGGCCTGCTGGTCGCGCTCGATCTCCAGCCGCCGGGCGCGCTCGGCCAGGGTCTCGGTGTGCGCGAGGCGGCTGCGGCGCAGCAGCCCGAGCGCCCACACCAGGAGGCAGACCACCGCGATGAGGAAGGCGGCGTAGACGACCGAGAGGAGGTTGGCGCGGACCAGCCCCCAGTCGACCGACGGGCCGTCGGGGCCGGAGCTCACCAGGGCCAACCCCTGGAGCAGCGAGCCGAGCAGCGCCCCGCCGAGCGCCGCGCGGCCGGCCCAGACCGGTCCGTAGACGGTGACGGAGTACAGGGCCACGAAGATGAGGACGTCGGCCGGCATGAGCGGCACGCCGCACACGAAGTGGACCAGGGCCGCGACGTACACGACAACGGCGGAGCGGACCGGGTGGGTGCGCCGCCAGTACAGCGCCACCGGCATCGCGATCGAGGCCGCCGTGCCGGCGAGGAGGCTCACCGGGTGGTGGGCCCCCAGCGCGAGGGCGAAGGACGGCAGGACGAAGATCGCCGAGAGCACCAGGACGACCACGAGGTCGCCCACGTGCGGGCCCCCGACAGCGGGCGTGGAAGGGCGGGGCGGGGTGCCCGGTCCCACCGTCTGCGCCGGGTGGTGCCCGGCCGCCGGCCAGGGCAGCCGGCCCGGCGGCGACCCTGGTGGGACGGCGGGCTGCCACAGCCCGGGCGGGGGCGGGCCGGTCCACGGCTGCCCGGTCGGTGGCGGGGGTTGGACGGGCGGGTGGGACACCTGGGGTCAGTCCACCGGCTCGATGAGGTCGGGGGAGTCCACCCGGACGTTGCCGACACGCGGACCCACCCGGTGGAACTGGAGGCCCGGGCCGTCGGGCGTGATCGCCGCCAGCGCCTCCTCGGGTGCCGTGATCGAGGGGTCGAGCCAGTGGGCGACGGCCTCGTTGCGCAGCACCACCGGCTCCCGGTCGTGGATGCCGGCGAGCTGCTCGCGTGCGGGCCGGGTGAGGATCGTCGCCGACAGCAGCCACCGGGTGGGGTCGTTCTCGTCCTTCGTCGGGTCCCGCCAGAAGGCGTAGAGCCCGGCGAAGGCGAGGGGAGCGGCGTCCGACCGGTGGATGAAGTGGGGCGTCTTCCGCCCGCCCTCCTCCTCGCGCCACTCGAAGTAGCCGTCGGCCGGCAGGATGCAGCGCCGGGTGCGCAGCGACTTGGCGAAGGCGTTCTTCTGCGCCACGGTCTCGATCCGGGCGTTGATCATCCGGGCTCCGATCCGCGGGTCGTCGGCGAACGCGGGGACCAGCCCCCACCGCGCGGCGTGCATCTCCCGGCGCACGCCGTCGTCGCTGCGCTCGAGGATGACCCGGACCTGGTCGGTGGGGGCGACGTTGAAGGAGGGGCGGACCTCGGCCGCCTCCTCGGCGATCTCGGCGACGTCGAAGGCGTCGGCGAGGTCCTGCGCCTGACGGAACGATGCATAGCGGCCGCACATGCTTCTAGCCTGCCAGCCCGCACCGACGCGCGACGTCAGCCGTGGGGTGGAAACGGGTGTCCGCCCGCGGACGGACACCTCGCGGGGCGACCCTCGCGGGGGCGGCCGTGCAGCGGAATAGTGGTGGGCGGAGCGGCGTTGGCGGCGGCATACCCCCGAGGGGTGTCGACCGAGGGTGGCGCCGGCCGCCCGGGAGGGACGACCTTGAGCACGCACGGCGAGCCCGACCACGTCCAGGGGCACCCCACCCACGACCGGGGTGGGGACCGGGCGCACCACCACGAGCACCTCCCACCGGCGGGCGAGGACGCCCACCAGACCCGCCGCCCCACACACGGCAGCGAGCCCGACCACCACGGGCACGGCGGTCACGGTGGCGGCGCCTCCCACCACCCCGACGGGCACGGTGGCGCCCACGGGCACGACCACGACGGGCGCCACGGCGCCCCCGGGCATGGTGAGCACTCCGGGGCCCACGGGCACCACGGCCACGGGGACCACGGCGACCACGTCGCCCAGTACCGCCGCCTCTTCTGGACCATGCTCGTGCTGGCGACACCCACGGTGCTGCTCAGCCCGATGTTCGCCGACATCGCGGGCTACCGGCTGCCCGCCGTCCCCGGGGTCACCTGGGTGGCACCGGTGCTCGGCACGGTCGTCTACCTCTGGGGCGGGTGGCCCTTCCTCACCGGCGCGGTCGGCGAGGTGAGGGCCCGCCGCCCCGGGATGATGCTCCTCATCGGCATGGCGATCACCGTCGCCTTCCTCGCCTCCTGGGGCGCGCGGCTCGGCGTCCTGTCCCACGAGCTGGAGTTCTGGTGGGAGCTGGCGCTGCTCGTCGTCATCATGCTGCTCGGCCACTGGACGGAGATGCGCTCCCTCGCCCGGACGTCCTCGGCGCTCGACTCCCTGGCCGCACTGCTCCCCGACGAGGCGGAGCGGGTGGAGGGGGACTCCGTCGTCACCGTCACGCCGGCCGAGCTGCGGCTCGGCGACGTCGTCGTCGTCCGTCCCGGTGGACGCGTCCCGGCCGACGGCGAGGTCGTCGCCGGGGCGGCCGACGTCGACGAGTCGATGATCACCGGCGAGTCGGTCCCCGTGCGGCGCGGTGCCGGCGACCACGTCGTCGCCGGCACCGTGGCCACGGACGACGCCCTGTGGGTGCGCGTCACCGCCGTCGGGCAGGACACCGCCCTCGCCGGCATCCGACGGCTCGTGGCGCAGGCACAGTCCTCCTCGTCACGCGCTCAGCGCCTGGCCGACCGGGCGGCCGGCTGGCTGTTCTGGTTCGCGCTCGGCGCCGCCGCCGTCACGCTCGTCGCCTGGACCCTCGTCGGGTCGCCCGCGCAGGCGCTCGTCCGGGTCGTCACCGTCCTCGTCATCGCCTGCCCCCATGCGCTGGGTCTGGCGATCCCGCTCGTGGTCTCCATCGCCACCGAGCGGGCCGCCCGCGGCGGAGTGCTCGTCAAGGACCGACTCGCGCTGGAGCGGATGCGGACGGTGGACACCGTGCTCTTCGACAAGACCGGCACCCTGACCGAGGGGCGGCCCGCCGTCACGGCCCTGGCCGCCGCCGGTCCGCACACCGAGGAGGAGCTGCTCGCGCTCGCGGCCGCCGCCGAAGCAGCCAGCGAGCACCCGCTCGCCCGGGCGGTCGTCGCCGCCGCGACGGAACGCGGCCTCCCCGTCCCGCCGGCCACGGGTTTCTCGGCCGCGACCGCCGTCGGGGTACGGGCCGCGGTCGGGGGCCGGGCCGTCGCCGTCGGCGGGCCCGACCTCCTCACCGGGTCCGGCCTCGGCCCGCTCCCGGTGAGCGAGGCATGGTCCGCCCGCGGCGACACCGTCCTCCACGTCCTCGTCGACGGTGCGGTCGCGGGCGCCCTCGCCCTCGCCGACGAGGTCCGGCCGGAGTCACGTGAGGCGGTCGACGCCCTCCACGCCCTCGGCGTCCGCGTCGCGATGGTCACCGGCGACGCCGCACCGGTCGCCCGAGCCGTCGCGGCGGAGCTGGGGATCGACCAGGTCTTCGCCGAGGTCCGCCCGGAGGACAAGAGCGAGCAGGTCGCCGGCCTCCAGCGTGCGGGCAGGGTCGTGGCGATGGTCGGGGACGGGGTGAACGACGCCCCGGCCCTCGCCCAGGCCGACGTCGGCATCGCCATCGGCGCCGGCACCGACGTCGCGATCGCCTCCGCCGGGGTCGTCCTCGCCTCCGACGACCCGCGCTCGGTGCTCTCCGTCGTGCGGCTCTCCCGTGCCGCCTACCGCAAGATGAAGCAGAACCTGTGGTGGGCCGCCGGGTACAACCTCCTCGCCGTGCCGCTCGCTGCCGGCGTACTCGCCCCGGTCGGGTTCGTCATGCCGATGGCCGTGGGGGCGCTGCTCATGTCGCTGTCCACCGTCGTCGTGGCGCTCAACGCCCAGCTGCTGCGCCGCCTCGACCTGCGGCCCCGGGCCACCGGCCCGGTGACCGTGGGCGACCGGCCCGCACGCCCCGGCACCACCCGCCGCGCAGCGGTACCCGAACGCACGCGGTGAGCTGGTCCGATGTCGGTGGCGCTTGACCTTGACACGCTGACAAGGTCTTGACTGCCCGACGAAGGAGGTGGTCGCCATGCACCCGACCCGACGCGACCCGTCCGCCCTGCGCGCGGCGCTGTCCCACCCCGACCCCTCGGCCCGGCTGCGGGCGGCGCTCGCCGCCGGCACCGGCCCCGCCCCGACGCTCGTCGAGCCACTGGTCCAGCGGTGCGGCACCGAGCCGGACTTCTTCGTCCGGGACATGCTCACCTGGGCGCTCACCCGGCACCCGGCACCGGTCACCGTCCCGCTGCTCCTCCTCGAGCTCGGCGCGGCCCGGGCCCAGGCGCGCAGCCAGGCGCTGCACACCCTGTCGAAGATCGGGGACCCGACGGCCTGGCCCGCGGTGGCCGACCTGGTGCACGATGCGGACGACGACGTCGCCCGCAGTGCCTGGCGGGCCGCCGTCGTCCTGGTCCCGCCCGGGGAGGAGGCCGCACTGGCAGCACAGCTGGCGCAGGAGCTGGGGCGCGGCGACCGCGACACCCGGCTCAGCCTGAGCCGGGCGCTCGTCGCGCTCGGCGACGCGGCGGTCCCGTTCCTGGAGGAGGCGGCGCGCGCCGCGGACCCGGACGTGCGGGCCCACGCCCGGATGACCGAGCAGCTCCGGCACGACCCCGACAGCGCCCTGGACCTCGCCCGCGACGAGGCCACGCGAGTGGTGCTCACCAACGCCGCCCCGGCGCCCGCGGAGCCGCCGTGCTGATCGGCGAGGTCGCCCGGCGCTCCGATGTGAGCGCCCGGATGCTGCGCCACTACGAGGCGCAGGGGCTGGTGCGGCCCACGGGCCGCACCGCCGCGGGTTACCGCGAGTACACCGAGGCGGACATCCGCCGCATCTTCCACATCGAGTGCCTGCGCTCGCTCGGGCTGTCGCTGGCCGAGGTCCGGCGCGCCCTCGAAGAGCCGGGGTTCGCCCCCGCCGCACTCGTCGCCGACCTCGTCGCGCGGACCCGGCAGCGCATCGCCCAGGAGGAGGAGCTGCTCGACCGCCTCCAGTGGGTCGCCGCCACCGAGCCGGACGACTGGCGCGACGTCCTGCGCATCGTCCGGCTGCTCCGCACCCTCGACGCCGCACCGCCCGCGCTCCGGCAGCGGACGGTGCTCGCCGAGGGCGGCGCCGCACAGCCACCCGCGGCGGTGCTGGCCCGGGCGGTGGTCGCCGAGACCGAGCCGAACCTCGCCGGTGCGCTGCGCTGGGCGCTGGCCCGGGCGGGGGAGGCGGCGACGACCTCCCTCGCCGAGGGCCTTCGTGCGCCGCAGGTGGACGTGCGCCGGCGGGCCGTGGAGGCGGTCGCCGACATCCCAGGGGACGCGGCAGCCGCGCTCCTCGCGGAGGCGCTCTCCGACCCCGACGACGTCGTCCGCAGCCGCGCCGCGCTGGCGCTCGGGGCGCGGGGGCAGCGGGCGGCCGTGCCGGAGCTGGCCCGGATGGCGGCCGACGGACGGTGCGACGTCGAGGCCGCCGAGCTGCTCGGCAGCCTGGCCACCGATGAGGACGTGGCCGAGCAGGTGGTGGCCGAGCTCCTCCGGCAGGCAGGACCCGGCGCGGGTGTCGAGGTCCGGCGACGTCTCGCCCAGGCGCTCACCGAGGTGCCGGGCGCGGCGGCGCGCCGGGCGCTCACCGACCTGGCCGCCGACCCGGACCCCGCGGTCTGGCTCACCGCCCGCGCGGTGCTCGAGCGCGGGGGCGCCTGAGGTGGGCCGGTGGTGCCCAGGCGGGCCGGGCTCACGACCCGTCCGGCGGCTCGCGGTGAGCGCCGCGGCTGCGCCTGTCCGTCGCGACGTCGCGGGCGTGGGGACGCCGGGGCGTCAGGTCGACGGGTCGCCGGCCGCGGCTCCGTCGTCGTCACGGACGCGCGCGTACTCCGACCCCGACCGGGTGCGCTCGAGGAGCTCCTCCTCCACGAGGTACCGCCGCAGCGTCGCGGTGTCCGCGGAGAACCGCCGCAGCCGCTACCCGAGCTCGGCCTCGGAGACCACCTCCTCCGGTTCCAGCACCTGTGTCACGACCAGCTCGAGCAGCGCACGCCGCTCGCCGTCGTCCACCGGGTAGCGGTCGATCTCGCCGCTGCCCGTGAGGAACCGCTCCGGCCCCCGCGGACGCGGACGCCCGGCGGCGGCGAGGAGCCGGCCGAGGGTGTCGCTGCGTTCGACGAGCCGGCCGTCGACCTCCGCGAGCAGGCCGGCGTCCACCAGCGCGGCCACCGCACGCCGCCTGCGCGACGCCCCCATCCCCGCGCCGACCTCCTCGGGCTCGGCCCCGAGCACGACCTGCGCCCACAGCCGGCGGGCGTGCGGGTTGGCCAGGGCCGCCACGAGCGGGCGCCAGTCGGGCCCCTGTCCGGTGTGCTCCACGCCCTCCTCCGCCACGCCCGCCATGCTATGCCCGCGTCGGTGGCGCCAGGCATGATTCGACCGTGAGCACCCACGACGACGCAGCCGACCTCCCCGTCACCACCGCCGACGTCCCGCCCGAGGCACCGCCCGAGGCGCGTGAGCGGTGGGCCGAGCTCGCCGAGCGGGTCGAGGCCGCCCAGTTCGCCTACTACGTGCGCGATGCGCCGACGATCTCCGACGCCGAGTTCGACGCCCTCTTCCGGGAGCTCGAGCAGCTCGAGGAGGAGCACCCCGACCTGCGCACCCCCGACTCACCCACCCAGCGCGTCGGCGGCACGTACTCCACCGAGTTCGGCATCGTCGAGCACCGCCAGCAGATGATGAGCCTGGAGGACGTCTTCTCCCTGGAGGAGCTGGCCGAGTGGGTCGCACGGGTCCAGCGCGAGATCGGCCGCACCGACGTCGCCTTCACCGCCGAGCTCAAGATCGACGGGCTCGCCGTCAACCTCAGCTACGAGCACGGCCGCCTCGTGCGGGCCGCCACCCGCGGCGACGGACGGGTGGGGGAGGACGTCACCCTCAACGTCCGCACCATCGACTCCGTGCCCACCACTCTCACCGGCCCGGCGGTGCCGGACTTCATCGAGGTCCGCGGGGAGGTGTTCTTCCCGGTGGCCGCCTTCGAGGAGCTCAACGCCTCGCTGGTCGCTGCCGGCAAGCCGCCCTACGCCAACCCGCGCAACTCTGCCGCGGGGTCGCTGCGGCAGAAGGACCCCCGGGTCACCGCCGCCCGGAAGCTCGACATGATCGCCCACGGCGTGGGTGCCATCGACTGGGGGGAGGTCCCGCCGGAGGAGCGGCCCACCACCCAGCACGCCATGTACGACCTCCTCGCCGCGTGGGGGCTGCCTGTCTCGCCGCACACGCGGCGGGTGACCAGCGAGGCGGAGCTGGAAGAGCTCATCGCCTACCACGGTGAGCACCGGCACGACGGCGTCCACGAGATCGACGGCATCGTCGTCAAGGTCGACGACTTCGCCCTCCAGCGCCAGCTCGGCGCCACCTCCCGGGTGCCGCGCTGGGCGGTGGCGTACAAGTACCCGCCCGAGGAGGTCACCACCAAGCTCCTGGACATCCGGGTCAACGTCGGCCGCACCGGCCGCGTCACGCCCTACGGGGTGATGGAGCCGGTCCTCGTCGCCGGATCGACGGTGGCGATGGCCACCCTCCACAACGCCAACGAGGTCAAGCGCAAGGGGGTGCGGATCGGGGACACGGTCGTCCTGCGCAAGGCCGGCGACGTCATCCCCGAGATCGTCGCCCCCGTCGTCGACCTGCGCGACGGCACCGAGCGCGAGTTCGTCATGCCCACCGAGTGCCCCTCCTGCGGCGCCCCGCTGGCGCCGGCCAAGGAGTCCGACGTCGACCTGCGCTGTCCCAACGCCGAGCACTGCCCGGCCCAGCTCGCCGCGCGCGTGGAGTTCATCGCCTCCCGCGGCGCCCTCGACATCGAGGCGCTCGGGGAGGAGGCGGCCCTCGCGCTGACCAACCCCGATGCCCGGCGGCCGGCTGCCCTCGCGGCGCTAGCGAGCGGCCACGCCATCGAGACCGAGACCGGCACCGTCCGGCTCGCCGAGGGCCAGGAGCTGCCCTCGGAGGAGGAGCTCATCGCCCTCGGGCTGCCCCCCGTGCAGCAGCCCCCGCTCACCTCCGAGGCCCAGCTCTTCGACCTCACCGCCGAGGACCTGCGCGACGTGTGGGTCTGGCAGCCGAAGACGGTCCGCGGCGAGGAGACCGGCGACTGGCGCTGCGTGCGCGCCTTCTGGACCAAGGAGCAGCGGAACGCCGACGGCACCGTCCGGGTGCCCACGAAGCCGTCGAAGAACCTCGAGCGGATGCTCACCGAGCTGGAGAAGGCCAAGACCCAGCCGCTGTGGCGGGTGCTCGTCGCCCTGTCCATCCGCCACGTCGGACCCACCGCGGCCCGGGCGCTGGCCACCGAGTTCGGGTCCATCGACGCGATCCGCAGCGCGACGGTCGAGGAGCTCGCCGCCGTCGACGGCGTCGGCCCGACGATCGCCGAGGCGGTCAAGGACTGGTTCGCCGAGCCCGGGCCGGGGGAGGAGCCGAACTGGCACCTGGAGGTCATCGAGGCGTGGCGGGCGGCCGGGGTGCGGATGGCCGACGAGCGCGACGACTCGGTGCCGCGCACACTCGAGGGGCTCACCGTCGTCGTCACCGGGTCGCTGGAGAACTACTCCCGGGACAGCGCCAAGGAGGCGATCATCGCCCGCGGCGGCAAGGCCTCCGGCTCGGTGTCGAAGAAGACCGACTTCGTCGTCGTCGGTGAGAACGCAGGCAGCAAGGAGACCCGCGCCCGCGAGCTCGGCCGCCCGATCCTCGACGAGGCCGGCTTCGAGGCGCTCCTCGCCGGTGGGCCGGAGGCCGTCGCCGACCTGGTGGACGACGGCGGCGCCGCGTGACCGCGACCACCGGGACCGTCGTCGTCCGTGACGTGCGTCCCGAGGACGCTGAGCGTCTGGGCGCGGCCGTCGCCGCCGCCTACGTCCGCGACGCGCTCCTCCCTGCCGACGACCCGTACGTCGAGGTGCTGCGGGACGTCGCGGGCCGGCTCCCCGACGTCGTCGCCGTGCTCGCCGCGTACGACGGCGAGGAGGTGCTCGGCGGGCTCACGCTCGTGGAGGCCGGTACCTCGCACGCCGAGGTGGCCCTGCCCGGCGAGCTCGAGATCCGCATGCTCGGCGTCTCGCCCGACCACCGGCGCCGCGGGGTGGCCGAGGCACTGCTGCGGGCCGCCGAGGAGCGGGCGCGGGCCGGCGGCCACATCGCCCTCGTGCTCTCCTCGATGCCCGCGATGACGGACGCGCAGCGGCTCTACCGACGCTACGGCTTCGTCCGGGTGCCCGACCGCGACTGGCTCGCGGACTGGGACCCGGAGGCGCTCGCGGACGGCACCGCAGAGCGGCTCAGCGTCTACCGCCTGCCTCTGGAGGACCCCCGATGAGCACCGCGACATTCGGTCTGTCGGCCTACTTCCGGCACCTCGACGTCGCCGAGCGGATGTGCGCCACCGCCCGGGACGACGGCTTCACCATGCTCTTCGGCTCACTGCACGTGCCGGAGGAGCCGGAGGGCGACTTCCGGGCACGGATGCAGCGGGTCGGCGCGCTGGCGCGGGACGCCGGGCTCGGGCTTGTCGTCGACATCTCCGGCCCCTCGCTGGCCGCCGTCGGCCTGGACGTCACCACCGCGGGGACCATGCGGGACTGGGGCGTCACCGCCCTGCGGGTCGACTACGGGCTGAGCGAGGAGGAGATCGTCGCGCTCTCCCGCTCGATCCCGGTCTGGTTCAACGCCTCGACCGCCACCCCGGGAGACTTCGAGCGACTCGTGGGGATGGGGATGCGGACCGAGGGCATCGGGATCTCGCACAACTTCTACCCCAAGCCGTACACCGGGCTGTCGGACGAGTTCCTCCTCGCCCAGACCCGGATGTTCCACGAGCTCGGCCTCACCGTGCAGGCGTGGGTGCCGGGCGACGGCGTGCGCCGCATCCCGCTCGGCTTCGGGCTGCCGACCCTGGAGCGCCACCGCGACACCCACCCGGTCGCCGCGGCCATCGACCTGCGCAGGCTCGGCGTGGACGACGTCTTCGTCGGCGACCCGTCGCTGTCCGAACGCACCCGTCGGGCCTGGCGGGCCTGGGTGCAGGAGGACCTCGTCGAGCTGGAGGTCGAGCTCACCGCGCCGGTACCCGAGGAGGTGGTGGCCCGGCTCGCCGTCGTCGACCGCAACCGCACCGACGATGCCGCGGCGATGGTGCGGCTGGAGGGGGCCCGTTCCGCCCTCGCCGACGTCTCGATCCCGCCCACCGCCACGGTCGGGCGCGCGTTCGGCTCGGTGACCGTCGACAACGACGCCGCCGGGCGCTACAAGGGCGAGATCGCGGTCCAGCGCCGAGACCTGCCCGCCGACGCGACGGTCAACGTCGTCGGTCACGTCGTCGCCGCCGACCTCGACCTCATCACACGCATCGGCCCGGGCCAGCACGTCCGCCTCCGCCTCCGCTGACCCCGGCCGCCGAGAGCCCACTTCCCGCCGAGAGCTCACTTCCCGCCGACAGCCCACTTCCCGCCGAGAGCTCACTTCCCGCCGACAGCCCACTTCCCGCCGAGAGCTCACTTCCCACCGACAGCCCACTTCCCACCGAGAGCTCAGTTCCCACCGATAGTCCAGTTCTCGCCGAGAGCCCAGTTCCCGCCGAGAGCT
>NZ_CALGNQ010000206.1 GCF_937958535.1 uncultured Georgenia sp. | reverse complement strand
CCCCGCCGATCCCGCGCAGGATGCGCAGCCCGGAGACGGTGTCGGTGGCCAGCGTCGCCAGCCGCCCGGCGGCGTCACGCTGCGCCTTCTGCCGCGCCTGCAGCGGCCGGATGAGGAAGGAGACGACGACGGTGACCACGGGCAGCCCGAGCGCGACGACCACGCCGAGGCTCGGCGACTGCCGGAGCATGTAGCCGGTGACGGCCAGGTAGCCGACGAGACCGCCGACGAAGGCGGGCAGCAGCTCCAGGACGTTGCCGACCTGGAAGGAGTCGTTCGCGACCGCACTGACCACCTCGCCGGTGGGCAGCTCCTCACCGATCGCCGGGCCGGTACGGCTCACGTGGTGGCCGACGAGCCGGGTGGTGGTGAACGACCCGTGCATCCAGCCGCCGACCTCGGCAGCGTGCCCCACGCTCGTCGTCACCGCCCCGAACACGCCGACGGCGACGATGACGAGGGCGAGCCACAGCAGCCGGGCGGACACGCCCTCCGCCAGCCCGGTGTCCAGTGCCAGGCCGAGGAGCAGCGGGACCGCGGCACCGGCGAGCGACACCGCCGTGGTGAGGACGGCGGCGGGCAGGAGGACCCGCCGTCCCCGCCGCCCGACCCAGGTGAGGTAGGCCATCGGGGAGTGCAGCGGAGGGTGACCGGGGTGACCGGTCGGGACGTCGAGCACGCACCGGAGCCTATGCGTCCGCGAAGCGGCCCAGCAGCCTGTTTTCCTGCCGCCGCGGGGGCCTGAGACACTGGGGAGGTGACCCGCGCGGGCGGGTCGGAGGAGGACCGGTGGACGAGGAGAAGACGACTTCCGCAGGCGGACCGGAGGCGGCGCTGCGCGCCGGGCGGGAGCGCAAGGCGAGGAACGCCTGGCGCTCCTACCGGTTCATGGCGTTCGTCACAGGCGTCATGCTCCTGCTGCTGTGCGTGGAGATGGTCCTCGTCTACCTCGTCCAGGTGGGCCCGGACGTCGCGACGTGGATCCGGTGGATCCCCTTCGCGCACGGCTGGATCTACGTGGTCTACCTCATCAGCGTGTTCAACCTGTGGTCGACCATGCGGTGGGGGCTGGGGCGGATGGCCGCCCTCGTCGTCGCCGGTGTCGTGCCGATCCTCTCGTTCGTTATGGAGCACCGTGCCCAGCGCTGGTTCACCGCGGACCTGCCGGGCGTGGTCGCGCGGCGGCACACTACGCTGAGGCCGTGACCAAGAGCGACGCCCCCACGACCGCTGAACGGGCGGCCACCCCGCGACCAGTCCTCGTCGTCGACTTCGGGGCCCAGTACGCCCAGCTCATCGCGCGCCGGGTCCGCGAGGCGGGGGTGTACTCCGAGATCGTCCCGCACACCATGCCGGTGGACCGCATCCTGGCCAAGGAGCCGGCGGCGATCATCCTCTCCGGCGGCCCGGCCTCCGTGTACGCGCAGGACGCGCCGGCCGTCGACCCCGCGCTCTTCGCCGCCGGGGTCCCGGTGCTCGGGATCTGCTACGGCTTCCAGGCGATGGCCGCCGCCCTGGGCGGCTCCGTGGAGCGCACCGGCGAGCGGGAGTACGGGGCCACCGTCGTCGAGCTGTGCGCTGCCGGGTCGCTCCTCGAGGGCACCCCGCAGCACCAGCAGGTGTGGATGAGCCACGGCGACGCCGTCCGCGAGGCCCCCGCCGGGTTCGAGGTGCTCGCCACCTCGCCGGGCTCGCCCGTGGCCGCGTTCGAGGACCGCGAGCGGCGCCTCTTCGGGATGCAGTGGCACCCGGAGGTGCGGCACACCGACTTCGGCCAGGCGGCCCTCGAGCGCTTCCTGTACGACGGCGCGGGCCTGGAGCCGACGTGGACCCCCGGCAACGTCATCGCCGACCAGGTCGCCGCGATCCGCGCCCAGGTGGGCGACGGACGGGTCATCTGCGGTCTGTCCGGCGGGGTGGACTCCGCCGTCGCCGCCGCGCTCGTCCAGCGTGCCGTCGGGGACCAGCTCACCTGCGTCTTCGTCGACCACGGGCTCCTGCGGGCCGGGGAGGCGGAGCAGGTGGAGGAGGACTTCGTCGCCGCCACCGGCGTCAACCTCAAGGTCGTCGACGCGGCCGACCAGTTCCTCTCCGCGCTCGCCGGGGTCACCGACCCGGAGGAGAAGCGCAAGATCATCGGCCGGGAGTTCATCCGCACCTTCGAGCAGGCCGCACGGGAGATCGTCGCCGAGGCCGGCCACGACGAGGAGGTGCGCTTCCTCGTCCAGGGCACCCTCTACCCCGACGTCGTGGAGTCCGGCGGCGGGGAGGGGGCGGCGAACATCAAGTCCCACCACAACGTCGGCGGGCTGCCCGACGACCTGCAGTTCGAGCTCGTCGAGCCGCTGCGCACCCTGTTCAAGGACGAGGTGCGCGCCGTCGGGCTGGAGCTCGGGGTGCCCGAGTCCATCGTGTGGCGCCAGCCCTTCCCAGGCCCCGGCCTGGGCATCCGGATCGTCGGCGCCGTCGACGCCGAGCGGCTGGCGGTGCTGCGTGCCGCCGACGCCATCGTCCGGGCCGAGCTCACCGCCGCCGGCCTCGACCGCGACATCTGGCAGTGCCCGGTGGTGCTCCTCGCCGACGTCCGCTCCGTCGGGGTCCAGGGCGACGGCCGCACCTACGGCCACCCGATCGTGCTGCGGCCGGTCACCTCTGAGGACGCGATGACCGCCGACTGGTCCCGGCTGCCCTACGACGTGCTCGCCCGCATCTCCAGCCGGATCACCAACGAGGTGCCCGAGGTCAACCGCGTCGTCCTCGACGTCACGAGCAAGCCACCCGGCACCATCGAGTGGGAGTGAGGATCCTCCACGTCTCGGACTGCTTCCCCCCGCGGACCGGCGGTATCGAGACCCAGGTGCACGACCTCGCCGGCCTCCAGGTCCGGGCCGGGCACGAGGTGCACGTCGCGACGGCGACGGCGGGGGCCGACGGCGCCCGCCGCGCCACCCGGGTGCTGGGGACGGGGGTGCGCGTGCACCGGATGGCCTCCGCGCTGACCTTCGGGCTGCCCGCCAACCCGCGCGGCCCCTGGCTGCTGCGGCAGGCGATCACCCGGCTGCGCCCCGACGTCGTCCACGTGCACGCGGGCGTGGTGTCGCCGTTCGCCCTCGACGGCATGGTCGCCGCCCGGGTCACCGGGGTGCCGTTGGCGGTCACCTGGCACTGCATGCTCGACGGTTTCGTCACCGGCTACGGCCTGCTCTCCCGGCTCACCGGGATGGGCCGGACGGCCGCCGCCGTCTCCGCCGTCTCCCGGGTGGCGGGGGAGCGGGTGGCGCGGATGCTCGGACGCGACGACGTCCTCGTCGTCCCCAACGGGCTGACCGTGGCCGACTGGCAGCCTCCGGCGGGGACCCCTGCCGAGGTGCCCAACGGGCACCTGCGGCTCGTCGCCACGCAGCGGCTGGCGCCGCGCAAGCGGGTGGCGCCGCTCGTCGACATCGTCGCCGCCGCGCACCGCCGCCTGGGCACCGACGCATCCGGGGCGCCGCGGCTCCACCTCACCGTCATCGGCTCCGGCCCGGAGGAGACGCGGGTACGCGGGCACGTCCACCGGCTCGGGCTGGACGGCGTCGTCAGCCTCGTCGGCCAGCTGCAGCGGGACGAGCTGCGCGCCCGCTACGCCGGGGAGCACGTCTTCGTCGCCCCCGCGCGGCTCGAGGCCTTCGGGATCGCCGGCCTGGAGGCGCGCGCCGCGGGGCTGCCCGTCGTCGCCGGCCGCGGCACCGGCGTCAGCGAGTACATCACCCACGGGCAGGACGGCCTGCTCACCCCGGACCGCGCGGACGGGCTGGACGACGCCGCCGCGGACGCCGCCCTCACCGACGCGATCGTGCGGCTCGCCGAGGACCGGGACCTGCTGGGCCGGCTCCGGCGCCACGCGGTCAGCACCCCACCGGCCGCGGACTGGGCCGATGTGCTCGCCGCCTGCGAGCGGCTCTACGAGCGGGCGCTCGAACGGTCCCGCCGCACGCCCGCGCGTGAGACGTAGGTCACCCGGACATGTCGGGCAGGTCCTGGGACCATCGGCCTGGGAACCGGACATTCCGGAATGTCAGGATTGCGACCAAGGACCTCGACAACCGAGCTCCCGCAGATCCGAAAGGACCCACCATGAGCACCACTCGCGGCACCGGACTCGCCCGGTTGGCGGGCATCGTCGCCATCATCGCCGGCATCATCTTCATCGTCGCCGGAGGGGTCACCTGGGCAATGGTGACCAGCCAGCTCAAGGCCGAGAACATCACCGTGCCCGAGGACGCCGCCTTCCTGGCCGGCGCCAAGGTCCAAGGTCCGTTCTCCGCCTACGCCCAGGCGGACATCATCAACACCCACGCGCTGGCCGGGACCGAGGGCCGGACCTACGCCGAGCTCGGCGCCGCGATGCGTGAGGTCGAGCCCGGCTCGCCGGAGCACACCGAGCTCCAGGAGCAGCGCACCTCGGTCATGAACGCCTCCTTCCTGCGGGCCTCGCTGTTCACCTCGGTCGTCTCCTACGGGGTGGCGGCGCTGGTCATCGGGCTGGGCGTGCTGCTCATCCTCATCGGCGCGGGGATGAACCAGCTCGCCAAGGCTCCGGTCGCGACCGCCGCGGCGGACGGGCGGGTACCCGAACCGGCCGTCTGAGCCCGCACCCGTCGACAGCGCGCAGGGCCCCGGGGACGTCCCCGGAGCCCTGCGCATGTCCGCCGCCGCAGGGACTACTGCGCGAACGCCGCGAGCCGGTCGTCGGTGAGGTCGGTCCAGCCGAGCAGCGTGGGGTCGAACAGCTGCCGGCGGACCTGTCCGTCCGGCCCGGTCACCGTGACGGAGGGGGAGGTGACGTAGAGGTCGTGCCCGCCGTCGTCGGTGAGGCGCACGACGACGGAGGCCTGTCCACCGCCGGGGATCGACACCCCCTCGCCCTCCCGCAGGACCTGCCCGTCGACCGTCACCTCGGCGACGACGAGCGAGGTGAGGCCGAGGTCGACCGACCGCACCTCCACCGGGTCCCCGGAGACGTTCTCGGCGACGATCTCCAGGTGGTCGGTGCCGGGGTAGGCCAGGACGTACTCGGTGACGTCGAGCAGCCGGCCGGCGGGCTCCGGGGCCGCCGCCAGCCCCCAGGCACCGATCGGGTAGGCCCGCGAGGTGCCGTCCCCGAGGACCACGATGACGTCGGTGGCCGTCACGGCCGTGGCGGGCGGCACCACGCCGAGCGTCAGGTTGCCCAGCCGGCCCCGGTCCGTGACATCGCCCGCCTCGACCGTGAACCCGCTCACCTCGAGGTCGGGGGAGAGGACGACGGCGCTCACGTCGGTCCAGATCGGGTCGTCCTCGTCGGCGAGGAAGAGCAGGTTCACCGGGAAGGTCCGGTCGTCGGTGACGACGACGCGGGCCTCGGTCGTGGCGAAGGCCGGCACCGCCGGGACGGGCGGGTCCGGCTGCCCGGGCCCGCAGCCCGCCGCCGCGGCGAGGACCGCCACCGCGGCCAGGAGCCGCCCGCGTGCCCTGGTCCCCATCGCTCACCCCCGTCGGGCCCCCGCCGCCGTCGGCCGGTGCGTGCGCCCGAACCTAGTGGACCGGGCACCGCGCCCGCCACCCTCCGGGCCCGGCCGGACACGAGCACAGGGCCCCGGGGGATGTCCCCGGGGCCCTGTGCTCGTGTGCCGCTGCGGGCGTCAGTCGTCCCGCCCGACGAGCGCCTTGACCAGGAGCCCGACACCGGCCAGGACGAGGAGCGCGATGAGCGCCGCCTGCAGGTCGATCGTCAGCCCGAGCCCGACGCCGACGACGCCGAGGCCGAGCAGGACGAGGATGATGCCCCAGACGATGGTCCCCACCCGGGGGCCGGTGCGCTGCGGGGTGATGGTGGGCTGGTGGTCGCTCATGACGCCTCCTCGATGTAGATCATGCCGACGCTGACCTGGGCGTCGATGGTGATGTGCGGTCCGGCGCCGTCCCGCTCGAGTGTCGCGGAGAGCCCGATGCCGTTCGTGCCGGCGTCGCCGGTGGTGTTGTTGCGGGTGAGGTTCGGGCCGTACCAGTCGTCGTCGACCCGCGCCTCGATGCCTCCGGTGCCCACCCCGGACTCGATGGTGACGGCGCCCTCGTCGGGGACGATGAGGGTGAGGTCGCCGAAGGTGACGTGGGCCGGGACGGTGAGGTCCTCGTCGAGGTCGAGCTCGGTGAGGTCGACGACGAGCTCGCCGGCGAAGAGCGAGTAGCCCTGCTCGGCGGCACCCGGGGACGTCGGGACCCACGTCGGGTCGCCCGCCCACGTGGTGGACGAGGTGCCGATCCGGGCGAAGCCGGGCAGCGCGGCGGCCGCGGCGGCGGTGGGCACGAGGAGGATCGCCAGGACGAGCGCGGTGGCGCCCAGGCCGCCCTGGGTGCGGCCTCGCACGCCGCTGACGAGCACGCCCAGACCGAGGACGGTGAGGACGACACCACTGCCCACGAGCCAGGCGTTGCCGTCGAGGTTGCCCGTCTGGTGGGCGAGGGCGACCGCGGCGGCCCCGAAGAGTGCGATGGCCAGGACCAGACTCGTCATGCGCGAGCCGGGTCCGGGCACCGGGGGCCGCGGCGGCACGGGCGGCTGCTGCGCGGGGACGGGGCCGGGAACGCCGCCCCCGGAGCCGCCGCCCCAGGCACCGGACCCGCCGGCACCCCCCGTCCAGCCGGTGCTCCGGTCCCAGGACTGCGTCGTGCCCTGGTCCCAGCCCTGGTAGGCGTACCCGCTCGGCTCCGGGCGCTCGGGCGACGGCTCGGTGGGCAGCTGCTCGGTCGGCTCACCGATGCGTGCCGTGACCGTGGGGTCGTCCTGCCGGGCGGCGAGGGTGGTGGCGTCGTCCTGCCGGTCGGTGTCGGCGGCGTCGGGATACACCGCCGTGTCCTGCGCCGGGTCGGCGGTGCCGGCCTCGGGCAGCACGGTGGTGGCGTCCGCGCCCGGGGCGGTCGGCTCCTGCTCGGGCAGCGGCGCCGTCGTCTCCGGCTCCACGGACGCGGGACCGTCCGCGGTGGGGGTGGTGATAACGACTGAAACGTATCTAGAACGAGCTCGATATTTTTCTCAGGAGAC
>NZ_CALGNQ010000205.1 GCF_937958535.1 uncultured Georgenia sp. | reverse complement strand
CGCTGGAGCTGTTCAAGCCCTTCGTCATGAAGCGGCTGGTCGACCTCAACCACGCGCAGAACATCAAGGCCGCCAAGCGGATGGTCGAGCGGGCCCGCACCCAGGTGTGGGACGTGCTGGAGGAGGTCATCACCGAGCACCCGGTGCTCCTCAACCGCGCCCCCACGCTGCACCGCCTGGGCATCCAGGCCTTCGAGCCGCAGCTGGTCGAGGGCAAGGCGATCCAGCTCCACCCGCTCGTGTGTGGCGCCTTCAACGCCGACTTCGACGGCGACCAGATGGCGGTCCACCTGCCGCTGAGCGCGGAGGCCCAGGCCGAGGCCCGGATCCTCATGCTCTCCAGCAACAACATCCTCAAGCCCTCGGACGGCCGCCCGGTCACCATGCCCACCCAGGACATGGTCATCGGCCTGTTCCACCTCACCGGTGAGCGGCCCGACGCCCCGGGCGCGGGAAGGTCCTTCGTCTCGCCGGCCGAGGCGCAGATGGCCTACGACAACGAGGAGCTCCACCTCAACGCCCCGGTGAAGATCCGCTTCACCGACATCGTCCCGCCGCGCGGCTGGACGGCGCCCGAGGGCTGGGAGGAGGGCGACCCGATCGTCCTGGAGACCACCCTCGGCCGGGCGCTGTTCAACGAGACGCTGCCGGTCGACTACCCGTTCGTCAACGACGTGGTCGGCAAGGGCCAGCTCTCCGGGATCGTCAACGACCTGGCCGAGCGGTACCCGAAGGTCGAGGTCGCCGCGAGCCTGGACGCGCTGAAGGAGGCCGGCTTCTACTGGGCCACCCGCTCCGGTGTGACGATCGCGATCTCCGACGTCGTCGCCCCGGAGGAGAAGGCCAAGATCCTCGAGGGCTACGAGGAGAAGGCGCAGAAGGTCCAGCGCGAGTACGACCTCGGCCGCCGCAGCGAGGAGGAGCGCCGCTCCGAGCTCATCGACATCTGGACCCAGGCGACCAACGAGGTCGACGAGGTCATGCGGAAGAACTTCCCGGAGGACAACAACATCTTCCGGATGGTCTCCTCCGGTGCCCGCGGGAACTGGCACCAGGTCCGGCAGATCGCCGGGATGCGTGGTCTGGTCGCCGACCCGAAGGGCCAGATCATCCCGCGGCCGATCAAGTCGAACTACCGCGAGGGCCTGTCGGTGCTGGAGTACTTCACCGCCACGCACGGCGCCCGTAAGGGCCTGGCCGACACCGCGCTGCGCACCGCCGACTCCGGCTACCTCACCCGCCGCCTCGTCGACGTCTCCCAGGACGTCATCATCCGCGAGGACGACTGCGGGACCTCGCTGGGCCTGACCCTGCCGATCGCGCACCGCGACGCGGACGGGCAGCTGCACCTCGACGAGACCGTCGAGACCAGCGTCTACGCCCGTACGCTCGCGCAGGACGTCACCGCGCCGGACGGCACGGTCATCGCGGAGGCGGGTGTCGACCTCGGCGACGTCCTCATCGGCAAGCTCGTCGAGGCCGGCGTCACGGAGGTCCGGGTCCGCTCGGTCCTCACCTGCCAGTCCCGCGTCGGCACCTGCGCGCTGTGCTACGGCCGCTCGCTGGCCACCGGCAAGCTCGTCGACATCGGTGAGGCGGTCGGCATCATCGCCGCCCAGTCGATCGGTGAGCCCGGGACACAGCTGACCATGCGGACCTTCCACACCGGTGGTGTCGCCTCCGCGGAGGACATCACCCAGGGCCTGCCGCGTGTGCAGGAGCTCTTCGAGGCGCGTACCCCCAAGGGTGAGGCCCCGATCAGCGAGGCCGCCGGCCGCGTGAAGATCGACGACACCGAGCGCACCCGCAAGATCGTCATCGTCCGCGACGACGGCGGGGAGGACCTGTCCTACCCGGTCTCCAAGCGGGTGCGCCTGCTGGTGGAGGACGGCGAGCACGTGGCCGTCGGTCGCCAGCTCGTCGCCGGTGCCGTGGACCCGAAGAAGGTCCTGCGCATCCTCGGTCCGCGTGCGGTGCAGAAGCACCTCGTCGACCAGGTCCAGGAGGTCTACCGCTCCCAGGGCGTGGACATCCACGACAAGCACGTCGAGGTCATCGTCCGGCAGATGCTGCGGCGGGTCACCGTGCTCGACTCCGGCGACTCCCGGCTGCTGCCGGGTGAGCTCGTCGAGCGCAGCCGCTTCGAGGACGAGAACCGCCGCACCGTGTCCGAGGGCGGCACCCCGGCCTCCGGGCGACCCGAGCTCATGGGCATCACCAAGGCCTCGCTCGCCACGGAGTCCTGGCTCTCTGCGGCCTCCTTCCAGGAGACCACCAAGGTGCTCACCGAGGCGGCGATGACCGGACGCAAGGACCCCCTGCTGGGCCTGAAGGAGAACGTCATCCTCGGCAAGCTCATCCCCGCCGGCACCGGGCTGCCCCGGTACCGGAACATCGAGGTCGAGCCGACCGAGGAGGCCAAGACCAAGGCCTTCGCCCAGATGGGCTACAACGAGCTGGACTTCGTCCAGGGCGGTTCGGACCCGATCATGCTCGAGGAGCTGGACTTCGGTCCCGACTCCTTCGGCGTGGACTTCCGGGGCGTGTGACCGCGTGCCGTGGGGCGGCCTCCGTGCCGCCCCACGGCACCCCTCGCGTGACGGAGGTCAAGCCGCCACGCTTTGACGCGAGAAACCGCGGCAGAGTACGCTACTCGGCGGCGCCCGCGACATCGGGCCCTCGTGCGTGCTCCGGCGCGGCTCGGTACGGTTGGGGACTCCCCGGTCGCACGGTGCCTCCGCCGGCGGGACGTGCCGGCCGGCAGGGTTCCCAGGTTCAGGCCCGGCGACACACCCGAGCGCGGGGGTAGCAGCGGCGGCAACGCCGATGCCCACCCGGTCAGCCGGGCAGAACAGCAAGCAGACAACACATCCGAGACGGAGACGTAGTGCCCACGATTCAGCAGCTGGTCCGCAAGGGCCGCAGCGTCAAGACCTCGACGTCGAAGACGCCTGCCCTCAAGGGCAGCCCTCAGCGGCGCGGGGTCTGCACCCGCGTGTACACGACGACCCCGAAGAAGCCGAACTCGGCACTGCGCAAGGTCGCCCGTGTGCGCCTGTCCAGCGGCATCGAGGTCACGGCCTACATCCCGGGCGTCGGTCACAACCTCCAGGAGCACTCCATCGTGCTCGTCCGCGGCGGGCGTGTGAAGGACCTGCCCGGCGTGCGCTACAAGATCGTGCGCGGCGCGCTCGACACCCAGGGTGTCCGTGGTCGCCAGCAGGCTCGCAGCCGTTACGGCGCGAAGAAGGAGAAGAAGTAATGCCGCGCAAGGGCCCAGCTCCCAAGCGGACGCTCGTCGCCGACCCGGTCTACGGGTCCCCGATCGTCACGCAGCTTGTCAACCGCATCCTGCGCGACGGGAAGAAGTCCACCGCTCAGCGCATCGTCTACGGCGCCCTCGAGGGTGTCCGTGAGAAGACCGACGGCGACCCCACCACCGTGCTCAAGCGGGCGCTGGACAACGTCCGCCCGTCGCTCGAGGTGAAGTCCCGCCGCGTCGGTGGCGCCACCTACCAGGTGCCGGTCGAGGTCGCGCCGGCGCGGGCCACGACCCTCGCGCTGCGCTGGCTCGTCGACTACGCCCAGGTGCGTCGCGAGAAGACGATGACCGAGCGCCTCATGAACGAGATCCTCGACGCCTCCAACGGCCTCGGTGCCGCGGTGAAGCGGCGCGAGGACGTCCACAAGATGGCCGAGTCCAACCGGGCCTTCGCGCACTACCGCTGGTAGTCGCTCGCCCTGCCGCCCTGTCAACGAATCGACCGAAGAGAGTCTCCTGTGGCACTTGACGTGCTGACCGACCTGACCAAGGTCCGCAACATCGGCATCATGGCGCACATCGACGCCGGCAAGACGACGACGACCGAGCGGATCCTGTTCTACACGGGCATCAACTACAAGATGGGTGAGACGCACGACGGTGCGTCCACGATGGACTGGATGGAGCAGGAGCAGGAGCGCGGTATCACCATCACCTCCGCCGCCACCACCTGCTACTGGCACGACAACCAGATCAACATCATCGACACCCCGGGCCACGTCGACTTCACCGTCGAGGTGGAGCGCTCCCTGCGCGTCCTCGACGGCGCCGTCGCCGTGTTCGACGGCAAGGAGGGCGTCGAGCCGCAGTCGGAGACCGTCTGGCGGCAGGCCGACAAGTACAACGTCCCGCGCATCTGCTTCGTCAACAAGATGGACAAGCTCGGCGCGGACTTCTACTACACCGTGCAGACCATCAAGGACCGGCTCAACGCCAAGCCGCTGGTCATGCAGGTGCCGATCGGTGCCGAGTCCGACTTCGTCGGCGTCGTCGACGTCGTCTACAAGCGCGCCCTCACCTGGCGCGGCGAGGTCAGCAAGGGCGAGGACTACGAGATCGAGGAGGTCCCGGCCGACCTCGTCGACAAGGTCGAGCAGTACCACGCCGAGCTCGTCGAGGCGGTCGCCGAGACCGACGAGGAGCTGCTGGAGAAGTACCTCGGCGGCGAGGAGCTGACCCCCGAGGAGATCAAGAAGGGCGTGCGCGCCCTGACGGTCGCGGGCGAGGCCTACCCGGTCTTCTGCGGCACGGCCTTCAAGAACAAGGGTGTCCAGCCGATCCTCGACGCCGTCATCGACTACCTCCCCTCGCCGCTGGACGTCCCGCCGGTCGTCGGCCACGTCCCGGGCAAGGAGGACGAGGAGCTCGTCCGCCGGCCGAGCGAGGACGAGCCGTTCGCTGCGCTGGCCTTCAAGGTCGCCGTCCACCCGTTCTTCGGCAAGCTCACCTACGTCCGGGTCTACTCCGGCAAGGCCGCCCAGGGCGCCCAGGTGCTCAACTCCACCAAGGGCAAGCGGGAGCGTGTCGGCAAGCTCTTCCAGATGCACTCCAACAAGGAGAACCCGGTGGAGGAGGCCCACGCCGGCCACATCTACGCCTTCATCGGCCTGAAGGACACGACCACCGGCGACACCCTGTGCGCCCAGGACGCCCCGATCGTGCTGGAGTCCATGAGCTTCCCCGAGCCCGTCATCCACGTCGCGGTCGAGCCGAAGACCAAGGGTGACCAGGAGAAGCTCGGCACCGCGATCCAGAAGCTGGCGGAGGAGGACCCGACCTTCACCGTCCGCCTCGACGAAGAGACCGGCCAGACGGTCATCGGCGGGATGGGCGAGCTCCACCTCGACGTGCTCGTCGACCGCATGCGCCGCGAGTTCAAGGTCGAGGCGAACGTCGGCAAGCCGCAGGTCGCCTACCGGGAGACCATCCGCCGCACGGCGGAGAAGGTGGAGTACACGCACAAGAAGCAGACCGGTGGCTCCGGCCAGTTCGCGAGGGTCATCGTCACCTTCGAGCCCCTCGACACCTCCGAGGGCGAGCTGTACGAGTTCGAGAACGAGGTCACCGGTGGCCGGATCCCGCGGGAGTACATCCCCAGCGTGGACGCCGGCATCCAGGACGCCATGCAGAACGGTGTGCTCGCCGGCTACCCGCTGGTGGGCATCAAGGCCCGGCTGCTCGACGGCGCCTACCACGAGGTCGACTCCTCGGAGATGGCCTTCAAGATCGCCGGCTCGATGGTGCTCAAGGAGGGCGTCCGCAAGGCGGACCCCGTCCTCCTCGAGCCGATCATGGACGTCGAGGTGCGCACGCCCGAGGAGTACATGGGCGACGTGATCGGCGACCTCAACTCCCGTCGTGGAATGATCCAGTCCATGACGGACGCGACGGGCATCAAGGTCGTTCGCGCCCTGGTGCCGCTGTCGGAGATGTTCGGCTACGTCGGCGACCTGCGGTCCAAGACCCAGGGACGTGCGGTGTACTCGATGCAGTTCGACAGCTACGCCGAGGTTCCTCGGAACGTCGCCGAGGAGATCATCAAGAAGACCCGGGGCGAGTGAGTCCCACAGGTCGACCAGCAGTACCCTTACCAACCGACCCGTAGGGCTCGCTCCCCGGCAGGCGCACCCGCACCTGTTGAGAGCAGACAACTACCCGAGTCCCAGGAGGACACAAGTGGCGAAGGCCAAGTTCGAGCGGACCAAGCCGCACGTCAACATCGGCACGATCGGTCACGTCGACCACGGAAAGACGACGCTGACCGCCGCGATCTCGAAGGTGCTGGCGGACAAGTACCCGGACCTGAACGAGTTCAAGTCCTACGACCAGGTCGACAACGCTCCCGAGGAGCGTCAGCGCGGCATCACGATCAACGTGTCGCACGTCGAGTACCAGACCGAGAAGCGGCACTACGCCCACGTCGACGCCCCTGGTCACGCGGACTACATCAAGAACATGATCACCGGTGCCGCCCAGATGGACGGCGCGATCCTGGTGGTCGCCGCGACCGACGGTCCGATGGCCCAGACGCGTGAGCACGTCCTGCTCGCCCGCCAGGTGGGTGTGCCGTACGTCCTCGTCGCCCTGAACAAGTCCGACATGGTCGACGACGAGGAGATCCTCGAGCTCGTCGAGGTCGAGGTCCGCGACCTGCTCTCCAGCCAGGACTTCCCCGGTGACGACGCCCCCGTCGTGCGCGTCTCCGCGCTCAAGGCCCTCGAGGGTGACCCGAAGTGGGTCAAGTCCATCGAGGAGCTCATGGACGCCGTCGACGAGCACATCCCCACCCCGGAGCGCGACGTCGACAAGCCGTTCCTCATGCCGATCGAGGACGTCTTCACGATCACCGGCCGCGGCACCGTCGTGACCGGCCGTGTCGAGCGCGGCACCCTGAACGTCAACGACGAGGTCGAGATCGTCGGCATCAAGGACCAGTCGATCAAGACCACGGTCACCGGCATCGAGATGTTCCGCAAGCTCCTCGACACCGCCGAGGCCGGCGAGAACGTCGGGCTCCTGCTCCGCGGCACCAAGCGCGAGGAGGTCGAGCGCGGCCAGGTCGTCGTGAAGCCGGGCTCCATCACCCCGCACACCGAGTTCGAGGCCCAGGTCTACATCCTCAACAAGGACGAGGGCGGGCGTCACAACCCGTTCTACTCGAACTACCGTCCGCAGTTCTACTTCCGCACCACGGACGTCACCGGTGTCATCCAGCTGCCCGAGGGCACCGAGATGGTCATGCCCGGTGACAACACCGAGATGACCGTCAGCCTCATCCAGCCGATCGCGATGGAGGAGGGCCTCGGCTTCGCCATCCGTGAGGGTGGCCGGACCGTCGGCTCCGGTCGCGTCACCAAGATCCTCAAGTGATCTGCCACCGGGGGTAGCACCCGGTCATGAAGGGCCCGGCGCCAACGCGCCGGGCCCTTCTGCGTCCCCGCACACCCTCGGGCTGCGCCCAGGTGCCGCCGGCGGACGTCACTCCCGCCGGCCGGCCGTCGAGGCGGGTGCCTCGTGGGGGCGCACCGGCGCATCGGGGGGCGGGGAGGGGGCGGTGCGGTAGGTCACCGCGGCTGACCTCGTCAGGCCCCGGGGCCGGCTGGTAGAGTAGGGCGTCGGCCGGGCCCACGCCCGGCCGGTGCGTCGGTGGCAACGCCGGCCACCACAAGCCAGTCGCCGACCCGCAGGGACGGCGATGACCAAGACCACACCGGTGAGGGCCGGGCTCGATTCGCCACGTGGCGGTCGTGTCTGGCAGACTGTTCCGGTTGCCTGGAGGCCTGTCCTTCGGGTGTCAGGCTGAGTCGGGCCGCAAGGCCCAGGCTCCACAGCAAAGCACAAGGGCCCCGCATCGATGATGCGCCGCGGTCAGGTGTGTGCGCCACACGCGACACGCCCGAGCGCGGGGGACGGTCACAGAGCGGTACGAGAGAGGTTAGACGACGCCATGGCGGGACAGAAGATCCGCAT
>NZ_CALGNQ010000204.1 GCF_937958535.1 uncultured Georgenia sp. | reverse complement strand
GACACCAACCCGTACGCGCTGGTCGCCGGGCGGCGCGGCCACGTCGTCGTCGACGACCTCGACATCCCGAGCGTCGACCAGCTCGTCGCGGCGCTCACCGTCTACCGCGGCGGGCTCCTCGTCGTCAGCCACGACCGGGCGTTCCTCGACCGGCTCCGGCTCGACGCCGTCGTCCGGCTCACCGCGGACGGGCGGCTGGTGCGAGAACACTGAGCCCGGCCGCCCGTTGTCGGGAACTGCGCTCTCGATGGGAACTGCGCTGTCGGTGGGAGGTGGGCTGTCGGTGAGGGCGTGGCCGGCTGGTGGGGATGCCGGGGCGGCGGGGACGGGGAGGGTGGTCCGTCAGGGGTCGTAGCGGTGGCGCTCGGCCTCCAGGGCCTCGGCCTGCGAGGGCGGCAGGCGGCGGCGGGCCAGCCCGGCGACGAGGACCCAGGTCACCGCGCCAAGGCCGGCGAGGGCGACGACGGCGGTCCAGGGCAGGGTTGCCCGGCCCTGGAGCAGCGCCGCGGTCACCCCGGCCAGCTGGGCGAGCGCCTGGACCACGAGGACAGCGGGCAGCTCGGCGCGCAGCACGGCGAGCTCCACGCGGCCCCGCCACGACGACACCGCCGCGACTGCGCCGAGCGCCAGCACCCCGTGCGTGGCCGCCAGCAGCGCCGGGAGCTGCCAGCGGGCGGGCGCCTCGCCGAGCACGAGCATGCTGCCCAGGACCGCGACGGCGAGCGCCCCCAGTGCGGCGTGCGGACGCGCGGCGACGACCAGGGCGAGCGCCGCGACCACCGCCCACTGGACCCCCTCGGCGCCTGCCGCCAGGCCGCCCAGGGCGAGGAGGAGGGCGAGCCCCGCACGCAGTACCCACCCGGGGACCGTCGCGGCGGTCGCCACCGTGGTGCGTGCCGGTGGGGGCGGGATCGGCCGCCGCCTCATCGCGGCCCCCCGTGCCGGCCGCGGGCCAGTGCCGCCAGGCGGGCAGGACCGCCGGCGGGTGGCGGGCCGTCGGCGGGCCACCGCACGACCTCGACGCCACCACGACGCATCACCGTGAGCCGGTCGGCGCGCTGTATCTGGACCATCCGGTAGGCCATGAGCTGCCGGGCGGTGAGCTGGGCACCGCGCACCGGCGGCAGCACGTCGACCGCGACCACCCGGTGGCCGGTGTGTCGCCAGGTCAGGGCCAGGGACATCGCCTCGTCGTCGAGGAAGGTGGACAGGAGGACGACCAGGGCCCCGGAGGGCAGCACGGGCGGGCGGACCCGCCCGTGGACGAAGGACTCCGGGGAGGCGAGCGCCAGCCGGCGCACGATCCGCTCGGCGTGCCGGCGGCCGCCCGCCGGTGGCACCGGTCGCTGCCGCCGGCCCAGGTCCTCCAGCCCGACCCGGTCCCCGGCAGCGAGGTATGCCCGGGCGACGGACGCCGCCGCCTCCCGGGCGATGTCGAGGGAGGTGACGTCGCTGCGCACGATCGGGCGTGCGCCGGCCCACGTCGTGACGTCCGGGCCCACCTCGTCCCGCGAGTCGATGACGAGCATGACGGTGGCCTCGGCAGGCGCCTGGGTGCGCCGCACGTAGAGCTCGTGCAACCGCCCGCCCTGCATGCCGCGCCGGGCGCTGGCCCGCCAGTCGATGCGGCGCAGCCGGTCACCGGGCCGGAAGGGGGCGATGTCGTGCAGCTCGGTGCTGTCCCCCATCCGCCGCGAGGAGTGTGGCCCGACCATGCCGTGGAGCCGCGGAGGCAGCGGCAGGTGCCCGAGCGGCTGCCGCCCGGGCAGCACGAGGACACCGACCGGTCCCACGGTGACGACGTCGGTCGCCACCGCCGCCCCGGCGCCGAGCCCGACGACGTCGAGCCGGAAGAGCTGGTTCGGGCCGGTGCGCGCGTTCGTCGTGTGCAGCGTCAGCGACCGGGGCATGCCGGGGACGAGGCGCACGACGGCCTCGTCCGCCGTGGTGCCCGGGCTCGAGGCACGCAGCCGGGCCGCGCGGGCACCGCCCGGCGCGAGCAGCCGTGCGGGGGCGGCCAGCCCGCGGTCGGTGGCGATCGCGGTGGGGGCGTGCAGCTCGACGGCCACGGGAGCGTGCGGGTGGCGGGTCCACGCCCACGCCGCCGTCACGAGCGGGGCCACCCCCAGCGCTGCGAGGTCCGCCCGGCCGAGGAGCGCTCCCGCCACGAGGAGACCGACGCCGAGCAGGAGGCACGCGCTGAGCTGGGTGAGGGGGAACCAGGTGCGGCTGCGCGCCACCCGCGTGGGGGCGCTCATCGGGCGGGGCTGGGCCGGCGGACACTGGCCGGGCCGGGGACGGTGTCGAGCAGCCCGGTCACGATCCGCTCGGGTTGGGTGCCGCCGGCCCAGGCCGCTGCGGTGAGCGTGAGCCGATGGGCCAGCGCCGGTACCGCCACCGCCTTGACGTCCTCCGGGGTGACGTAGTCGCGGCCGGCCAGCACCGCCAGCGCCCGGCCCACGAGCAGCAGCGCCTGCGAGCCGCGGGGCGAGGCGCCGACCTCGACGGCAGCCTGCTCGCGGGTGGCCGCCGCCAGGGCGACGCAGTAGGCCACGATGTCGGGGTCGACGTCGACGGACTCCACCCCGGCCTGCATCGCGAGCAGCTGCTCAGCCGTGACGACCTGGTCGACGTCCGCCCGCTCCCGACGGCGGCCGATCCGCCGGGTGAGGATCTCGGCCTCGGCCGCCTCGTGCGGGTAGCCGACCGCCAGCCGCACCATGAAACGGTCGAGCTGGGCCTCCGGCAGCGGGTAGGTGCCCTCGTACTCGACCGGGTTGGACGTGGCCATGACGTGGAACGGGTGGGGGAGCGGGTGGCTCGTGCCCTCGACCGAGACCTGGCGCTCGGCCATCGCCTCGAGCAGCGCCGACTGCGTCTTGGGGGCCGTGCGGTTGATCTCGTCGGCGAGGAAGAGCCCGGTGAAGACGGGGCCCGGGCGGAAGGTGAATGTCCCGGTCACCGGGTCGTACACCGAGGACCCGGTGATGTCGGCGGGCAGCAGGTCCGGGGTGCACTGCAGCCGCCGGAAGTCCAGCCCGAGCGCGGTGGCGAGGCTGCGGGCGGCCAGGGTCTTGCCCAGGCCCGGGACGTCCTCGAAGAGCACGTGGCCCCCGGCGAGGATCGCCGCCAGTGCCAGGCGCAGCGGCTGCGTCATCCCGACGACGACGGTCCCCACCTCGGCGAGCACAGCATCGCCCAGGCGGGCGACCTGGGGGACGGGCAACGGCGCGACGGTGGGGTCAGGGCTCACGGGGTGCTCCTTCGAGGGTCTCCAGGGAGGTGAGGCAGGCGTCCAGCGCCCGCAGGGTCGGTGGGGCGCTCGCGGTGGCGCGCAGGGTGCGCCAGGCCCGCTCGCCGAGCGCGGCCCTCACCGCGGCGTCGTCGTCCGGGTCGACGCCGGCGAGCCGCAGCCGGCCCGCGGCCACGGTGCGCAGCTGGTGGAGCCCGTACTCGGCGACCCGGCCCTCGCGTCCGGTGAGGGACCAGGAGATCTGCGCCAGCTCGTGCCGCTGGCCGCCGCGCTCCTCCTCGGCCAGCGCGGGCCAGGCCAGCTCGGCCCCCAGCTCACGGCGCCCGACGAGGGTGCTGAGCACGGCGGCGGCGACCACGGCGAGCGCGACGTGGGCGGGGGCGAAGCGCAGCGCGGACAGGAGCATGCCGACCACGGCGCAGCACGCGGCGGTCGCCACGAGGCGCGGCCAGGTCATCGCCCCTCCCAGGACGCGGCGATCCGTTCCAGGCTGCGCCGCGCCGCCGCGACGTCGCCCGCCCCGATGACGGCGTGCGGCGCGAACCGGGCCCGGTGGTAGAGCCCGAGCAGCGTCCGGGTGGCGGTGGGGTCGGCGTGGGTGGCGTCGAGCACGGTGGTGGTGAACTCGGTGGGGGTGGCGGAGGGACGGCGCTCCACCCCGGAGCTCGCGGCGGCCCGCTCCAGCTCCAGCCAGGCCGCGGTCACGGCGTCGGCCGGGTCGGCGTACTCGTCGACGACCGCCCGGGCGGCGGCAACGCCACGACGCAGGGCGGGCAGGTCGGGCTCGCCCTGCAGCCCCGCCGTCTCCCCGAGTGCGCCCGTCGCCGGCTCCACCTCACCCGCCGTGGTTCCGCGGGCGAACGTCGCCCGGTTGAGGAACGCCCGCAGCGCGAGCAGCACGACGAGCACGACGGCGAGGGCGACGAAGAACATCACCGGCACGACCCCCTCACCGGCGGTGAGCTCGGGCGGGGCAGTGGCCTCGGTGGACGTCTCGGTGGCGAGCGTCGCCTGCGGACGCGGGGCGGGCAGGTCCACCGGGTCGTGCGGCGCCGCTTCCCACGGGCCGGTGAGCGCGGCCCCGACGACGACGCCGAGCGCGGCGACCGCCGCGGCGGCGGGGAGCACCGGCCTGGCTGCCGGGCGCGCGTCGCCGAGGCCCCGAGCGGCGACGCTCCCGGTGTCCATGGCCCCACCCTAACGGCGCGCTGCCGCGCCTCGACGGCGCCGGAGGCAGTCCTGACGCACCACCGGCGCCGCCCTGGCCGTACGGTGCGGCCATGCGGAGACAGGTACGACGGGGCCGGCTCGTCCTCGACGTCGACGACGACGGGAGCGGGCCGGCCGTGCTGCTCCTCCACGGCTTCCCGCAGGACCGCACGAGCTGGCGGCAGGTGACGCCGCGGCTGCACGCGGCCGGGCTGCGCACCCTGGCGCCGGACCAGCGCGGCTACTCCCCGGGTGCCCGCCCGCGGCCGCGGCGTGCCTACCGGCTCGAGCACCTCGTCGCCGACGCCCTGGCGGTGCTCGACGCCGCCGGCGTGGCGCGGGCGCACGTCGTCGGGCACGACTGGGGCGGCGGCGTCGCCTGGGCGCTGGCCTGGACCCACCCGGACCGGGTCGTCTCGCTCACCGTCCTGTCCACTCCGCACCCGGCCGCGCTCACCGCCGCGACGCTGCGCTCGGCCCAGCTGCTGCGCTCCGCCTACATGGGCCTCTTCCAGCTCCCCGGGCTGCCCGAGCTGCTCCTGCGCCACCGGCTGGAGGCGGCGCTGACCGCCAGCGGTCTCCCGCCGGACACCGCACGCCACTACCAGCGGCGCCTGCGCGAGCCCGGAGCCGCCCGGGCCGCCCTCGGCTGGTACCGCGCCGTGCCGCTCACCCGGCTGCGCCCCCGTCCGGTCCCCGTCCCGACGACCTACGTGTGGGGGCGGCGCGACCCGTTCCTCGGCGCGGCCGCGGCTCGGCGCACGGAGCGCCACGTCACCGCCGACTACCGCTTCGTCCCCCTCGACGCCGGGCACTGGCTGCCCGAGCTGGCCTCGGAGGCGGTGGCCGAGGCCGTCGTCCGACGGGCGGTCGAGGGCGAACGCTGAGGTGGCCTACCCGTCGGCGGCCACCCTCCGGGCGACGCCACGGCCGGGGAGGAGTACAACTCTGTTGCGGGATGGCCCGGCGGCGGTCGCCCTCGACGACGCGGGTGTGGGCGGTGACCGACCGCGGCACGCCGCAGCGCCGCGGCGCCACGGCGCAGTGGTCACGGCTCGCGGTCCCGGGCCGGGACCGAGCCGCTGCACGACGTCGCCATCCACCAGGGGACGGTCTGGGTGGTCGGGCACGAGGGCACGATGTGGCAGACGCGGAACGGGACGTTCGTCGAGATGACGATCCTCGTGCCGCCCGCGTCCCCGCCGCCACCACCGCCGCCCCTCGGCGCGCTGCGCCCCGCGATCCGGATCACGGCGACGGGTGCCGGTGAGTCGACCGTCTTCCACCTGACCGGCGAAGGCTTCCTCCCGGACACCGACGTGACGGTGCGGGCGGCGCGGGTGGACCCCGACGGCGTAGTCGACTTCTCCTGGGCCGCGCGGTCGCGCGCCGACCGGACGGTCGAGGTCGACCTGCCGGTCCCGTGCCTGCCCGGGACCGTGCACAGCTCTCCGCCGACGACGGGCGTCCCGACCCCACGGACCACACCGACCGGTTCTGGAGCAACACGGTCACCAGCCGGTTCCCGTGACGCACCGCTCGACCTGCCGCGAGGCGAGCTCTCCCTCGAGGTCGGGCGAGCGCTCCTGCTATCTTGGCGCTCGTCCACGAACGGGGAGCAGCAGGATGGACACCGGCAGCGACGTCGTCATCGACGTGGCCGACCTGCGCATGCGCTACGGGGCGAAGGACGTGCTCGACGGCGTGACCTTCCGGGTGCACCGCGGTGAGGTCGTCGTCCTCCTCGGTCCCAACGGTGCGGGCAAGACGACGACCATCGAGATCCTCGAGGGTTTCCGGCTGCCCTCCGGCGGCCGGGTCGCGGTGCTGGGCCAGGACCCGGCCCGTGGCGACGAGGACTGGCGCGCCGACGTCGGGGTCGTCCTGCAGTCCTGGCGTGACCACGGCCGGTGGACGGTCCGCGAGCTCGTCGACCAGTTCGGCGCGTACTACCGCCCCTACGCCACCGCCGACCGGCAGCGCCCGTACCCCACCGCCGAGCTGCTCGACCGCGTCGGGCTCGCCGCACAGGCCGACCAGCAGGTGAAGACGCTCTCCGGCGGGCAGCGCCGGCGGCTCGACGTCGCGATCGGGCTCGTCGGCCGGCCCCGGCTGCTCTTCCTCGACGAGCCGACGGCGGGTTTCGACCCGGTGGCGCGGCGCGACTTCCACGACCTCGTCCGTGGGCTGAGCGACCTGGAGGACACCACGATCCTCCTCACCACCCACGACCTCGCCGAGGCCGAGCGGCTCGCCGACCGGATCCTCATCCTCGACCGGGGCCGCATCGTCGCCGACGGCAGCGCCGAGGAGCTCGCCCGTCAGGTGGCCGGCCGCACCGAGGTGCGCTGGACGGCCGGTGGGCGGCGCCACGTGGAGACCACGGAGGACGGCACGGCGTTCGTCCGCGACCTCCTCGCCCGGCTCGGGGACGACGTCACCGACCTCGAGGTCGTCCGCACCACCCTGGAGGACACCTACCTCACCATGGTGAGGCGCAGCGACAGCCGGTGGTCTGCCGGGGCGGACCAGGTCCCGGCCCAGGACGCGCGATGAACGCCACGACCAACGCGGTGCGGGTGGGGATGCGTCGGGGCTGGGTCGAGTTCCGCAACTCGATCCGGGCCCCGGAGGACCTCACCTACTACGTCGTCGGTACCGGCATCTTCCTCCTCGTCATGTGGCTCAACCGCCGCAACGAGGTCGAGGGCACGGGGGTGGTCCTCGCGCTGCTCGTCTTCCCCGGCGTGCTGGCCTTCACCACGATGTTCTCCGCCTCCTACGGGCTGGCGACGGCGGTGGCGACCGAGCGGGAGGACGGCACGCTGCTGCGGGCCAAGTCCGTCCCGCACGGGATGCGCGGCTACGTCACCGGCCAGACCGTGCGGACCAGCCTGGAGGTCGCGTTCAACGTCGTCCTGCTGTCGGTGCCCGCCTCACTGGTCGTCCCAGGGCTGTGGGCGGCCGTGGGGCCCGGCGACGTCGCCCTGCTCGTCGCCGTCCTCGTGCTCGGCCTCGTCGCCTGCCTGCCGATCGGCTTCGTCGTCGGCTCGGTCTTCCGCAACCCGCGCGGTGTGGGCGGCTGGGGGATGCTCGTCATGGCCGGTCTCGTCTTCGTCTCCGGGGTGTTCGTGCCCGTCACGGCGCTGCCCGGGTGGGCACAGGTCGTCGGCCAGCTCACCCCGATGTACTGGATGGGCCTGGGACTGCGGCAGGCGCTGCTGCCCGACGCCGTCGTCGCCATCGAGGTGGGGCAGGGCTGGCGCACGCTGGAGACCTTCACCGCGCTCGGCGTGTGGGCGGTGGTGGGGCTGCTGCTCGCGCCCGTGCTGCTGCGCCGGATGGCGCGCCGCGAGTCCGGCTCGGTCGTCGCGGCCGCCCGGGAGAAGCAGCTGCAGCGCGTCTGAGGCACCGGCTCAGGCGCGCCGGTAGGTGAGGATGCGGAACCGCATCCCGTTCGCGGCGACGTGCCAGCCGCCGTCCTGCGGGTCCTGCGCTACGACGCGCCACTCCGGTCCGATCACCGGGGCGTAGCGGTCGCCCTCGACCGCGTGGTCGATCTCGGTCACGACGAGGAGGTCGGCGTGCGGGAGGGCCTCCTCGTACACCTGCGCACCGCCGCAGATCCACGCGTCCTGCCCGGCCACGAGCGCGAGTGCCGCGGGGAGGTTGTCCACCACCTCGGCACCGGGGGCGCGGAACTCGGGGTTGCGCGACAGGACGATGTTGCGCCGTCCGGGCAGGGGGCGCAGGTGCTCGGGCAGCGACTCCCACTGCAACCGACCCATGACGACGGCGTGGCCGGCCGTCGTCCGGCGGAAGTGGCGCAGGTCCTCGGGCAGGTGCCAGGGCAGGTCGTTGTCGCGGCCGATGACCCGGCCGTGGGCCTGGGCCCAGATCATGCCCAGGGTCATACGGCCACCGGGGCCTTGATGGCGGGGTGGTGCCGGTAGCCGTGGACGACGACGTCCTCGTAGGTGTACTCGAACAGCGACGGCGCGCGGCGCAGCTCCAGCCGGGGCATCGGGTAGGGCTCGCGGCTCAGCTGCTCCCGGACCTGCTCGACGTGGTTGTCGTAGATGTGGCAGTCGCCGCCGGTCCAGATGAACTCACCCGGCTCGAGGTCGACCTGCTGGGCCACCATGTGGGTGAGCAGGGCGTAGGAGGCGATGTTGAAGGGCACGCCGAGGAAGAGGTCGGCCGAGCGCTGGTAGAGCTGGAGGGACAGCCGCCCGTCGGCCACGTAGAACTGGAAGAGGGCGTGGCACGGGGCCAGGGCCATCCGGTCGAGGTCGGCCACGTTCCACGCCGAGACGATCATCCGCCGGGAGTCGGGATCGGTCCGCAGCGTCGTCAGCACCTCGGCGAGCTGGTCGATGTGGCCGCCGTCCGGGGTGGGCCACGAGCGCCACTGGTAGCCGTAGATGGGGCCGAGCTCGCCGTCCTCGGCAGCCCACTCGTCCCAGATGTGCACGCCGCGCTCCTGCAGCGGGCGCGCGTTGTGCTCGCCGCGCAGGAACCACAGCAGCTCCTCGACGACGCCGCGGAGGAAGACCCGCTTCGTCGTGACGAGCGGGAAGCCGGCCCGCAGGTCGAACCGCAGCTGGTGGCCGAACACGCTGCGCGTGCCCGTGCCGGTGCGGTCGGACTTCGGCGTGCCGTGCTCGAGCACGTGACGCAGGAGGTCCTCGTAGGCGGTCGAGACGGCGGTGGTGCCGGGCGCGGTGCTCACGGCGCCATGGTAAGCCGAGGGCCGCTGCCCCGGTGCAGGACCGGGCAGCGGCCCGTGGTGTGTCGGCCGGCCGGTGGCCGGGCCGGTGTCGGTCAGACCCCGGCGAGCTGCTTCTCCTCGGCCGGCTGCTCGGCAGCGGGCTCCGCGACGGACGCCTGCTGCTCGATGGTGCGCGGTGCGTGCGAGACGTGGATCTTGCGCGGCTTGGCCTCCTCGGCGACCGGGATGGTCAGGGTGAGGACGCCGTCCGCGTAGTCGGCATCGATCCGGTCCAGCGCCAGGCCGTTGCCCAGGACGAGCTGGCGGGCGAACGTGCCGGTCGGACGCTCGTGCGACAGCCACTGGATGTCGTCGCCCGAGACGCTCTTGCGCTCGGCCCGGATGGTCAGCGTGCGGTCCTCGACGTCGACGTCGATCGTCGACGGGTCGACCCCGGGCAGGTCGATCTGGGCGACGAAGGACTCGCCGGTGCGGTAGAGGTCCAGAGGCATCGCCGCGGCGGCAGGTGCCTGACGCAGCACCGAGCTGACGAGCCGGTCCATCTCGCGGAACGGGTCGGTGAACAGAGCCATCGAGTACCTCCTTCGGTTGTCGTGAGCCTGAGCTCGAAGGCGGCCCTGCGAGCGGTGCCGCACCGCCATTATTGGCACTCTCCACCCGAGAGTGCTAGCGCTGTTCACCGAGCGCGAAAAGTTGAGTCGCCCAGGCTCAACTCATGCCCTGACCTGCACGGATACCGGGTGCTCCGGCGGTGGCCCGAAGGCGTCGCGGGCGCCCCGGATGACCTCCCGGGCCAGCCTGCGGCCGAGCCACCAGCCGATGACCGCACCGACTCCGAAGGGTGCCAGGCGGCCCAGGAGTGCCGCCCCGCCCTTCGTCGTCGCCACCCGGACCAGGCGCCGGGACAGTCCCCGGTTGACCGCCCGCACCGTGCCGAGGGGGAGACGGGTGAGCACCCCGCGCCCCCGGTAGAGGCTGCTCACCCCGAGCTCGCCCTCCACCGCCCGGGCGCCGTCCTCCCCGAGGAGGGAGGCCAGGACGAGCGTGCGCCGGCGGGCGGCGTCGTCCACCGCCACGCCGTGGACGTGCGCGACCGCCCCGACGAAGGTCGTGCTCGTGCGCAGGAACGTCGCGAGGTTCGCGGCGGTCAGCACCGCCGCCACCCCCGTCCCGACGCCGGGGACCGCCGCCGTCAGCCCGACGAGGGCGCTGACCGTGCTCACCCGCCGTCGGAAGCGGCGCTCGAGGAGGGCGATGACGTCGGCCGGGCCGGCGTCGGGGTTGTCCCGGGCGATCCGCTCGGCCAGCGCGCCCGAGCGACCGGCACCGGAGGAGGCCACCCGCTCGACGACCCGACCGAGGACGTTGCCGGCGGGTGCCGGCTCCGCGGTCAGCGCGCTTCCGGCCGGTGCGCGGTGCCGCATCACACCTCCCGCATCGGCTCGTGGGTGAGGGTGACGCCGTAGGTCGCCCCCGCCTTGAGGGTGCGACCCACGGTGCACAGCCGGCCGGACGTGCGGTCCACCCGCTCGGCGAGCTTGGCCCGCCGCTCCTCCTCCAGGTCGCCGAGGTCGAGCACCAGCTCGACGTCGAGGTGCCCGTACCGGTTCTCCCCCTCCACACCGGTGGACGAGACACCGACGACGGCGGGGAAGTCGTCCCCCAGACGGCTGCGCAGCACGTGGTCGGCGGACAGCGCGGTGCAGGCGGCCAGGGCGACTTTGAGCAGCTCGCCCGGGGAGAACACCCCCTCGGTGTCCTTGCTGCCGATCCGTACCTCGGCGCCGCGTTCGTTCCGGGCGACGTACACCGGGCGCCCCTGGCGTTCGGCCCACAGCGCCCGGGCGGGAGGGGCGTCGGTCGGTGGCGTCGTGGCGTCGTCGGGGGTGGTGGTCTGGCTCATCCCCCGATCGTGGCACGACCGGACCGTGACGGCGTCCCGACGGCGGAGCCGCGGCCGCCGCGCCTCGCTGCTCCGCCGGTCGGCGCTCAGGGCAGCGGGGCGCCCTCCCGGGCGCGCCGCCGCAGCGGGTGGAGCTGGGCCAGCCCGCTGGGCGGCAGGAGCGCCGCCCGCACCCGCCGCTGCCACGGCACGTGCTGCCGGCACCACTCCAGCACCTGGCGCACGTCCTCCCGCATCGTGCCCGGCGGCGGGGTCTGCGGGGCGTACCGGGCGGACTCGACCCGGTCGGTGGCCCGGGTGAGCGCGTCCAGCGTGTGCGCGTCGGGCTCGATCGCCCGGCGGTAGAACTCACGCATCCCGCGCGGCGTGGCCGCCCGGGGCGGCTCGATGCCGAGATCGGCCAGGCCGGTGACGAGCACGGCCCACTCGCCCTCCACTTGCTCCGCCGGCCCCCGGCCGCGGCGCAGCCGCCAGCGTCGCCAGGTGGCGGCGAGCGGGGTGAGGGACAGCAGCGCGGTGACGACGGCGAGGGCGAGCGCAGCCCGCCCCAGGGTCTGCCCGTACCGCTCCAGCCGGCCGGGCTCCTCGCGCCGGCCCTGCTCCCCCGCGGAGTCCGGCACCGTCGGCTCGGGGGTGACCTCCCCGGCGGTCGGGTCGCTCTGCGGCGTGGGCTGCTCCGGGCGGGTGGTCGTCGTGAAGAAGGGCGCCGCCCCGGACCGGGTGGCCGGCGTCGGCTCGAAGCGGGTCCAGCCGAGCCCGGTGATGAGCAGCTCGGGCCAGGCGTGGGCGTCGGCGGCGACGACGGTGTGGGTGCCGTCCACGCCGCGCGAGCCGGGGAGGAACCCGACGGCGAGCCGGGCGGGGATGCCGCTGGCGCGGGCGAGCATCACCATCGCAGTGGCGTACTGCGTGCAGTAGCCCTGCTTCGTCTCCAGGAAGTGGGAGATCGGGTCGAGCGCCTGCCCGTCCGGCCCCACGACCGGGTCCGCCAGTGTCAGGGAGTAGGTGAACTCCGGCCCGCGCAGGTAGCGCTGGAACGCCAGCGCGATGTCGACCTGGTTGGTGAGGTCACCGGTGAGCTGCGCGGCGAGCTCGCGGACACGGTCCTCGGAGGCGGGGTCGACGGCGAGCGGGTCACGGTCCGGGGACCCCACCACGCGGCGCACGGTGCCGTCGGGCTCGGTCACCTCGGCGCTGCCGTCGGTGAGGAGCCGCTCGTGCCGCCCGCCGGGGTGGACCACCTCGAGGGGGGTGCCGTCCTCGGCGAGCTTGACCAGCGTCCCGTCCGGCGTGCGCTCCACGGTCTCCACCGGGTGCCGCCGCAGCAGCGGCTCGGGTGCCGCCCCCACCTCGTCCGGCAGCGTGGCCAGCGGCGCGATCTCCAGGTAGGTCGCCGTGTAGGTGCGGGGCGCGGCCTCCACGGCGAGCGTGTCGTCGAGCGGGACGAACTCCCAGCCGATGTCGCCGAGGTCGACCTCGGTGGTGGGGTGGGGCAGGGCCAGCTGCGGGGCGCGCAACCCGTTCTGCGTGACGGTGAGGGTCGAGGTCATGTGCTCCAGGCCGTGCTGCTCGACGAGCGCCTGGTTCAGCGACATGAGCCGCCCGTCGTCGGTCGCCGGCCAGCCGTCGAACTCGCGGGAGGGGAACCACCGCCCGTTGGCGTATTCGGTGCTCACCGTCACCCGCAGCGGGGGCGGGGAGGGGTCGTCGGTGCGGAAGCGGATGACGGGTGCGGTCGAGCGGTTGCCCAGGTCGCGGGAGAGGTCGAGCGTGTCGGTGAAGCTCACCGTGCCGGTGCCGCGGCCGGCGCCCTCGAGCAGCGCCGTCGGGGGCAGGTGCGGGAGCAGCCCCGGGACGACGACACCCAGGAGCAGGGCAGCCACCCCCATGACCCGGGCGGTGAGGCCGAGGTGGCGGTGGGTGCCGCGCGTCGCCACGGTGTCGTCCACGGTGGTGGACGCGGCCGACGCCCCCGCGGCCCGCCAGTCCTCGATGACCGACCGGCCCTGCCGGGCGAGGAGCGCCAGCCAGGCGGCACCCCCGATGAGGAAGTACGCGGGCGCCAGCGGCCGGCCGGTGTTGGACGCCGTCGCCGCCGACACGAGGAGCAGCGGGATCCCGGCGAGGGCCGCGGCGCGGTAGGTCACCCCCACGGCCTCGACGAGCAGCCCGAGCAGGGCCGTGCCGGCGAGCACGACGAAGGTCAGACCGGTGGTCGCGGGGGCCGGCACGGCGTAGGTCTGGATCGTGTGGACGCCCTCGCCGGTGAGGGCCGCGAACGTCACGAGCACGGGCTCGTCCGCCGGCCACTGTGCCGGGGCCCACCACGACAGACCGCTGAGCAGGGCGAGCACCTGCGCCACGAGGACCAGCGGCCGCGGGGCGCGGGCGGTGCGCAGCGCCGACCCGACGACGACGACGAGCAGGAGCAGCCCGACGAGGGGAGCGGTCCACGGCCGGTGGGCGACGAGGTCCCCCAGCGGCCACGAGACGGCGACGGCGCCCCCCACCGCGAGCAGCGACTCCAGCCACCGGCCGCGGCCCAGGGCCTGCACCCAGGGGTCGTTCATCGCCGCACCACCGGGACGTCGGAGCGCAGCCCGCCCAGGCCGTGGGTCGCCGCCCCCCAGGCGTCGGCGACGGTGTCGCCCTCCCGCACGGTGATGGTGCGCCAGCCCGCCGCGGTGAAGAGCGAGGTGAGGTCGGTGCCCTCGTCCGACCGGTAGCCCGCGAAGGAGGCCGTCTCGAGCACCAGGGCGACCCCGAGGCTGCCCGGTGCCCGGATCGCCGGCGTCGCGAGCAGCGCCTCGGGGTCGCTGTCGGCGACGACGGCCACGACGACGGCGCCCTCCGCGGTCAGCGCGTGCGCGTCGCGCAGGAGCGGGGCGAGCCGGTCGGCGGTGGGCTGGACGACGGCCAGGGAGCGGAGCACCGAGGGCAGGTGGGTGACCGCCGGGTCACCGGCGCCCACGACGTGGACGGCGTACCCGTCCTCGGCCAGGTGCACCGCGACGGAGGCGACCGCGCTCACCGCCCACTCGAAGGCCGCGCCCGCCCGGTGGTAGGGACCGGTGCGGGTGTCGAGGAGCAGCACCGCCCGCCGCCGGGCCGGGCGGTCCTCCTGACGCACCATGAGCTCGCCGCGGTGGGCGGTGGTCGGCCAGTGCACCCGTCGCAGGTCGTCACCGTCGCGGTAGGCGCGGATGCTGGCGTCGTCGTCGCCGTGCAGCGCGACCATGTGCGGCACCTGGCCCTCCCGGCCCAGCCCGCCGCTGCGGACCCGCTGCGCGCCCAGCGCCTCGATCCGGGGCAGCACGACGAGCTGGGTGGTGCCGGGCAGCGCGAGCTGCGCCGTCGTCATCCCGAACGGGTCGCGCCGCTCGAGCCGCAGCGGACCGAGCCGGTGTGCGCCGCGGACGGGGGAGGAGACGCGGTAGACGACGGTGTGCCGCTCGCCCGGGTCCATCCGCGGCAGGAGGAAGCGGGGTGCGGGGCCGAGGATCGGGTCGACCTCCTCCTCGGCGATCTGCAGCGGGCTCAGCCGGTTGCCCCGGCCCCGCACGGTGAGCTCCACGCGGGCGGGCCGGTCCGGCGGTAGGAGCGCGGGCTCGACCAGCCGCAGGACGGTCAGCGGCGGGATCGGCCGCCACCCCACGACGACGGCGAGCACCGGCAGGCAGGCGAGCAGCACCCCGGTGCGCGTGACGTCCGGGAACCCGAGGACGGTGCCGATGACGACGACCACCACTCCCAGCGCGAGGAAGACCTGTCCCCGGCCGGTGAGACGTGGTCGTCGGCTCATCGCACCCCCGCGGGGACCGGGACACCTGCCAGGATGTCGGCGATCACCTCGTCGGCGGTCTCGTGCGCGAGCTGGGCGTCACTGCTGAGGATGACGCGGTGGGCGAGCACCGGTACGGCGAGCCGTTGGATGTCGTCGGGCAGGACGTGCCCCCGGCCGGCGAGGGCGGCGTGCGCCCGGGCCGCCCGGACGAGGTGGAGCGCCGCGCGCGGGGAGATGCCCAGCCGCAGCCGGGGGTGGCGCCGGGAGGCAGTGGCGAGGTCCACGACGTACTGGAGCACCGCCGGGCTGGCGTGCAGCCGGCGCACCGCCTGGACCAGCCGGGCGACCGTCACCGCGTCGGTGACCGGCTGCAGCTCGCTGAGCGGGTCGCGCTCGGAGTGGGCCCCGATCATCTCCAGCTCGGCCGCCGGGTCGGGGTAGCCCACCTCGATCCGCGCCATGAAGCGGTCGCGTTGCGCCTCCGGCAGCGGGTAGGTGCCCTCCATCTCGATCGGGTTCTGGGTGGCCATGACCATGAACGGCTCCTCGAGCCGGTAGGTGGTGCCGTCCACGGTCACCTGCCCCTCGGCCATGGCCTCGAGGAGGGCCGACTGGGTCTTCGGCGAGGCACGGTTGATCTCGTCGCCGACGACGATGTTGGCGAACACCGCCCCGGGGCGGAACTCGAAGGTGCGGGCGTCCTGGTTGAAGACGCTGACGCCGGTGACGTCGCTGGGCAGGAGGTCCGGGGTGAACTGGATGCGCTGGACCGTGCAGTCGATGCTGCGTCCCAGCGCCTTGGCGAGCATCGTCTTGCCGACGCCGGGCACGTCCTCCACGAGCAGGTGGCCCTGGGCGAGCAGCACCGTGACGACGGTGCGGACGACGTCGTGCTTGCCCTGGATGACACGTGCCATCGCGTCCTCGACACGCCGGGCGACCCCGTCGAGCTCAGCGAGTTCCTCCACCCTTCGATCCTCCCTTATCGGGCGCCGGGTTGGCGACGGATCGGGCGGGTCACCTCCCGGCGAGGAACTCCAGCCCGATCGAGCGCTCGACGGCGAGGACCTTGTCCACCGCACCGGCCGCCGCCTTCTCGATGTGCCGCCCGAACAGCGGGACCGAGGCGGTGATCTCACCGGAGAAGGACTGGACGGTGCCCTCACCGGAGGGACGCAGCGACATGCGGCCGTTGATCCGCACCGGCGCCCCGGCGATGTCGAGGGCGAGCGTGCCCACGCGGCTGCCGTCGGCCTGCGGAGCCTCCCACGCCTCGACCAGCCGGACGTCGAGGCTCTGCCCCACGAGCGAGCGGAAGGAGGCGGGGACCTGGTCGGTGGGCATCCGGCGCCGGGTCGTGACCGTGAAGGCGGCTCCCTCGCGGATGACCTCCTGGGAGGACTCCAGCGCACCGGACGCCTCGATCTTGCGGCGGACGAACTCCTCGTCCCCGAGCATGGCCGCCACCGTCTCCACGTCGGCCGGGTAGTCGATGGTCGCGTCGAACCGCACTGTGCTCCTCCTGCTGCCGGGAGGTCCCCAGCCTAGCGGGCGGCCGGGCGGCCCGGCGCCGCGCATATGCTGACGGGGTGTCGACGCTCAGCGAACTCAT
>NZ_CALGNQ010000203.1 GCF_937958535.1 uncultured Georgenia sp. | reverse complement strand
GAGGTGGAGCAGGTGCGCCCGGTGACGGCCCGCTGGCACGTCATGTCGCTCGCGGTGCTCAACGAGGGCCGTGACCTGCCGTCCGACTACCGGGAGCTGATGGACAAGGCCTGGGGGCCGGTCCGCCTGGTCAACGCCGCCCGTGAGCTCCACGGTGAGGAGTACGTCAAGCCGCTGTACGACGCGCTCGGCACCCGGTACCACCCCGGTGGCCGGGACATCGGTGACACGTCCGTGTTCACCGAGGCGCTCGCCGAGGTCGGCCTGCCCGAGGAGCTGGTGCGCTACACCACCTCCGACGAGCTCGACGAGTCGCTGCGGGCTTCCCACCAGGAGGGCATCAGCAAGGTCGGGGAGGACGTCGGTACCCCGGTCGTGGCCTTCAACGACGTCGCGTTCTTCGGCCCGGTGGTCACGCCCGCCCCGAAGGGCGAGGCCGCCGGTCGCCTGTGGGACGGCTGCGTCCTCGTCGCCGGTACCCCCGGCTTCTTCGAGCTCAAGCGCACCCGCACCCAGGGCCCCGTCTTCGACTGACCCCGAGCGCGCCCACCGCGATCCCTCCTGGCGAGCGCACGACCGCACATCGAAAGCGCACCTCCCACCGGGAGCGCACCTCCCACCGGGAGTGCACTTCCCACCGGGAGTGCACTTCCCACCGAGAGCGCAGTTCCCGCCGAGGGTGCAGTTCCCGCCGAGTGCGCACTTTCCACCGGGAGCGCACTTCCCGCCGAGTGCGCACTTCCCGGCGTGAGCTCTCCGTGCGACGGCCGGGCTCCCACCAGGGGAGCCCGGCCGCGTGCTGTCCCCGGCCCGGCGGCCGGGCGGGTTCAGGCAGTGAACTCCTCGAACACCCGGGCGGCCTCGGCGCGGTAGCGCTCGCGCACCGGCGGGGTGGGCTCGGCGGTGAGCACCCGCGTCCCCTCCCGCACCCACGCCGGCGGCTCGTCGGTGCCGGCCAGCACCCACGCCGCCTGCCGGGCGGCGCCGTCGGCGACGTACTCGCCGGGCTCGGGGAGCTCGACCTGCCGCCCGAGCACGGCGGGTGCGATCCGCTGCACCGCCGCGGAGCGGGCGCCGCCGCCGATGAGCCGGATCCGGCGCACCTCGACCCCGTGCGCCTCGACCGCCGCCAGCCCCTCGGCGAGGTGGCACAGCATCCCCTCGACGGCGGCGCGGGCGAGGTTCTCCCGCGTCATCGAGGCCCGGGTCATGCCCCGTAGCGAGCCGGTCGCGTCCGGCAGGTTGGGCGTGCGCTCGCCGTCGAGGTAGGGCACGTGGACCAGCCCGCCCGCCCCTGGCTCGGCGGCGAGCGCGAGCTCGCTGAGGCCGGCGTGGTCCACGCCGAGCAGCCCGGCGGTGGCGTCGAGGACCCGCGAGGCGTTGAGCGTCGTGGTCATCGGCAGGAAGTTGCCGGTGGCGTCGGCGAACCCGGTGACCAGACCGCTCGGGTCACGGACCGGGTCGGCGCTGATGGCCGAGACGACGCCGGAGGTCCCGATCGAGATCGTCACGTCGCCCGGCACCATCCCGACGCCGAGCGCGGCAGCGGCGTTGTCGCCGGCGCCTGGCCCGAGCAGCGGCCCGGTGCCGTCGACCCGGCCGGCGGCGACGGCGGGGCCGAGCACCCGCGGCAGGACGACGTCGGCCTCCCGCCCGAGCGCCAGGTCGAGGAGGTCGCGGCGGTAGGTGTTGCCCGCCGGGTCGAAGTAGCCGGTGCCCGCGGCCTCGGACCGGTCGGTGGCGAGGTCCTCCAGCGCACCGGTCCCGGCGAGACGCCAGGTGAGCCAGTCGTGGGGGAGGGCGACCGCGGCGACCCGGGCGGCGTTCTCCGGCTCGTGCTCGGCGAGCCACCGCAGCTTGGTGATGGTGAAGGAGGCCACCGGCACCGAGCAGATGGCCTCCACCCAGCGGCGGCGGCCGGTGCGCACGTCCCCCTCGCCGAGCTCGCGCACGAGGTCGGCGGCCGCCTGGGCGGACCGGGTGTCGTTCCACAGCAGCGCGGGCCGGATCACCCGCCCCTCGTCGTCGAGGGCGACGAGACCGTGCTGCTGCCCCCCGACCGCGACGGCCGCGACGTCGTCCAGCCCGCCCGCCTGCGCGAGCGCCTCCTGCAGCGCCTGCCACCAGGCCTCGGGATCGACCTCGGTCCCGTCGGGATGGCGGGCCTGCCCGGACCGCACGAGACGGCCCGTCTCGGCGTCCCGGACCACGACTTTGCAGGACTGGGTGGAGCTGTCGATCCCGGCGACCAGCCGACCGGATGAAGCTGCCATGCGTCACCCCTTCGCGACGTGATTGTTCTAGCGTAGAACTAAACTATCGGACATCGGTAGGGTCGGGGGATGACCGCTGCACGTGTGAGCGACGGGCCGCCCCCCGCACCGCTGGGACCGGGGCCGGGCGACGTCGCCTCCGGGAGCCACGGGGTGGGCCAGGCCTCGTTGCGTGACCGGAACCTCTCCGTCGTCGCCTCCCTGGCCTTCGCCTCCCCGGAGCCGGTGTCCCGCGCGGCGCTCGCGGCTGCCAGCGGGCTGACCCGCTCCACCGTCTCGCGCCTCGTCGACACCCTCCTCGCCGGCGGGGTGCTGCGCGAGCTGCCCCGCCAGGTGGTGGGCCGGGGGAGACCCGCGACCCCCCTGGCCCCGGCCCGCGGGACGCTCGCCGCGCTGGGGCTGGAGGTCTCGCCGAGCTACCTCGGGGCCCGGCTCGTCGACCTCAGCGGCGCCGTGCTCGCCGAGCGGGTCGAGCCGGACCACCTCGAGGCCAGCGACCCGGCCGACGTCCTCGGGCGGCTCGCCCTGCTCACCGAGGAGCTGCTCAGCGAGAGCGCCGACACCTTCACCGAGCTCGTCGGTGTCCGCCTGGCCATCCCCGGCCTGGTCGACCGCAGCGGTCGCGTGCTGCGGGCCCCGAACCTGGGCTGGCGGGACGTCACGGTCGCGCAGTACCTGCCCGGGCTGCCGCGGCTGGCGCTGGCGAACGAGGCCGACCTCGCGGCGCTGGGGCACGCGCTCGCCGCCCCCGGGCGCCCCGCCGAGAGCGGCACCTTCTTCTACATCTCCGCCGACATCGGCATCGGTGGCACGTACGTCGTCGACGGCACGCCGGTGGTCGGGCGGCACGGGTGGGCCGGGGAGATCGGGCACACGCTCGTCGACCCCACCGGTCCCCGGTGCACCTGCGGCGCGGTCGGCTGCCTGGAGCAGTACGCCGGGCGTGACGCCGTCCTCGCCGCGGCGGGGCTGCCCCCGGACAGCCCCGCCGACGTCCTCGTGGCCGCCGCCGCCGAGCCCGGCCCGGCGCGGGACGCCGTGCTCCGGGCCGGACGCGCGCTCGGCACGGCGCTGGCCAACGTCGTCAACATCCTCGACGTCGACGACGTCGTCCTGGGCGGCCAGCTCATCGACTTCCTGCCCGTGCTGCGCGGCCCGCTCGAGGAGGAGCTGCGCGAGCGGGTGCTGGCCACGCCGTGGCTGGACGTCGCCATCCGGCCGGGTCGCGGCGGGCAGCCCGCGCTCACCGGCGGGGCCTACACCGTGCTGGCCGACGTCGTCGCCGACCCCGGCGCGTGGCTCGCGGCGGCTTGACAGGGCCGGGCCCGACACCTATTAATTGTGCTACGCAACTAAAACCTCGACGAGGAGTGTCCCTATGGTTCGAAAGCCCACCCCCGACGACCGGTTCTCCTTCGGTATCTGGACCGTCGGCTGGACCGCCCAAGACCAGTTCGGCTCGGCCAGCCGCCCGGCGCTGGACCCGTGGGAGTACGCCGAGCGTCTCGCGGAGCTCGGCGCCTGGGGGGTGAGTTTCCACGACGACGACGTCGTGCCCTTCGGCACCGACGACGCAGAGCGCGAGCGGATCCTCACCCGCTTCCGGGAGGCGACCACCGCCGCCGGCCTGGTCATCGAGATGGTCACGACGAACACCTTCAGCCACCCGGTGTTCAAGGACGGGGCGCTGACCGCCAACGACCGGTCGGTGCGCCGCTTCGGGTTGCGCAAGGTGCTGCGCAACGTCGACCTCGCCGCCGAGCTCGGTGCCACGACCTTCGTCATGTGGGGTGGGCGCGAGGGCGCCGAGTACGACGGCGTCAAGGACGTGAAGGCCGCGCTCGACCGCTACCGGGAGGGTATCGACACCGTCGCCGGCTACATCAAGGAGAAGGGCTACGACCTGCGCATCGCGCTGGAGCCCAAGCCGAACGAGCCGCGCGGCGACATCCTGCTGCCGACCGTCGGGCACGCGCTGGGCTTCATCGCCGAGCTCGAGCACGGTGACATCGTCGGGCTCAACCCGGAGACCGGGCACGAGCAGATGGCGGGCCTCAACTACACCCACGGCCTCGCACAGGCGCTGTGGTCGGGCAAGCTCTTCCACATCGACCTCAACGGCCAGCGGTCCATCAAGTACGACCAGGACCTCGTCTTCGGGCACGGCGACCTGCTCTCCGCATTCTTCACCGTCGACCTGCTCGAGAACGGCTTCCCCGGCGGCGGCCCGCGCTACGAGGGCGCACGCCACTTCGACTACAAGCCCTCGCGCACCGAGTACATGCAGGGCGTGTGGGACTCGGCCGAGGCGAACATGGCCACCTACCTCATGCTCGCCGAGAAGGCCAGGGCCTACCGTGCCGACCCCCGGGTGCAGGAGGCCTTCGAGGAGGCGGGCGTGCTCGAGCTGTCGGAGCCGACGCTCGCGGAGGGTGAGTCGGTGAGCGACCTGCTCGCCGACCGCAGCTCCTTCGAGGAGTTCGACGTCGACGCCGCCACGGCCCGCGAGTACCGCTTCGTGCGGCTCAACCAGCTCGCCCTGGAGCACCTCATCGGCTGACCCCCACCGCCTGGGTCGGCACGTCACCGGGGCGTGTCCTGCTCTGGACCACGACCCGGGGACGGCACGACCCAGGCGGGACCGGGGCGCCGGGCGGCTCAGAGGCCGATGAGGGCGCCGAGCTCGCGCTTCATCCGGTCGAGCCGCTCCGCGGCCGCGCGGCGGGTGTCGTAGAGCAGCTCGCGGTCGTGGACCTCCTCGATGACCTCGAGGTAGCACTTGAGCTTCGGCTCGGTGCCGCTGGGCCGGACGACGGCGCGGTCGCCGCGGGCCGTGAGGAACACCAGGCCCTCGGTCGGCGGCAGCCCGTCGGCGCCCTCCGCCAGGTCCACGGTGCGCACCACCGGCGACCCGGCCAGCGACGACGGCCCGCTGCTGCGCAGCCGCTCCATCGCCTGGGGGATGAGTGAGAGGTCCGACACCCGCAGGGTGAGCGGGGCGGTGGCGTGCAGCCCGTACTGCAGGGCGAGGTCGTCCAGCGCATCGGTCAGCGTGCGGCCCTTGTCGACGAGCTGGGAGGCCAGCAGCGCCACCCGCACGGCCGCACTGATGCCGTCCTTGTCGCGCACCGCCTCCGGGTCCACGCAGTAGCCCAGCGCCTCCTCGTAGCCGTAGACGAGGCCGGGCACGCGGCTGATCCACTTGAAGCCGGTCAGGGTCGTGCGGTGCTCCAACCCGTGCGAGGCCGCGATCCGCTGGAGCAGCCGGGAGGAGACCACCGAGCTGGCCAGCACGCCGCGCCCGGCGACGGCCGCGCTGATCGCCGACTGCTTGCCGAGCAGCGCACCTACCTCGTCACCGGTCAGCTGCCGCCAGCCGCCCAGCGCGTCGTGGTCGGGCACCGCCACCGAGCAGCGGTCGGCGTCGGGGTCGTTGGCGATGATGAGGTCGGCGTCCACCCGGCGCGCCAGCCGGAAGGCGAGGTCCAGGGCCCCGGGCTCCTCCGGGTTGGGGAAGGCGACGGTGGGGAAGTCGGGGTCCGGCTCGGCCTGCTCCGCCACGACGTGGACGTCGCCGAACCCGGCACGCTCGAGTGCCGCGAGCGCGACCTCGGCCCCAACCCCGTGCAAGGGGGTGTACACGATGCGCAGGCTGCGCGCGTACCCGTGCGGCACGAGCGAGGCCACTCTGTCGACGTACTCCTCGGTGAGGGTACGGTCGAGCACCTCCCACCCGTCGGCCGGCCGCGGTACGTCGGCGAGTGCCCCGACGGCGTCGATCCGGGCGGCGATCTGCGTGTCCGCGGGGGAGACGAGCTGGGCGCCCTGCCCGGAGTCGGTGACCACGCGTCCACCGAGGTAGACCTTGTAGCCGTTGTCCTCCCGCGGGTTGTGCGAGGCGGTGACCATGACCCCGGCGTCGGCCTCGAGCGCACGGACCGCGTAGGCGAGCACCGGCGTGGGGCCGGGCTCCGGCAGCAGCAAGGCGTGCCCGCCCGCACCGGTGACGACGGCGGCGGCGTCCTGCGCGAACTGGGCCGAGCCGTGGCGGGCGTCGTAACCGATGACGACGCGCGGCGCGGCGCCGGCGAGCTGGTCGGCCAGCCACGCGACGAGCCCGGCGGTGGTGCGGATGACGACGGCGCGGTTCATCCGGTTCGGGCCACCCCCGACCGCCCCACGCAGCCCGGCGGTGCCGAAGACGAGCGGCCCGGAGAAGCGGTCCTCCAGGTCGGCACGTGCCTGCTCGGCGTCCGGACCGCCCGCGGTGGCGCGCTCGAGCAACGTGGCGAGCTCGTTCGCGGTGCGGGGGTCCGGGTCCTCGGCGATCCAGCGCCGGACGGCGTCGACATCCATGGAGGGGCTCCTTCCTCAGATACGGCGGACGATCTGCGCGAGCAGGCGGGAGATGCGGGGCCCGGCGGCACGCCCGGCCTCGATGACCTCCTCGTGCGACAGCGGGTCGGCGCTGATGCCGGCGGCCTGGTTGGTCACCAGCGACAGGCCGAGGATCTCCAGCCCGACGTGCCGGGCGGCGATCGCCTCCAGCGCGGTGGACATGCCCACGAGCGTGCCGCCGAGCAACGCCGCCATGCGCACCTCGGCCGGGGTCTCGTAGTGCGGCCCGGGGAACTGGACGTACACGCCCTCGGTGAGCGTCGGGTCGACCTCCCGGGCGAGGTCGCGCAGCCGCGCCGAGTACAGGTCGGTGAGGTCGACGAACGTCGCGCCCTCGATCGGGGAGGCGCCCGTGAGGTTGATGTGGTCGGCGATGAGCACGGGGGTGCCCGGCAGCAGCGCGGGGTCGAGACCGCCGCAGCCGTTGGTCAGGACGAGCTGCCGCACCCCAGCGGCCGCGGCCGTGCGCACCCCGTGGGCGACGGCGCGGACGTCGCGGCTCTCGTAGTAGTGGGTCCGCGAGCCGAGGACGAGGACGTGGCGGGGCTCGCCGTCGTCGCCGATGCGGATGGAGCGGATGGACCCGCCGTGGCCCGCGACGGCGGGAGCGCGGAAGCCGGGCACCTGCTCGGCGGGCACGTCGGCGACCGTCTCCCCGACGAGGTCGGCCGCACCGCTCCAGCCCGAGCCGAGCACGAGCGCGATGTCGTGCCGCTCGACCCCGGTGAGCGCCGCCAGCCGCTCGGCGGCCTGCTGGGCGAGGGCGAACGGGGCGTGCGGATCCGGGGGAGTGGCGGGGGAGACCATGCCCTGACGTTACCGCTCGTGCGCCCGGGTGAGCACAGCACGGGGCAAAGGCGGCACAATGCCCCCTGTGACCACTCCAGCCGACGAGCACCAGCCCGCCGGGGCACACCCGGGAAGCCCAGCGCCTGCCGAGGGACGCCGCACGCACGAGACAGCGGGCAGCTCGCCGGTGCGCGCGGGCAGCCGCGTCGTCATCATCGGCGGCGGGCCCGGCGGCTACGAGGCCGCCCTCGTCGCGGCGCAGCTCGGCGCGCGCGTGACGGTGGTCGAGCGGCAGGGGATGGGCGGGGCCGCCGTCCTCACCGACGTCGTGCCGTCCAAGACCCTCATCGCCACGGCGGAGTGGATGACGACGACCGCCGACGCCGCCGAGCTCGGCATCCGCGGCGGTGCGGAGGGCACCTCGGTCGACTTCGAGGTCGTCAACCGCCGGGTCCTCGAGCTGGCCAGCCGCCAGTCGCAGGACATCCGCTCCCGGCTCGAGCGGGAGGGCATCCGCATCGTCGACGGCGTGGGCCGGCTCGCCGGCGACCTACGCAGCGACGGCACCCGCGTCGTCGTGGTGACCACCGCCACCGGGGAGGAGGAGCTCGTTGGGGAGATCGTCCTCGTCGCCACCGGCGCCCACCCGCGGGTCCTGCCCGACGCCCGGCCGGACGGCGAGCGCATCCTCACCTGGGCGCAGATGTACGGGATCACCGAGCCGCCCGAGCACCTCGTCGTCGTCGGCTCCGGTGTCACCGGGGCGGAGTTCGCCAGCGCCTACAACGGCCTGGGCGTCCCGGTCACGCTCGTCTCCAGCCGCGACCGCGTGCTGCCCGGTGAGGACGAGGACGCCGCCGAGCTCATCGAGACCGTCTTCCGGCGCCGCGGCATGAACGTGCTCTCCCGCTCCCGCGCGGCCGCCGTGCGGCGGGTCGGTGACGGCGTGGAGGTCGAGCTCACCGACGGCCGGGTCATCGCCGCCTCGCACTGCCTCCTCGCGGTCGGCGGTGTACCCAACACCGAGGGGCTCGGGCTGGAGGAGGCCGGGGTGGAGACCACCGCCTCCGGGCACATCCGGGTGGACCGGGTCTCACGCACGACGGGGGTGCGCGTCTACGCCGCCGGCGACTGCACCGGCCAGCTGCCGCTCGCCTCGGTGGCCGCCATGCAGGGCCGGATCGCGATGTGGCACGCCCTGGGTGACGCCGTCGCACCGCTCGACCTCGACGCCGTCACCGCGAACATCTTCACCGCGCCGGAGATCGCCACCATCGGCGTCACCGAGCGAGAGGTGCTCGACGGCGTGGTCGACGCCGTCGTCACCCAGCTGCCGCTCGCCCGCAACCCGCGGGCGAAGATGCTCGGCATCCGGGAGGGCTTCGTCAAGGTCATCGCCGACCGGCACTCCGGTGCCGTCATCGGCGGTGTCGTGGTCGCCCCGCGCGCCAGCGAGCTCATCTTCCCGCTCGCCATCGCCGTCACCCAGCGCATCACCGCCGACCAGCTCGCCAACGTCTACACGATCTACCCCTCGCTCACCGGCTCCATCGCCGAGGCCGCACGCACCCTCCACAGCACCGGGGAGTGACCGCGCCGTGCCCACCTCCGCCGGCCCGCCCCGCCTGCCCGACCTGCACACGGTCGACGTCGTCGACCTCACCCGGGCGCTGTGCGACATCCCCTCCGTCTCCGGCGCCGAGGGGCAGCTCGCGGACGCCGTGGAGGCGGCGCTCGCCGGCCTGCCGCACCTCGAGGTGCGACGCGACGGTGACGCCGTCGTCGCCCGCACCCACCTCGGGCGCTCCCGCCGGGTGGTGGTCGCCGGACACATCGACACCGTGCCGGTGCAGGGCAACCTGCCCACCGAGCTCCGCACGGTCGACGGCCAGGAGGTGCTGTGGGGCCGCGGCACCGTGGACATGAAGGGCGGGGTGGCCGTCGCGCTCTGGCTCGCCGCCCGCCTCACGGCGCCCTCCTGGGACGTCACCTGGGCGTTCTACGACAACGAGGAGGTCGAGGCGGAGCGCAACGGGCTGGGCCGGGTCGCGGCACGCCGGCCGGACTGGCTGGCCGCCGACTTCGCGGTCCTCGGCGAGCCGAGCAACGGCGGCATCGAGGGCGGGTGCAACGGCACCCTGCGCGCCGTCGTGCGCACCACCGGGCGCGCCGCCCACTCCGCCCGTGCCTGGCGCGGCGTCAACGCCATCCACCGTGCCGCCCCCGTGCTCACCCGCCTCGCCGAGTACGAGCCGGCCACCGTGGAGGTCGACGGCCTGGCCTACCGGGAAGGGCTCAGCGCCGTGGGCATCACCGGGGGCATCGCCGGGAACGTCATCCCCGACTCCTGCGAGGTCCACGTCAACTACCGCTTCGCCCCCTCCCGCTCCCTCGCCGCGGCGGAGGAGCACGTCCGGGAGGTGTTCGACGGCTTCGACGTCGAGGTCGTCGACGGCGCTGCCGGGGCCCGGCCCGGGCTCGACGCCCCCGGGGTGGGTGAGTTCATCTCCGCCGTCACCGCGGTCACCGGCGGGGCGCCCGCGCCGAAGTACGGGTGGACCGACGTCGCCAGGTTCGCGGCCCTGGGCGTGCCGGCCGTGAACTTCGGCCCGGGTGACCCGTCCCTCGCGCACGCCGACGACGAGCACTGTCCCACCGACCAGATCCGCGCCTGCGCCGCCGCCCTGGAGGCCTGGCTCACGGAAGGAGCACCATGACCCGGTCCTACAACAGGAACGGCCGCGACGCGGCCGACAGCCGCCGCACCGACGGCTACCGCAAGGGCCCGATCCTGCTCCGCGGTGCCCAGATCCCCGACGAGACCTCCGACGAGCGCCTGCTGCGCAAGGACCAGGACTCCGACTGGGTGCACTCCGACCCGTGGCGGGTCATGCGGATCCAGAGCGAGTTCGTCGAGGGGTTCGGCGCGCTCGCCGAGCTCGGCCCGGCCATCAGCGTCTTCGGGTCCGCCCGGAGCACGACCGACTCCCCGGAGTACCGGATGGGGGAGGAGGTCGGACGTCTCCTGGTCGAGGCGGGCTACGCCGTCATCACCGGGGGCGGGCCGGGTGTCATGGAGGCGGCGAACAAGGGGGCCTGCGAGGCGGGCGGGGTGTCCGTCGGCCTGGGCATCGAGCTGCCCTTCGAGCAGGGCATGAACCGGTGGGTCGACCTCGGGGTCAACTTCCGCTACTTCTTCGCCCGCAAGACGATGTTCGTCAAGTACGCCCTCGGCTTCATCGTCCTTCCCGGTGGGTTCGGCACGATGGACGAGCTGTGGGAGGCCCTCACCCTCGTCCAGACGGGGAAGGTGCGCTCCTTCCCCATCGTCCTCGTCGGCAGCGGGTACTGGGGCGGGCTGCTCGACTGGGTGCGGGACACGATGGTCCCGGCCGGGGTCATCGCCGCGGCCGACCTCGACCTCATCCAGCTCGTCGACACCGCGGAGGAGGCGGTGGACCGCATCCGCGACCGGCTCGCAGTGATGGACGAGGAGGCCCGTGCCCGCCGCCACGCGGCCGAGGAGGCTGCCGGATCGGGCGCGTGACCTGCACTGTTACGGGGATGACCCGACCCCGCCGGCGGCCGGTGGACTAGACTAGGAGCGGTGTGCCGCAGGACTGCGGCACGACAACCGAGAAGGATAGGGGTGCCAGATGGCCGCGATGAAGCCGAGGACCGGGGACGGGCCGATGGAGGTCACGAAGGAGGGACGCGGCATCGTCATGCGCGTTCCCCTCGAGGGCGGCGGCCGCCTCGTTGTCGAGCTGACGCCCGCCGAGGCAGGCGAGCTCAGCGAGGCCCTCAGCGCCGTCGCCTCCTGACCACCGGATGACGACCCTGGACGAGCTCGGCCTCACCGAGCTGCCCGAGGTGCTCGGTGAGGCCGGCTCGGTCGGCAGCGACGACCGCTGGGTCCCCCGGGCCGACGCCCTCGTCGTCGCGGTCGCGCCGCCCACCTCCGGTGAGGAGGGGGTCGACCCTCGACCCGGCACCGCGGACGCCGCCGCACGCTACGGCATCGACCTCGTCGACCTCGCCGCCCGGCACGGGCTGAGCGGCAAGGCGGGCGAGACCGCGGTGCTCGACCTGCCCCGCCCGCTGCCCGGCCGCGACTTCGGCTGGGGCGGCCTGCCCCGCAGGCTCGTCCTCGTCGGCGTCGGGGACGCCGGGCCGGACGCCATGCGCAAGGTCGGCTCGGCGCTGTGCCGCACGACCACCGGGCTCGGCACCGTCGTCACGCCGGTCGGGACGCTCGCCGGTCGCACCGGGCTGGCTGCGCTCCTCGAGGGCTTCTGGCTCACCGCCTACCGCGGCCCGCGCCGCGCGCAGTCCCCGCGCCCCGGCAAGGCGCCCGCGGAGCGGCTCGTCCTGCTGGGCAACGACGCGGACGGCGAGGTGGTCGCGGCCGCCCGGGCCGCCGCCACCGCCACCGTACGCGCCCGCTTCCTGGCCGCCACCCCCTCGAACGTCAAGAACCCGCAGTGGCTGGCCGAGCGGGCGGTCGAGCTCGCCGCCACGGTCCCCGGCGTCACCGCCGAGGTCCGTGACGAGGCCTGGTTGCGTGAGCAGGGGATGGGTGCCGTCCTCGCCGTCGGCTCCGGCTCGGCCACCCCGCCGCGGCTGGTCACCCTCACCTACACGCCGCGCCAGGCCCGCGGCGCACGGACCGTCGCGCTCGTCGGCAAGGGCATCACCTTCGACACCGGCGGCATCTCGATCAAGCCGCGCGACGCCATGGTCGGGATGAAGACCGACATGGCCGGGGCCGCGGCGGTGCTCGCCACCGTGCTGGCGGCGGCCGAGATGCGCCTGCCGCACCGCATCGTCGGGGTGCTCGCCCTCGCCGAGAACGCGGTGGGGGCGAGCTCCTACCGCCCGGGCGACGTCGTGCGCGCCTACGACGGCACCACCATCGAGGTGTCGAACACCGACGCCGAGGGCCGCATGGTCCTCGCCGACGCCATGGCCTGGGTGCGGCAGACCGCGCGGCCGGACGTCCTCGTCGACGTCGCCACCCTCACCGGGGCGGTGACGCTCGGGCTGGGACGCACGCACGCCGGCCTCTACGCCACCGACGACGCCCTCGCCGCGGCCCTCGAGGCCGCCGGGGAGGTGAGCGGGGAGCGGGTGTGGCGCCTGCCGCTCGTCGAGTCCTACCGGCCCAGCCTGGACTCCGACGTCGCGGACATCTCCCACCAGTCGCGCGACCCGCACATCATGGGCGGCTCGATCACGGCGGCCCTCTTCCTCCAGCACTTCGCGGGAGACGTCCCCTGGGCGCATCTCGACATCGCCGGCGCCGGCCGCGCGACCAAGGCGCGCGACGAGGTCCCGGAGGGGCCCACCGGCTTCGGTGCCCGGCTGCTCCTGCGCTGGCTCGCCGACCTGCGCTGAGCCGGCGGCCGACACGGCCGCCGGAGCCGGCCCCCGGGGGCCGGGGTCCGGCGTTCGCGGGTCAGGACTCCTCGACGATGAGGGGGTAGACCCCGTTCTCGTCGTGGACCTCCCGGCCGGTGACCGGCGGGTTGAAGACGCAGATCGTGCGCATCTCGGTGCGCGGGCGCACGACGTGCTTGTCGTGGTCGTCGAGCAGGTACATCGAGCCGGGGCGCAGCTCGTGGGTCTCACCCGTGGCGAGGTCGGTGACCGTGCCCTCGCCTTCGACGATGACGACGGCCTCGATGTGGTTGGCGTACCAGAACTCGTTCTCGGTGCCGGCGTACAGGGTGGTCTCGTGCAGCGAGAAGCCGACCTTGTCACGGGCCAGGATGATGCGCTTGGACCGCCAGTTGGGGGTCTGGACGTCGAACTCGGTGTCGTCGAGGTCGTGGAAGCTGCGGACGATCATGTTCGGGTCTCCTCAAGGGTGGTGCGGGCTGGTCAGGACATGGTGCCGGGCGCAGCGGCGGGGCGGGAGCGCAACGCCCCCGCCCCACCGCGTGTCGCTCAGCTCTCGAGCACGGTGACGACGGCCCGCTCGAGGATGCGCATACCCGTCTCGAGCTCGGTGGGGGTGATGGTCAGTGGCGGCAGCAGCTTGACCACCTCGTCCTGCGGCCCGGAGGTCTCGACGAGCAGCCCGTTGTCGAAGGCCTCCCGGGCCACCCGCCCGGCGACCTCCCCGGAGGCGAACTGCAGGCCCCGGGCCAGGCCGCGACCCTTGGCCACGAGGCCGTGCTCCTGGTAGCGGGCGACGAGCGCGTTGAAGCGGGACTCGATGGCCAGGCCGCGGGTGATGGTGCTGCGCTCCAGCTCGTCGTCCGACCAGTAACGGCGGATCGCCTCGGTGGCGGTGACGAAGGCCGGGTTGAAGCCGCGGAAGGTGCCGTTGTGCTCGCCCGGCTCCCAGATGTCGAGCTCGGGGCGCACCAGGGTCAG
>NZ_CALGNQ010000202.1 GCF_937958535.1 uncultured Georgenia sp. | reverse complement strand
CGTACCTGCCCTCGACAAGGTCGAGGGCATGCAGCGAGGGCTCCGCCGGGTCGACGATCCAGTACGACGGCACGCCCGCCTCCTCGTACTTGGCCCGCTTGAGCAGCTCGTCCTTACGACCGGTCGACGGCGAGAGCACCTCGACAGCGAGCACCAGGGGCGCGGCGAGACTCTGCGCCTCCACGTCTTCACCGCGGACGACGAGGAGGTCTGGCTGGAGCGACGTGCGGCGGTCCGGACGCCAGTCGACGGGAGCGAAGAACACCTCGAGTCCGGCCGGGCACGCGCTCGCGAGCAGCAAGTGGAGCCTCGCCACGACGCGCTGGTGCAGCAGCGCGGGTGCCGGCGTCACGAGGAGCATCCCGTCGAGCAGCTCGTACTGCAGGCCGTCGTCGGGCAGGTGGACGAGGTCCTCGACCGTCCATTCCCCGTCCGCGCGCGGCAGCACCGTCATGCGGCCCATGGTCCTCCTCGTCTCGGGTGTGTCACGGCAGGGCATCGCGCCAGTGTGCCGACGCGAAGACGGGACCGGGGAGGCCGTCCACAGGCTGCCGTGCGGTCGCCGGTGCCTGGTTCGCCGTTCGCTGCACCGCCCGGACCAGCGCCGGCGGACGCGGCGATGAGGGAGGGCCTGGTGCATTCCCGAGCGGCGATGAGCGCTGCGACGACAGCCCTGCTCAGGTAGACAGTCCCCATGCCCCTTCACGGTGAGTACGTCCCCAGCATCAGCAAGCGTTCCCGCGATCAGGTGGAGCTCTACGAGCGCTCCGGCGGTGTCCAGGGCACCACGCTGCACGGCCGGCCCGTGGTCATCGTGACCAGCCGCGGCGCGAAGACCGGCAAGCTGCGCAAGACACCGCTCATGCGGGTGGAGCACAACGGCAGCTACCTCGCGGTGGCGTCGATGGGCGGCGCGCCGAAGCACCCGGTCTGGTACTACAACCTCAAGGCCCACCCGCAGGTCGAGCTCCAGGACGGCCCGCAGAAGTGGGACATGGTCGCCCGTGAGCTGACCGGTGCGGAGAAGGAGGAGTGGTGGGCGCGGGCGGTGGAGGCGTTCCCGCCCTATGCGGACTACCAGGCGCGCACCGGCCGGGAGATCCCGGTCTTCCTCCTGGAGAAGACGGACTGAGAGATCGAGCAGGAGGATGCAATGAAGCAGTGGACCTACCCCGGTCACGCCGGTGAGCTCGCGGCCCAGGCCTGGCTCGTCGACCAGCCCCGCTACGTCGTCGTGCTCTGTCACGGCTACGGCGAGCACATCGGCCGGTACGACTGGGTCGCCCGCACCCTCAACGCGCACGGGGCGAGCGTCTACGGGGTCGACCACGTCGGCCACGGCCGCAGCGCGGGCGAGCGGGTGCTCATCACCGACTACGACGACGTCGTGGAGGACTTCCACCTGCTCGTCCGCACCGCCAAGGAGGAGAACCCGGAACTGGCGGTGGCGCTAATCGGGCACTCGATGGGCGGGATGATCGCCGCCCGGTACCTGCAGCTCCACGGCGAGGAGCTCACCGCGGCGGTGCTCTCCGGGCCGGTGATCGGCAGCTGGGCCACCGTCGACACCCTGCTGCCGCTGGAGGAGATCCCGCCGACCCCGATCGACCCGTCCACGCTCTCCCGCGACCCGGCGGTGGGGGAGACCTACGCCGCCGACCCGCTCGTGTGGCATGGCAACTTCAAGAAGCCCACCCTCCAGGCGCTGCAGGACTGCATGGACCGCATCGCCGCCGGCGGCTCCATCGGAGACCTGCCGCTGCTGTACCTCCACGGCGAGGAGGACCAGCTCGTCCCCATCGGTCCCAGCCAGGCCGGCATGGAGGCGATCCGCGGGCCGCGCACCGAGGCGAAGACCTACCCGGGCGCCCGGCACGAGATCTTCAACGAGACGAACAAGGAGGAGGTCCGGGCCGACGTCACCTCCTTCATCGACCGCGTGCTCGGCAGCTGAGGGCCGGCGAACAGCAGCGCGACATCAGGCGTGGAGCGTCTCGGCCGTGATGCCGACTGCGCTCGCCAGCTCGCCGAGTGCGGCATCGAACGTGACGAGCCGCCCATCGTGCTCGTCACACAGAGCCAGCAGATGAGCATCGGTGACCTGCCGGTGCCCGGACAGCACCGCAGCGTCGACTGTGCCACCGACGACGTGACGGACCGAATCTGGCCAGAACGTGTGCCCACGAAGCGCGGTCATCCTGCGGAGCAGCTCGATGGCCACGCTCGGTGTCGTCGCGGTCGTCATCGCGCGGCGGTTGGCTGAGACGCGGACGAACCCTGCTTCGGTGATCGGGGTCGTCGCCCAGCCGCCGGTCGCGGCGTGAGCGCTGAACCAGCTCTGTGCTGCCCGGTGTCCGACATGGTTCGGCCACGCCAGCGCGATGAGCACATTGACGTCGAGCAGGGCGCTTCCCCGGGCCGCCGCACTCACTCGTCGTCCAGGGCGCGTGCGACGTCCTCAGCGGTGATCGGAGGCGCATCGTCAGGGACATCGAACACCGGGAAGCCGTCTCCATCGGCGATCTGGGTCGGTGCGAGCGCACGACGGGCGAGGTCGGAGATGACGGCGCCCACGGACCGCCCCTCGGCAGCGGCGATCTGCTTGGCGTCCTCAAGCACGTCGTCGTCGATATTCAGGGTGGTGCGCATGGCATCAGTGTATCGACGCATCAGCACATTCCGGGCCCTTCACCGCGGTCCGGGCACGACGAGGGACGGCGACGGCGCGGACATACCTCATCGATGTCCGGCTCGCTCCTCGGGCTGGTCCCGACTACGCGGCCCAGGACCGGCGTACCGAGCCCAGGCGCCGCCATCGGGCATGACGCAGCTGGACGACGACGCCGACGACGGCGAGCACGAGCCGGCCCACCGCCCACGCCGGCTGGTCGACGAGCGGTACCCGGACGGCGGTGACCTCGGCCAGGTCGGCGGCGTCCACGAGGAGCATCAGGCCGGCGACGGCGACGTTCGCGCCGGCGAATGCGCTGACCACGATGAGCACCAGCTCCGGCAGGTTGGTGACGACGGCGAGCACGCCGAGCAGCACGCCACCGGCGAGCCCCAACCCGATGAGCGCCCACGGCTCGCTGACGCCGAGCGTCGAGGCCACCGCCTGGCCCAGCACGAAGCCCATCGAGGCGAAGGCGAGCACGACGGCGACGGCGAAGAACACGTACGCGAGCGCGGCCACTACCAGCGCGAGGACGACCGCGACGAGCCAGCCGGTCGGCGTCGCCAGGTAGGGCTGGTCGGTGAGGGCAGCAACGGAACGGTTCGTCGCCCGGTTAGGTCAGCCACCGAAGAACGCCTCGTAGAGTTTGACGACCGTCAGGACCAGACCGAGGCATACCAGTCCCGCGGCGCCCATCACCAACCAGTACACGACGAACTCGAGCCCGTGCTTGCGGGCCATGGACCAGCGCGGCCCACGTCGCTGCTGCGCCAAACGCTTGCCGGCCGGCGCAATCCGGCGTCGCGACCGCTCCCAGGTGTGGCCGGGCCTGCGTTGAGACTCCCGGTACGTGAGCAGGCGGCGCCTGAAGGACTGGTCGGGGACGCGCTCGTCGCGGTAGCGGGCGGCGCGCCCGACGATCGCAGGTACGGCCTTGGTCCACAGGGCGTCGATGGCCTGCCACGGCTCGGTCGTGCCGAAGTCGGCGTGGCCGGGGGCGAAGAAGACCAGCGTGTCACCGATGATCTCGATGTGGAACGCGCCGGCGTGGTCCAGCAGCAACGCCATCACGCGCGGTGTGAGCACGTACAGCGCATCCTGCGCGTAGCCCGCAGGGGCATGCAGCACGAAGCTGCGGTTGAACGGGTAGCCCGTGGGCACGATCTCGCCGATCTCGGCGCCGGCGAGTTCCCTGGGCAGGGGGCCGGCTGCGGTTGACCGCAGGATGAGGTGGGGCAGCGGCGCCGGGAGCTGGGTCGCGAGGTAGTGCCACTCCAGGGCGCTGTGGGTGCGGCTGGTGAGGTTCCCGAACTCCACCCCGGGAGCGGAGAAGCGCGGACGACAGCTGGCGGTCCGTCGCTCCCCGGTGATGAGCGAGACGAAGGTGGCGCGGTTGACCGGCTCGATGTCGACGTCGTTGACCATGCCCGTCAGGTGCTCGCGCCATGCTCGCACCTCGGACTCCCGGCGCGGTCTGTCCAGCCACTTGGCCAGCTTGGTCGTCGCGTACCAGAGCGCCACGAAGACCGCCAGGTTGATGACGAGGCCACCGACGGCGCTGGGCGGCACGCGGGGGCGCGCCGCGGCGTCGATGCTGCTGCTGAAGCCGAGCCAGATCAGCCCGAAGTACACCAGGAGCAGGATGGACGCGATGCCTGCGGGCACGAGGCTGCGTCCCTCGACCTCAGGGCGCGACTCTTCGTCGAGCTCTGCGATCGCCGCCTCGAGCTCGTGCTCCTCGGCGGTGAGCCACCGCAGGTCCACAGCCCCGCCCTCCCGTCCTGGTCCGCCCAGCAGCGTACGATGCCGGCCCGTGCCCGACGGACGCCGCGGATGCCTGCACACTCGATGTCGGTAGCCCGTGCGACCATGTGGAGCCATGACGGACCTCGCTCCCGAGACACCCGCTCACAACCCTGAGAGCCCCGCGAGTGGCTACGGCCCCTTCGCCTACCTCAGCACCCCCAACGCCCCGCTCTACCGGCGGGTCATGCGGGCGCTGATGGCACAGAAGGAGCGGTTCACGGTCCACGTGCGTCCCGAGGAGGTGTCCGCAGCCCTGGCGGCCGACGGTGGGGCGCCGGTGGAGGAGAACATGGTCACCGAGGCCCTGGAACGGTTGGCCCAGCCCGGCTGGGGCAACCTGCTCGCCTTCCCCGACTCGAGCCGGGTCACCGCGCTGGAGGACTTCTACCGCCGGCGGATGCTCTATCAGCTCTCGCGCGAGGGCGAGGCCGCCGAGCGTGCCCTGGCGCAGTACGACGCCGCGCTGGGTACCCGCGGCGCCCTCCAGTCGGTCGCGCTGGAGGACATCGTCGTGCTCCTCACCTCGCTGCGCGACACCGTCGAGGCACATCGGGCGGGTGGCGAGGTCGACCCCGCCGTCACCCATCAGGCGCTGCGGTCACTGCGCGAGCGGTTCGTCGAGCTCGCCGAGAACGCCGTTGCGTTCATGGGCTCGTTGCAGCGCACCATCGACCTCCACGACGCCGACGTCGAGGCCTTCCTCGCGTACAAGGAAGAGCTCATCGCGTATCTCGAGCGCTTCATCCACGACCTCCTCACCCGCGGTGCTGCGATCGCCGAGCTCCTCGCCGCCATCCCGCCCGACGGCGTGCGCTTCCTCGCCGACACCGCCGCTGAGCGTGAGGCGGCCGACGCGGCGCCGGGCGAGGCCGACACGGCACGAGCCCGGGCGCGCGAGACCTGGCTGCAGCAGTGGTCGGGGCTCACCGAGTGGTTCGTCAGCACACCCGGCCGGGAGAGCGAGGCCAAGCTGCTGCGGGCGCGCGCCCGTGCCGCCATCCCGCAGCTGCTCGCCGTCGTCCGCGCCCTGCACGAACGCGCCGGCGGCCGCACCGACCGCACCCAGGACTTCCTCACCCTGGCCAGGTGGTTCGCCGCCCTGCCCAGCGACGGCGAGCGGCACCGGCTGTGGCGCTCGGCCTTCGGGCTCACCCCGGTGCGCCACCTCAGCGTCACGGCGGCCACCCAGGACGCATGGGCCGCCGCCGAGCTCGGCACCACCACGCCGTGGCCGGATGCGCCGCCGCTGGAGATCAGCCCGCAGCTGCGGCGCAGCGGCTCCTACGAGCGGCGCGGCCGGGCCGTCCGGGTCCAGGACCGGTCCGTGGCCAAGCGCATGCTCGCCGAGCGTGCCCGGGCGGAGGCGGAGCAGACCGCTGCCGCCCGGCGCCGGATCCTCACCGACGGCCCGCGGCCGCTGTCCGCCTTCGGCGAGCTCGACCCGGAGGCCTTCCGGCTCTTCCTCGGCCTCCTCGGCGATGCCCTGGCCGCCATGGGGCCGCAGGCGGACACCGCCCAGGTGCACACCTCCGACGGCGAGCTGACGGTCACGCTCAGCCGCATCCCTGGCGCCGGGACGATGACGCTGCGCACCCCCGACGGCGATCTCACCGGCCCCGACCACCTCGTCGACATCGCCTCGGCCGTGGACCTGCCCGGGCTGAGCGCCCCGGCCGAGCGGCCCGCGGAGGTGTACGCATGACGTCGCTCGACCTCGCCCCGAGCATCGCCGGGGCCCTGGAGGCCCGGGAGGCCGAGGGCCGCAGCCGGGCGCTGCGCGCGCTGCTCCTGCGCCCGGTGCTGCGCGCCCAGACCGACGGCGAGACGTTCCGCCTGGCCCGCCGCCACGCCG
>NZ_CALGNQ010000201.1 GCF_937958535.1 uncultured Georgenia sp. | reverse complement strand
GGGAACAGCGGCGGGTCGCCGAGGAGGACGTCGAGGATGAGCCGCTCGTAGGCCTCCGGCGAGTTCTCGGTGAAGGCGTTGCCGTAGCCGAAGTCCATCGTGACGTCGCGGACCTCCATCGCCGTCCCGGGGACCTTCGCGCCGAAGCGGATGGTCACCCCTTCGTCCGGCTGGACCCGGAAGACGATGGCGTTCTGGCCCAGCTCCCCGGAGTCCCCGAGGTCGAAGGGCAGGTGCGGGGCCCGCTTGAACAGCACGGCGATCTCGGTGACCCGGCGGCCGAGCCGTTTGCCGGTGCGCAGGTAGAACGGCACGCCCGCCCAGCGGCGGGACTCGACCTCGAGCCGCAGGGCGGCGTAGGTCTCGGTGGTGGAGCCGGGCGCGATGCCGTCCTCCTCGAGGTAGCCGCGCACGTGCTCACCGCCCTGCCACCCGGCCGCGTACTGGCCGCGTGCCGTCGTCGTGGCGAGGTCGTCCCCGAGCCGCACCGCCGAGAGCACCTTCTCCTTCTCCCGTCGCAGGGAGGCGGCGTCGAAGGAGAAGGGCTCCTCCATCGCGGTCAGCGCAAGGAGCTGGAGGAGGTGGTTCTGGATGACGTCCCGTGCCGCGCCGATCCCGTCGTAGTACCCGGCCCGGCTCCCGATGCCGATGTCCTCGGCCATGGTGATCTGGACGTGGTCGACGTAGTGGTTGTTCCACACCGGCTCGAAGAGCTGGTTGGCGAAGCGCATCGCCAGGATGTTCTGGACCGTCTCCTTGCCCAGGTAGTGGTCGATGCGGAAGACCGAGTCCTCCGGGAAGACCTGGGAGACGACGGCGTCCAGCTCCCGGGCCGACTCGAGGTTGTGCCCGAAGGGCTTCTCGATGACCACCCGCCGCCACGTGTCCGGGGCGGGCTCGGACAGGCCGGAGCGCTTGAGCTGGTCGAGGACGAGCGGGAAGGACCGGGGCGGCACCGACAGGTAGAAGGCGTGGTTGCCGCCGGTGCCCCGCTCGGTGTCCAGCGCGGCGACGGTGCGGGCGAGCTCGTCGAAGGCCGCGTCGTCGTCGAACTCGCCCTGGACGAAGCGGAACCCGGAGGCGAGCTGCTCCCAGGTCCGCTCGGAGAACTCGGTGCGGGCGTGCTCCCGGACGGCGTCGTGGACGATCTTGGCGAAGTCGGCGGTGGACCAGTCCCGTCGCGCGAAGCCGGTGAGTGCGAAGGACGGCGGCAGCAGCCCGCGGTTGGCGAGGTCGTAGATCGCCGGCAGCAGCTTGCGTCGGGCGAGGTCTCCGGTGACGCCGAAGATCACCAGGCCCGCCGGGCCGGCGATGCGCGGCAGCCGGCGGTCCCTCGGTTCACGCAGCGGGTTGGCCGGCGGTGGGGGTGCGGTACTCATGGTCTCCTCACGGCCGTGTCAGGTGCTTCGGCGCGCCAGGCTACCGGTCAACCACGCGAGGGCGTCGGGGGTGTCCACGTGGAGACGCAGCACCGGTCTCCCGAGCCGCGTGAGCACCCGTGCATCGGCGTCCGCCTGGGCGGCGACGAGCTCGGCGAAGTCGAAGTCCCGGCCCGGGATGGACACGTGCGCGGTCGGTCCGCCGGTGAGCATGAGGAACACCCCGTGCGGCGGGCCGCCCTTGTGGAGTTGGCCGGTGGAGTGGAGGTAGCGCGGCCCCCAGCCGAAGGTGACCGGGCGGCCCGTGCGGCGGGCGAGCCCGTCGCGCACACCGCGGAGCAGCTCGGCGGCCCGGCCCTCGCGGTCGAGGTAGGCGAGCACGGCGAGGTAGCCGTGCTCCGGGTCGAGGTGCCGGAGCAGGGCGTCGACGGCGTCGGGCACGGTGTCGACGCCGGCGAGCAGCGCCCGCGGGGCGCGGACCTCGACACCGGAGTCGGTGAAGGCGGGCGGCTCCAGCGACGGCATGCCCCCGAGGAACTCCCGGGTGGCCGCCTTGGTCGCCTCGACGTCGGGCTGGTCGAAGGGGTTGACCCCGAGGATCCGCCCGGCGACGGCCACGGCGTGCTGCCACAGGAGGAACATCCCGCCGAGCGAGCCGGCGACGGTGACCTCGGTGGCCTGCGTGGCCTCCTGGGTGGTGAACTCTCCGCTCACCGCGACCCGCGAGGTGGGGTCGGAGGTGTCGGCCACCTCGTCGACCTCGGCGGTGACGTCCTCGTCGGTGAGCGGGCACAGGAGCACCGGCAGCGTGTCGGGCCGGGGCGCGGCCAGCTCGGGTGCGCGCTCGCCGACGACCACCGGGACGAGCCCGCGGCCCTCCTTGCCCAGCGACTCGGCGACGAGCTGCTCCGCCCAGTCGGCGAAGCGGTACAGGCCGCTGCCGGCGTCGACGAGCAGGACGGCCTCACGCAGCGGCCGGGTGCCGGCGAGTGCGGCACCCAGGACGAGCGCCGGGTTGGCCTCGGCGTCCTCGGCGAAGAAGGTGGCGACGTCGGCGGCCTCGTCCAGCAGCCGCCCGACGTCGACGCCGGCCAGGCCACTGGGGACCAGCCCGTAGGCGGACAGGGCGGAGAAGCGGCCCCCCATCCGCGGGTCGGCGGTGAAGACGGCCCGGTAGCCCTGGGCCCGGGCGTGCTCCTCCAGCGGGGAGCCGGGTTTGGTGACGACGACGATGTGCCGCGCGGGGTCGAGGTCGGCGGCGCGGAAGGCGGTGACGAACGCCCGGTGGTGGGAGTCCGTCTCCACCGTCGTCCCGGACCGGGAGGCGACGACCAGGACGGTGCGGCGCAGGTCGCCCTCCAGCGCCCGGGCCACCTGGGTGGGGGCGGTGGAGTCGAGGACCGTGAGCGTGGCCCCGAAGGTGCCGGCGATGACCTCGGCGGCCAGCGACGAGCCGCCCATGCCGGCGAGCACGACACGGTCCAGGCCGTCGGCGCGGAGCTCGTCGCGCAGGGCGACCACCTGCGCGACGAGCTCCCGGGAGGTGCGGTGCAGGTCGGTCCAGCCGAGCCGGTCCGACACGTGCGGAGCGCGGTGGTCGCCCCACAGGGTGGGGTCCTGGGCGCTGAGCCGGGACGCGACCCGGTCGCCGAGCAGCGCGGGCACGGCGGCGTGGACCGCCGCCGCGGCGGCGCCCGTGGCGCTGACCTCGACGACGGCGGTGCCCTCGTCCCCGGCCCAGGTGACGACCGCGCTCACCGGGCTCACAGCCGCCCCGGTACCTTCAGCCCGGCGGAGACGCGCTCGGTGAGCTCGTCCCAGCTCTGCTGGAACTTCTGCACGCCCTCGGCCTCGAGCCGGTCCATGATGTCGGGGTAGGAGATCCCGAGCCGCTCGAGCGCGGCGAGCACCTCCCGGGCGGCGTCGTACCCGTCACGCACCGTGTCGCCGCGCAGCTCGGCGTGGTCGGCGACGGCGCGGAGGGTGGCCTCCGGCATGGTGTTGACGACCCCGGGCACGACGAGCTCCTCGACGTACTTGGTGTCCCGGTAGGCGCGGTCCTTCACCCCGGTGGAGGCCCAGAGCAGCCGTTGCGGGCGGGCCCCGGCCGCCGCCAGCGCCGCCCACCGCTCGGTGCCGACGATCTCCTCGTAGGCCTCGTAGGCGAGCCGGGCGTTGGCGACGGCCACCTGGCCGCGCAGCGCGCGCGCCTCCTCGGTGCCCAGCGCGTCGAGCTCGGCGTCCACCGCGGTGTCGATCCGGGAGACGAAGAACGAGGCGACCGAGTGGATCGTGGACAGGTCCAGCCCGGCGGCGTGGGCACGCTCGAGGCCGTCGAGGTAGGCCGCGGCCACGGCGCGGTAGCGGTCGAGGGAGAAGATGAGCGTGACGTTGACGCTGATGCCCTCCGCGATCGCCGCGGTGATCGCCGGCAGCCCCTCGGGCGTGGCCGGGATCTTCACCAGGAGGTTGGGCCGGTCGACGAGCTGCCACAGCTCACGGGCCTGGGCCAGGGTGCCGTCGGTGTCGTGCGCCAGGTACGGGTCGACCTCGATGGACACGCGGCCGTCCACCCCGTCGGTGCGGGCGTGGATCTCCGTGAAGCGGTCGCAGGCGGCGCGCACGTCCGCCGTGGTGAGCGAGGTGATCGCCGTCGCCACGTCGGCCCCGTCGGCCGCCAGCGCGGCGAGGTCGGCGTCGTACCGGGTCCCCTCGGACAGCGCCGCGGCGAAGATCGACGGGTTCGTCGTCACCCCGACGACGTGGTCCTGGGCGATGAGGGAGGCGAGGGACTGGGCGCCCCCGCCCTCGAGCCGCTCGCGGGACAGGTCGTCGAGCCAGACCGAGACACCGAGGCGGCTGAGCTCGGACAGGTGGTTCGTCATGTGCTCCTCCAGAGACAGGTGGGGCCCGGCGGCAGCGCCGCCGGGCCCCAGTGTGCTACTTGGGCAGGTCTCCCGTCCCGCCCTTGGCCGGCTCCTGCTCCGCCCCGGGGGCGGCGTGGCCGGCGGCGGCGAGGGACTCACGCGCCTTGGCGACGGTGGCCTCCGCGGTGATGCCGAACTCCTCGTAGAGGCGCTGGTAGGCGGCGGAGGCGCCGTAGTGCTCCAGGCTCACGGAACGGCCGGCGTCGCCGACGATCTCGTGCCAGCCCTGGGCGACGGCGGCCTCGACGGAGACGCGCGCCTTGACGGAGGAGGGCAGCACCGACTCCTGGTAGGTGTCGTCCTGCTCGGCGAACCACTCGCGGCACGGCATCGACACCACCCGGGTGGCCACGCCCTGCGCCTGCAGCGTCTCGCGCGCCTCGAGCGCGATGTGCACCTCGGAGCCGGTGGCGATGAGGATGACGTCCGGGCTGCCGCCGGCGGCCTCGGCGAGCACGTAGCCGCCGCGCGCGACGCCCTCGGCGCTGGCCAGGACGTCACCCTCGGCCGCCCCCTCACCCCGCGCGGGGTTGGGGACGTTCTGCCGGGTGAGGATGAGTCCGGCCGGGCGGTCGGTGCGCTCCAGGATGGTGCGCCAGGCGACGGCGACCTCGGCGGCGTCGGCGGGCCGCACGACGTCGAGGCCGGGGATCGCGCGCAGCGCGGCGAGGTGCTCGACCGGCTGGTGGGTCGGGCCGTCCTCACCCAGGCCGATGGAGTCG
>NZ_CALGNQ010000200.1 GCF_937958535.1 uncultured Georgenia sp. | reverse complement strand
GTTCCTCCCCAAGGCCTGCCGTGTTCTTCTCCCTAGGGCCCGCCGGAGTCCTTTCCCTGGGCCCAGTCGCGTTTCTTCTCCCTGGCCCCCGTCGCGTGCTCCTCCCTGGGGACCGCCAGGCCTCAGGCGATCCGGTCCGTGGTGAGCTCCGGTGCGGTGAACCGGCGGACCTGGCCCCGTTCACCGTCGACCTCGCGCACCTCCAGCGCGCCGTGGTCGAGCCCGTCGAAGCCGCGTGCCGTGACCAGCAGGCGGGACTCCACCGAGCCGACGAGCCGGTTGTAGTGCTGCACTGCGCTCTCCAGCGTGCGGCCGAGCTGGCCGATGTGCCCGGCCACCGTGCCGAGCCGCTCGTACAGGGTGCGGCCCAGGTCGAGCAGCCGACGGGCGTCCTCGGTGACCGACGCCGAGGCCCAGATCGTCGCTGTCGTGCGCAGCAGCGCGAGCAGCGACGCCGGGGCGGTGGGGGCCACCCCCTGCTGCAGGGCGTGCTCGAGCAGGGTGGGGTCGGCCTCCAGGGCCGCGGCGAGGAGCCCCTCGGAAGGCACGAACATGACGACGAGCTCGGGGGTGCCGCTCAGCTGCTCGTGGTAGCGCCGGGCGGCCAGGGCGTCGACGTGCCCGCGCAGCGCCTTGGCGTGGGCGGCGAGCAGGCGCTCGCGGCGGTCGGCCTCGGCGGGGTCGTCCAGCGCGGTGATGGCGTTCGCCTCGAGGTAGGCGTCGAACGGCACCTTGGCGTCGATGACGATGAACCGGTCCTCCGGGAGGCGCACGACGACGTCCGGGCGGCCCTGCCCGGCACCGGCCCGGGAACCGGGCAGCGAGGCGAGCGTGGGCTGCTCGAGGAAGTCGACGTGGCGCAGCATCCCGGAGGCCTCGAGCACCCGGCGCAGCTGGACCTCGCCCCAGTGCCCGCGCGCGCTGCCCGAGCGGAGCGCCCCGGCGAGGCTCGCCGTCGTGGCCCGCAGCTCGGCGTCGGTGCGCTGGGCGGCGTGGAGCCGCTCGGCCAGCACGGTGAACTGCTCGGTGCGCTCCCGCTCCAGCTGGGCGACGTGCTCCCCGACCTGAGCCAGCGTGGTGCGCACCGGGGCGAGGGCGCGCAGGACGTCGTGGTCGCGCTCGGCCCGCTCCTTGAGGTCGGCGCACTCCGCGGCCAACGCCTCGGCCCGCGCCCGGGCGGCCGCGGCCTCCTCCCGCGCCCGGGAGGCCACGCCCGCCGCGCGTGCCCGGCCCAGGACGAGCCCGAGCACCACGCCCACGGCGAGCGCCGAGAGGACCAGCAGGACCGCCGTCGTCGTCTCCATGGCCCCAGCGTCGCAGCGACCACCGACATCGCCGCCCGCGCGCGCCGGGTGGCCGGCGATCCGGGCGTCCCGCTCAGCGGAGCAGGGTGAGGGCGACCAGCGCGGCCGAGACGAGGAGGAGGGCGGCCGGGAGCGGGTCGAGCCGGTGCTCGGCCCGCGGCGCGGCACCCGCGGCGAGGGCCGCGTCACCCGTTCGGTGCGCCTCGACCAGCGCGGCCGCCACCTCGGGGTCGCCCCCACCGGGCACGACGCGCTCGAGCCGCTCGAGCGGGGGCAGCGAGGGCCACTCCCGGTTGCGGGAGGTCACCCGCCCCACCGCGCTGCGGGCGGGCAGCGCCCAGGCACCGACCGGCCGGTGGTGGGTGGTGAGCTCCAGCCCCCAGCGTGTCCTCGTGCCGGTGATGGCGGCCCACGGCAGCCACGTCGTGCTCAGCACGTTGACCACCCGCACCCCGTCGCGGGTGACCCGCACCTGCGGCCGCCAGAACGCGGCCCAGCCGGCGACGGCGAGGAGCAGCGGGAACGCCCCGAAGGCCACCACCTCCGAAAGGCCGCCGTTGACGGTGAAGGCGACGAGGACGACGCCGGCCACCACCCAGCTGACCACGGCGTAGCTGCGGCCCGTCGGGCCGCGGAAGACGATGGCCGGTTCCACGCGGCTCATCATCGCAGCCGGGGTGGGCGGCTCAGCCGTCCTGGGGTGGCTCGCCCGGCTGGCTCGTCACGGTGGTGAGGAGGAAGACGGAGTCCTCCAGGGCGGTGACGGCGTGGCGCTGGTGCGTCAGGCTGTGCAGCTCTCCGGCGGCGAGCACCGGTTCGTCCTCACCGGTCACGCGGACCCGGCCGACGAGGACCTGGATGCTCGCGGCGTGCGGCGAGTTGTGCTCGGCCAGCTCGGTGCCCTCGCGCAGCGCGAGGATGGACTGGCGCAGCACGCCGTCGCGGACGAGCAGCTCGGCGCTGCGGCCGTGCTCGTCGGCCCGGGCGGCCTGCAGGTGGGAGCTGACGAGCGCGTTGAGGTCGGGCATCGGTCCTCCTTCGGCCGGTGGGTGCCATTACCGTGGCACAGCACCGGCGGCGCCGCTACGGTGCGGCGGGCTGGTGCATGGCGAACAGGGGCATCTGGCCGTACGGGCGTCCGCACCGGCTCCTGCTGCGCCTCCGACTCGGTCGACGCCGCCCTGGGGGTGGACCTGGAGTCCGGCCGCCTCGCCGGGACCGCCGACCCGCGCCGGGAGGCGGACGTCGCCGTGGCGGTGGGCTGAGCGCTCGGGCGCCGGTGAGCAGGGGCACGGCCGCGTCGGCCCGTTCCCGACGTAGACTCGACACCCGTGGCCCTCACCATCGGAATCGCGGGACTGCCGAACGTCGGCAAGTCGACCCTGTTCAACGCCCTGACGCGGGCCAGCGTGCTCGCGGCGAACTACCCGTTCGCGACGATCGAGCCGAACATCGGCGTCGTCCCGCTGCCGGACCCGCGGCTGGAGAAGCTCGCCGAGATCTTCGGCTCGCAGAAGATCCTCCCCGCGACGGTCTCCTTCGTCGACATCGCCGGCATCGTCCGCGGCGCCTCCGAGGGGGAGGGGCTGGGCAACCAGTTCCTCCACAACATCCGTGAGGCCGACGCGATCTGCCTGGTGACGCGCGCCTTCACCGACCCGGACGTCGCGCACGTCGACGGCAAGGTCTCACCGGCCGACGACATCGAGACGATCGTCACCGAGCTGGTGCTGGCCGACATCCAGACCCTGGAGAAGGCCATCCCGCGCCTGGAGAAGGAGGTACGCGGGAAGAAGACCGAGCCCGCCGCCCTCGACACCGCCCGCGGGGCGATGGCGCTCCTCGAGGAGGGCACCGCGGTGTCCGCCGGCGCCGAGCGTGCGGGCCTGGACCCCGAGCACCTCGCCTCCCTGCAGCTGCTCACCGCCAAGCCGTTCATCTACGTCTTCAACACCGACGACGAGGGGCTGGCCGACGAGGCGATGCAGGCCGAGCTGCGTGAGCTCGCCGCCCCGGCGGAGGCGATCTTCCTGGACGCCAAGTTCGAGTCCGAGCTCGTCGAGCTGGAGCCGGAGGAGGCCGCCGAAATGCTCGCCGAGGCCGGGCAGGAGGAGGCCGGGCTGGACAAGCTGGCCCGCGTCGGCTTCGACACCCTCGGTCTGCAGACCTACCTCACCGCCGGCCCGAAGGAGGCCCGCGCCTGGACCATCCCCAAGGGCGCGACCGCCCCGGAGGCCGCGGGCGTCATCCACACCGACTTCCAGCGCGGCTTCATCAAGGCCGAGGTCGTCAGCTTCGACGACCTCGTCGAGGCCGGCTCCATCGCCGAGGCCCGCGCCCGCGGCAAGGTGCGCATGGAGGGCAAGGACTACGTCATGCAGGACGGCGACGTCGTGGAGTTCCGCTTCAACGTGTGAATCGGCGCGTTTGCGCAGTTCAGAGCGGTGCGGTGCGCACGCAGTTCGCACGCAGTCCGCAAGAGAATCTGCCCATCAGGCGCCGGTCAGCTCGCGGGGCAGGGCGATGACGTCGACGAGTGCGCCGTTGCGCCAGACGGTGATCTCCAGCGGGCGGCCGATCGCGCCCTCCACCATGAGGCGCTGGATCGCCGTCGTGGTGGCGATGCGCTCCCCGGCGATCGCCACCACGACGTCGCCCCGCCGCAGGCCCGCCTCCGCGGCGGGGCCGCCGGGAACCACGTCCACAACCTGTAGACCGGTCCGCCGCCCGAGCGACCGGGCGAGGGCGGGAGGCAACGGCGCCTGCGCGCCGACGATGCCGAGGGACGCGCGCCGGACGCGTCCGTGGGTCATCAGCGTGTCGATGATCGCCCGCGTCGTGTCGTTGATCGGCACCGCCAGGCCGAGGCCGACGCCGGCGACCGCAGTGCTCACCCCGACCATGCGCCCAGTGCTGTCGGCCAGGACGCCCCCGCTGTTGCCGGGGTTGAGGGCGGCGTCGGTCTGGATGACCTCGTCGACGACGCGCCCGGAGCGGGTGGGCAGCGATCGTCCGAGCGCAGAGACGACGCCTGCGGTGACGGTGCCCGCCAGCCCCAGCGGGCTGCCGAGTGCGACGACGAGCTGCCCGACGCGCAGTCGGGACGCGTCGCCGAGGGTCACGGGATTCGGCGCGCCGCCGCGCGTCAGCAGCACCGCGAGGTCCGACAGCGAGTCACGTCCGACGACGTCGGCGGTCGCCTCGGTGCCGTCGGTGAAGGTGGCCCGAACCGTCTCGGCGCCCTCCACGACGTGCGCGCTCGTGAGTAGGTACCCGTCTGAGGTCAGGACGCTGGCGCTGCCGGCCCCGGAGCCTCGCGCCGTCCGCACCAGCAGGCTGGCCACACTGGGCAGGACCGTCTCCGCGACGCGTACGACAGCAGCGGAATACGCGTCGAGCAGTCCGGTGTCATCGGGCTCGACATCAGGGGCCGCGGCGTCGTCGACCATGACGGGGCAACAACGCCGGAGCGCCGGATATGCCTTGACGCCCCTTACGCCCCCGTGCCGTGCCGTGCGTGTCCGACAGGCGGTCGCCCATACTCACTGGCGTCCTGACAGCGGCACAGATGCGGGCGTAGCCGCCCGCAGTGCGGCAGGTTCGGGTGAGCGTAGCCGCCTCGCCGCGGCAGTGAGCGCGGGTCCACGGGCGAGGGCCGGACCGGCGATCTGGGGCGCGCGGTTGGTCACGAACCCGACAACGAGCGCGGTGATGATCACCGGGACACCCAGAAGCCGGTCACCTGCAGCGCCGTAGAGACCGGGACTGCAATGACGCGTGTGGGTCGACGTACATCTTCGTGGGGATCTGCAGCACCCGGCCTCCCCCCCTTGGCGGGACAAGACACGGTGTCTGGTGGAGTGCTTCTCGAATCGCAGTCGTGTACTGACGCTGTGTGACTGCTTCCCCTCGCATCCAGAAACGGACGGAGAAGGCCGCTCGACCGCCGGAGGTCGAGCGCGTATCCCCGGCTCGGCGCGGTGCGCGTGGACGTGACGGTCCGGGACGCGAACACTGCCGGACGGCGCTCACGCGGACGATGGACGACACGCCGCAGAACAGCTGGATCCTCGGGGGAGACCAGCTTTGGGACGGTGGCGACTACCGCTCAAGGCCCCTTCCCGGAGAGCCACTGACCGAACCTGGCCAGGATTGTCGGGACGACGATGGCGGGGCCCGGACACGATGGGTCCGGAAGGAGGCCCATGATCGGCACACTCAACGCCCTCGTCGAGCTCGTCGAGAACCGCCACGACGAGCCGGTCGACGTGGCACGGCTCGCGCGCGAGCACGGCACCACCGAGTACCACCTGCGCCGGATGTTCTCCACCCTGGCGGGTCTGCCGCTGTCGGAGTACGTGCGTCGTCGCCGGATGACGCTCGCCGCCGCGGACCTCGTGCGCGGCGGCTCCACCCTCCTGGACGTCGCGGTGCGCTACGGCTATGGCTCGGTCGAGGCTTTCGGGCGGGCGTTCCGGTCGGTCCACGGGACCGGCCCGGCAGAGGTGAGCCGCCGTGGTGGGCCACTCAGTACCCAACCCATGCTCAGGTTCCGCCTGAGCGTCGAAGGGAGCACCCCGATGGACGTCACCATCACCGACCGTCCCGACCTCGTCCTCGTCGGTCACGCGGCCCAGGTGCCGCTGATCCACCAGGGCGTCAACCCGCACATCCAGGAGCACGTTGCGTCCATCCCGCCGGAGGAGCACACGCGGCTCAAGGCACTGAGCGACACCGAGCCGTCCGGCATCCTCGCCGTCACGGCAGGGCTCGAACCGGACGCACCGGAGGGCGCGATGCTCACCTATCTCCACGGCGTCGCGCGCAATGCCGGCTCCGCAGTCCCCGACGACCTCCACTCCATCCCGGTCGATGCCGGCACATGGGCCGTCTTCCACTCGAGCGGTCCCTTCCCGGACGCGCTGCAGGAGACGTGGGCGGCGACGGCGACGGACTGGTTTCCCTCCAACCCGTGGCGGCTGCGCCCAGGACCCACGATCCTGAGGTACCTCGAGCTCACCGAGACCACCGCGACGTGTGAGATCTGGATGCCCGTGGAATCGGCGTAGTCGCACCCGACCCAGCTCGCTCCACCCGGCCGACCCACCGATACCTCCACCGACCCCGGGCATCGGGCCTACCGTGTGACCGTGGACGGTGAGAGGCCGGGACGCCTGCAGGTGGTCTGCGGGCCGATGTTCGCGGGGAAGTCGGAGGAGCTGCTGCGCCGGGTGCGGCGCGCCCGGTTGGCCGGGCTCGCGGTCGAGGTGGTGAACCACGCCTGGGACGTGCGGCACGGAGCCGGGCAGGTCGCCTCGCACGCCGGGCTCAGCGTCCCTGCGCACGCCGTGGCGGACGTTCCCACCCTGCGCCGGCTCGTCGCGGGGCGGTCGCTGGACCTGCTGGCCATCGACGAGGCCCAGTTCTTCGGTCCCGAGCTGGTCCCGGCCGTGGAGGACCTCGTGCGCAGCGGCACCACCGTGGCGGTGGCCGGCCTGTGCGTCACGTTCGACGGCCGGCCCTTCGAGCCGCTCGCCTCGCTCATGGCGCTCGCGGAGGACGTCACCAAGCTCACCGCCGTGTGCACGGTGTGCGGCCGCGACGCCGCCTTCCACCAGCGCACGCAGCCCGACGCCGTCGGCGACGCCACCGTGCCGACCACCGAGCACGTCGGCGGCACCGAGTCCTACCAGGCCCGCTGCCGCCGGCACCTCGAGCTCCCGCAGTACGGCCTGCGCTGACATCGCCGTTCCGGCCCACCGCGGCACGGGAGGCCCTACCCTCGGCCGCATCGGCCCGCGTCGTAGGGGGGACCCATGCGCGTTCTCGTGTCGCTCGCTCTCATCGCCTCCGGCGTGGTCGCGGTGCTGGCCGACGCTCAGCGCTGGTCCCCGGCCTGTGCCGGCGGGTTCGACGAGCTGGACTGCCTCCTCCTCCAGGACCACATGTACGACTTCGCCCTCCCGGCCGAGCCGTGGGTGCCGATCGGCACCAGCGCCCACCTCATGGCGCTGAACTACGCCCTGCTCGCGGTCGCCATGCTCGGGTTCGCCCGGGCGCTCGTCCGGGCGTGGTGGGCCTGGTTCCTCGGCGCGCCGTTCGCGCTGTCGTTCGTGGTGCTGGCGGTGACGACGTACCGCTCGGCCATCGCCGGGCGGGTGGTGGAGCCCGATGGGTTCGGGTACGACGTCGCGCTGTACACCTACATCCTCCCGTGGCCCGCTGCACTGCTCCTGGGGTCCGCGGTGGGCGGCTTGCCGCTGCGGTCCTCCGTCGTGAGGGGAGCGCGGGCCGTGGCGGCGCCGGTGCTGCTCGCGCTCACGTCGCCGTTCCCGCTCTACTTCGTCGCGAGCATCGCGGTCTTCTACGCCTCGCACGACACCTCGCCGTGGGACGTCGCGGTCGGGGGCGTGCTCACCGCCCTCGCCGGTCTCGCGCTGCTCACCGCGCGACGGCACGTCCCCGAGCCCGAGTGGCCACGGCCGCGCCGTCCGAGCGCCCCGCTGACCATCGTGTGACCGTGGCCGGTGGCGTCCGGTCGCCGGTCGGGCCGGCGCCCCGGAGGTGGGGCCGGGCACGCGCACAAGACCGGCGCGTCGTCAGCATCGTCGCGCCCCGCTGGGCGCCGCCGCCCGCACCGGCTGCCGGGCGAGCACCGACGTGAGGTGGCGGGTGAGCGGCACCCCCACCGCCGCCATGTCGAGCTCGGTGCGCAGCTCGTCACCGCGCAGCCGCAGCCGGCGCACCGTGCGGTCCACCGGCCGGGCCGTCGCCGCGTTGAGCACCCGTGACCGCAGCTCGGCCGAGAAGCCGTCCGGCTCCGGGGTGAGGGGCCCCTCCGCGAGCTCCGTCTGCCCCGTGGGCAGGGCCAGGACGAACTCCGCCGTGCCGTCGCCCGGCACCCTGAGGTAGCCGGTCTCCACGTGCATCGGGGCGCCGTCCGGCGACCACGTGCGCTGGGCGTAGTGGAGGAAGGGCTTGCCGACGTCGGTGAAGACGAGCTCCTCGGTGTACTCGAAGGGCTCGGTCGTCGGGTACTCGCCGCGACCGGGGCCCCGCCAGGTGCCGACGAGCCCGGCCACCGGTGCGAGGTTCGGGTGCAGGCTCATACCGCGACCATAGGCCCCGACGGCGGACCCCCGGCTGGGCCCTTCGTCTCCTACCGGGCGTCCGTCGCCGCGCCCCGAACCGCTCCGGTCGGACGGGGCGTGGTCCGCGGCGCGAGGACGACGAGTGCCGCGGCGATCGTCGCCAACCCCATCCACCCGACGGCGGGGAGCCGTTCCCCGACCACGACGACGGCGAGCAGCGCCGCCACCGCGGGCTCGGCCAGCGTGAGTGTCGTGGCGGTGCTGGGCGTGACGTGGGTGAGCCCGTAGCCGAACAGCAGGTAGCCGAGGAACATCGGCACCAGCGCCATGTACGCCGCCACGCCGAACGCCTGGGGCGAGGCGACCAGCGGCGCACCGGTGAGGAGCAGCACCGGTAGCAGCAGCGCACCGCCCAGCCCGAACACGGCCCCCATCGCCGCCGCCCGACCGACCCGGCGCCACAGGAGACGGTGCACCGTCCAGGAGTAGGTCGCGTAGGTGCTCCCCGCGACGAGGCCCAGCCCGACACCGCCGAGCACCGCCGGGGTCGACGCCGCCGCGCCGCCCGGGCCGCTCAGGCAGAGCAGCGCGCTGCCCACGATGCCGAGGGCCGCCGCCACCGCCCACCGCCTGCTCAGCGTGCGGCCCTCGACCACCCGCTCGAGGAGCCCGGACGCGAGCGGTGCGGACGCGAGCGAGACGACGGTGCCGACGGCGACCCCGGCCAGACGCATCGAGCTGTAGAACGCCAGTGGGTAGACCGCCACCGCGGCCGCGCCGACCCAGACCGTCCGGCCGTCCGCCCGCAGCCGCGGCCACTCCCGGCGCAGCGCCGGCACCGCGACCACCGCCTGGAGCAGCCCGCCCACCCCCAGCGCCGCCGCGCCGATCGCCAGCGGCCCGGCGGCCGGGGCGAAGGTGGCGGCCGTGCCGGTGGTGCCCCACAGCACCGACGTGACGAGGACGGCGGCCACCCCGGCGGCGTGGCCACGCGCGCTCACCGTGACCTCCCGTGGCGCACGATCCGGGACCAACTGCCCACGTCCCGTCGTCCGGCGCTGGGATGATCGCGGTGCAACGTCGCCCCTACACGAGGAGTCACCGTGCCGATCGTCGTCGGGTACATCCCCACCCCGGAAGGCCGCGCCGCGCTGCAGCACGCCGCCGAGGAGGCCGAGCTGCGCCGCACCAGGCTCGTCGTCGTCGGCTCCCGGCACGGCGGGCCGGACATGGACGCCCAGGAGGTCGCCCGCTTCGACGTCTCCCTCGCCGAGGCCAAGGCGCGCCTCGACGAGCTCGGGGTCCAGGCCACGGTGCGCGGTTTCGTGCGCGGCATGGAGCCGGCCGAGGACATCGTCGCGGCCGCCGAGGAGGAGAACGCACGCGCGATCGTCATCGGCATCCGCAAGCGGAGCCCGATCGGCAAGCTCATCCTCGGCTCCACCGCCCAGCGGGTCCTGCTCGACGCTACCTGCCCGGTCATCGCGGTCAAGCCCGGGACGTGACGGTCGCCTCGTAGACGACGGTCGCCAGGACGAGGTCCTCCCAGGACATCCCCACCGCGGTGTAGAGCGCGGGCCGCCCCGGCGTGCGGCGAAAGCCGCCGGTGACGAGGTCACGCAGGTTCGGCGGCGCGACCCGGCGCCAGTGCGCGGCGTCCGCCACCGACAGCAGGTTGCCCGACTCGCGCCACGCCGACTCCCGGCCCTCCACCACGACGTCGCAGCGGCGCACGAGCGTGGCGTCGACCTCCCGGACGTCGGGCCCGTGCGCACCGACCGACGCGACGACGGCGTGGTCGGCCGGCAGGGAGCCGTCGAACACCGGCTCCGCCGACGAGGTGACGCACAGGACGACGTCGGCCGCGCGCACCGCCGCGTCGCGCTCCCCGGGCGCGACTGCCACGCCCTCCGCGGCCAGGGTCGCGACGAGCGCCTCCACCCGCTCCGCGCGGCGCCCGACGACGGTGAACGTCGCCGCCGGGAACACCGTGCGCGCGGCCCGCACGTGCTCCAGCGCCTGCACACCCGCGCCGAGGACGACGACGTGCGGCGTGGTGGGGAAGTCGCCCGCCCCGGGTGCCGCCGCGATGTGCTTGACGGCGGTGAGCGTGGTGGCCGGGGTGCGCACCGCGGTGAGCGCCGCGCCGTCGAGCGCCGCGAGCGGGGCGAGCGTGGCGGAGTCGAAGAGCAGGTAGACGCCCTGGATCTTCTCCAGCCCGCGGGCGGGGTTGAGCGGTGCGACCGTGGCGACCTTGACCCCGCTGTACCGCTGCCCGGTGGAGGGCATGAGGAGGAGCTCCCCGTCCGGTGCGGGGCTGCAGAGCCGCGGGCTGTCGGTCTCCGGGTCGACGGCGGTGCGGAGCGCGTCCTCGACCGCGGCGATCGCGCGGTCGTAGGGCAGCGCCGCGCGGACGTCGGCGGCGGCGACGAACGGCAGCGACATCTCGGGGGTCCTCTCCTCGGCAGCCTCGGGCGTGCCTGAGCCCGGGCCGCGGCACGGACCACCGTAGCGGGCGCCGGAAAGTCGCAGGTTCCGACCCCCTCTCGTGCTGCGCCGACGGCCCAGGTTTCCTACCGTGGCATCACCCCATGGGAGGAGCCCGATGAGCGCGCAGACCCATCCCGGGACCGGTCCGGTCCCGGCGGACGTGACGGAGCTCGTCCAGGACGCCGTCGACCTCGCCACCGCCTGGCTGGCCGCCACCGACGAGGGCCAGACCCGCGCCGAGCGCGCGGCCTCGGAGCAGCTCGCCGCCCTCGTCAGCGACCCCGAGGGCCTCGACCTCGCCGTCCGCTTCGTCGACCGCGTCGCCCGTCCCGAGGACGTGCGCGTCGCCGCCCGCGAGCTGGCCCGCATCTCGGCCGGTGCCGCCCGTTTCCTCGGCCCCGTCGACCGGCTCCTCCTCGGCGCGGGCGCGCTGGCCGCCCCGCTCGCCCCGCAGCTCGTCGTGCCCCTGGCGCGCCGGCGGCTGCGCCAGATCGTGGGTCACCTCGTCGTCGACGCCCACGACCCCGCCCTCGCCGGCCACCTCGAGCGGGCACGCCGGGAGGGCTTCCGGCTCAACATCAACCTCCTCGGCGAGGCGGTCCTCGGCGAGGCCGAGGCCCAGTCCCGGGCCGACCGCACCCGCGCCCTGCTCGAGCGCGAGGACGTCGACTACGTGTCCATCAAGGTCTCCTCCCTCGTCTCCCAGATCACCACGTGGGACACCCGGGGCACGGTGGAGCGGGTGCTGGAGCGCCTGCGCCCGCTCTACCGTGCCGCCGCAGCCCGCACACCCCAGGCCTTCGTCAACCTCGACATGGAGGAGTACCGCGACCTCGACCTCACCCTCGAGGTCTTCACCGCGCTGCTCTCCGAGCCGGAGTTCGCCGACCTCGAGGCGGGCATCGTGCTCCAGGCCTACCTGCCCGACTCCGTCGCCGCGCTCGAGCGGCTCGTCGCCTTCGCCCGGGAGCGCCGGGCCGCCGGGCACGCCGGGATCAAGATCCGCTTCGTCAAGGGCGCCAACCTGTCCATGGAGCGGGTCGAGGCGGAGCTCCACGGCTGGGAGCAGGCGCCCTACCCGTCCAAGGCGGACGTCGACGCCAACTACCTGCGCCTCGTCGAGCGCGCCCTGCGCCCCGAGCTCGCCGGGGCGCTGCGCATCGGTGTCGCCTCGCACAACCTCTACGACGTCGCCCTGGCCCACCTCCTCGCCGAGCGGCGCGGCGTGGGCGCCATGCTCGACGTCGAGATGCTCCAGGGCATGGCCCCCTCCCAGGCACGGGCCGTGAAGGACGCGGTGGGCGCCGTCCTCCTCTACACCCCCGTCGTCGCCCCCGAGGACTTCGACGTCGCCGTCTCCTACCTCGTGCGCCGGCTGGAGGAGAACGCCCAGCCGCAGAACTTCCTGCGCGCCCTGTTCGCCGAGCCGGGCGAACGAGCGCCGGCGATGGCCGACCAGGAGGCCCGCTTCCGCGCCTCGGTCCGGGACCTCGCCACCGTCTCCGCCGCCCGCCGGCGCACCCCCGACCGGGAGCCGGCGGGCCCCACCTTCACCAACACCACCGACGCCGACCCGGCACTGCCCGAGGTCCGCACCTGGGCCGCCGAGCGGCTGCGCGCCCGGCCCGCGACACCCCGGTCCCCGGTGCTTGGGTCCGTCGCCGAGGTGGACGACGTCGTCGCCCGCGCGCGGGGCGCCCAACCCGGCTGGGCCGCGAGACCCGCCGCCGAGCGGGCACAGCTGCTGCGCCGCGCCGCCGACGAGCTCGAGGTGCGCCGCGGCGAGCTCATCACCCAGATGGCCGCCGAGGGCGGCAAAACCATCGAGCAGGCCGACCCCGAGGTCTCCGAGGCCATCGACTTCGCCCGTTACTACGCCGACCGCGCGCTCGAGCTCGAACCCGGAGCCTCGCTCCACACCGACGGCGCCCGCTTCGTGCCCGACGTCCTCACCCTCGTCACCCCGCCGTGGAACTTCCCCGTCGCGATCCCCATCGGCGGGGTGCTCGCCGCGCTGGCGGCGGGCAGCGCCGTGGTCATCAAGCCGGCGCCGCCGGTCCCCGGCTGCACCGAGATCGCCGTCGCGGCACTGCACGCCGCCGGGATCCCCGACGACGTCCTCCAGGTGGTGCGCACCGACGAGGGCGAGGTCGGGCGCGCACTCGTCGCCCACGAGGGCGTCGACACCGTCGTGCTCACCGGCGCCGCCGAGACCGCCGAGCTGTTCAGCTCCTGGCGCGCGGGACGGCCCGGCGGGCCCCGGGTGCTGGGCGAGACGTCCGGGAAGAACGCCCTGGTCATCACCCCCGCCGCGGACTACGACCTCGCCGTCGCCGACCTCGTCAAGAGCGCCTACGGCCACGCCGGGCAGAAGTGCTCGGCGGCCTCGTTGGCGATCCTCGTCGGCTCGGCGGGCCACTCCGAGCGGCTGCTGCGCCAGCTCGTGGACGCCGTCCGCTCGCTGCGTGTCGGCTGGCCGACCAACCTCGGACCCACGATGGGCCCGGTCATCGAGCCCCCCACCGGCAAGCTGCGGCGGGCGCTGACCACCCTGGAGCTGGGGGAGCGGTGGCTGGTGGAGCCCTACCAGCTCGACGGCTCGGGGCGGCTGTGGTCCCCGGGCCTGAAGGACGGCGTCGCCCCCGGCTCCTTCTTCCACCTCACCGAGTGCTTCGGGCCGGTCCTGGGCATCATGCGTGCCGCGACCCTCGACGAGGCGATCGAGCTGCAGAACGCCACCGCCTACGGCCTCACCGGCGGGCTGCACTCGCTGGACGAGGAGGAGATCGAGCACTGGCTCGCGCACGTCGAGGTCGGCAACGCCTACGTCAACCGGCACATCACCGGCGCCATCGTCCGCCGGCAGTCCTTCGGCGGGTGGAAGGCCTCCGGTGTGGGACCGGGTGCCAAGGCGGGCGGCCCGAACTACGTCGCCCAGCTCGGCCACTTCGCGCTGGACGGGCTGCCCACCCGCACCGCGGAACCGGGCGCCGAGGTGCGCGCCGCGCTCGCCGATCTCCGCACCCTCGTCACCGACGACGCCGAGCGCACCTGGCTGGAGCGGGCGGTCGGCTCCGACGCCGCCGCCTGGGAGGCGGAGGTCGGGCAGGAGCAGGACCACACCGGCCTGCGCGCCGAGGCCAACATCTTCCGCTACCGCCCCGTGCCGGTGCTGGTGCGCACCGTGCCCGGTGTCGCGCCGGTCGAGCTCGTCCGGGTGCTCCTCGCCGCCCTCGCCGCCGGGACCCCGGTGCGGGTCAGCCTCGACCCGGTGACGAGCGCGACGCTCAAGGCCCTCGACGGCCCGCAGGCCCGGGCCGGGCTGCGGCGGCTGGCGCGCCACGTCGTGCGCGGGGAGACGGACGCCGAGCTCCTCGACCGGGTCCGCGCCGAGGGCGTGGAACGAGTGCGTGTCGTCGGGGAGGGGCCCGCGGCCGACGCGCTCGTCGACGCCCTGTGGTCACCGGCGGTCAGCGTCGTCGCCGGACCGGTGCTCGCCACCGGCCGACGCGAGCTGCTCGCGATGCTCCGGGAGCAGGCCGTCTCGCGCACGCTGCACCGCTTCGGCCACCTCCCGGGCCAGGTCTGAGCGGGCACACCGGCACACCCGTGCACCGCGTCGGCCACCTCCCGGGCCGGGTCTGAGCGGGCTCCCCGGCACACCGGGCACCGTTCCGGCCCCATTCCGGGCCGGGTCCGAGCAGGCCCCGGCACACCCGGATGTGCCGCCCCGAGCGCCCCGTCGCGAGTGGCGGGCATCACGCTGTCCGGATGGTGAGATTCTCCCCACACCCTGTCTCAAGTCCATAACGAATGTGTTGCGAGTCTGTGGTGAGTGCCCTAACCGCCGTTCGTGCGTGTGTACCGTGACGGCACCTCGGCGTGTACCGCGGCACGCCCACCGGCACCCCGGTGCCGCCGCGGCACGCCAAACGCATCCAGGAGGAACATTGAAGATCAGGCGTACAGCCCAGGCTGCCGCCGTCCTCGCGGCTGGCTCGCTCGTCCTCGCGGCGTGCACCAGCCCGAGCGACGACGACGGCGACACGGGCACCACCGGCGACGACGCGACCCAGACCGAGGACGCCGGCGGGGACACCGGCACGGAGAGCACTGCCAAGGCGGACCTGGGCGACATCCAGACCGTCGAGGGCAACATCTTCTACTCGACCGGCCAGGACGAGTTCACCGGCTACAACTCCAAGACGGCGGACACGTACAGCACGTACAACAACGTCATCATGGACCGCATCCTGCCGGAGGGCTTCTTCTACTTCGGCACCGACGGCACCATCTACGAGAACGAGCACTTCGGCACCGCCGAGGTCGTCTCGGGCCTCGAGGGCGACGACCCGCTCGTCATCGAGTACACCGTCGCCGACGACGCCGTGTGGTCGGACGGCAACCCGATCGACTACGCGGACTTCCTCATGGAGTGGGTCTCGCAGAACCCGGCGTGGCTCTTCCCCGAGGACGCCGAGACCCCGCCGTTCAACCACGTCTCGGGCACCGACTACACCCAGGTCAACGTGCCGGACGGCCCGCAGGCCGACAGCTTCGACGCCAAGACCTTCACCGTCGAGTACGCCGAGAAGTACCCCGACTGGCGGCTCGTCACCGGCGCCTACCTCTTCCCGGCCCACGTGATCGCCGAGCAGATCGGCATCACCGAGGAGGAGCTCGTCCAGGCCATCTGGGACGAGGACGTCGACACCCTCATGCAGGCCGCGGAGTTCTGGAACACCGGCTGGCTCTCCAGCCCCGGTGAGGTCCCGGACCCGGCCATCGCCCCCTCCGGCAACGCCTACCAGTTCAAGGAGGGCGGCTGGACCGCCGGCCAGTCGATCACGATCGAGGCCAACCCCAACTACTGGGGCCCGCCGCCGGCCACCGAGGAGCTGACCTTCCGCTTCCTCGACGCCTCCGGCCACGTCCAGGCCCTGCAGAACGGTGACCTCAACGTCATCGAGCCGCAGGCCACGGTCGACACCCTGCCCCAGCTCGAGGCCCTCGGTGACCTCGTCGAGATCCAGACCGGCGCCGAGCTGACCTGGGAGCACCTGGACTTCAACTTCCGCGAGAGCAGCGCGTTCTCCGAGGAGCAGGGCGGCCTGGCGCTGCGCGAGGCCTTCGCCTACTGCGTGCCGCGCCAGCAGATCGTCGACAACCTCATCAAGCCGATCGACCCCGAGGCCGTCGTCATGAACGCCCGCGAGGTCTTCCCCTTCCAGGACAACTACGACGAGGTCGTCTCGGCCGCCTACGACGGCCGCTACGACGAGGTGAACCTCGAGGAGGCCCAGCGCCTGGTCGAGGAGTCCGGCCTCGAGACCCCGATCGACGTCCGCATCGGCTACTCGGCGCCCAACCCGCGCCGCACCAACGAGGTCGAGCTCATCAAGTCGAGCTGTGACCAGGTCGGCTTCAACATCATCGACGTCGGCTCGCAGGACTTCTTCTCCAACGCGCTGCCGGCCGGTGACTACGAGGTCGCCCTCTTCGCGTGGGCCGGCTCGGGCCAGATCGCCTCGGGCCAGAACATCTACTCCACCGGCTACCCGCAGAACTACGGGCAGTACTCCAACGAGACGGTGGACCAGGCCTGGACGGCCCTGTCCGCCTCGCTCGACCCGGAGGTCCACCTCGAGCAGACGAAGATCATCGAGAAGGAGCTGTGGGACACCCTCTTCGGTATCCCCGTCTTCGCCCACCCGGGTGTCGTCGCGCACACGGCGGGCATGCAGAACGTCCGCCACACCGCCACCCAGAACCAGGTGGCGTGGAACGCGGAGCAGTGGCTCCTCGCTGAGTGACCCGCAACCTGAGGTGATCGTCACTCCGGTCACCTGAGACACGCGGAATCATGCCGGTGGGGCAGAGGGGAAGGCCCCTCTGCCCCACCGGCTCGCGTGTACGGTGCTACGACGTGACTCTCGGAGCCGGTCCGGGTCCCACAAGGACAGGGCTAGGCTGACCGGGCTCACCTGGAAGACCCGAAGGGCAAGCTCGTGATCAAGTTCATCCTGCGCAGGCTGGGAATATCCTTCCTCGTCCTGCTCGGTGGGTCCCTCCTCATGTTCGTCCTCACCATCAACTCGGGCGACCCCCTGGAGGACCTGCGGGAGTCCAACGACCCCAACCGTGACAACCTCATGGCCCAGCGCATCGCCAACATGCGCCTGGACGACCCGTGGTACGAGCGGTACGGCGCCTGGCTGGCCGGGGTGGGCAAGTGCGTCGTCGGCGCCTGCGACCTCGGGCTCAACCGCGCCGGGATCCCGGTCATCGACCTCGTGGGCAGCGCCGCCTCGGCCACCCTGCGCCTGGTCGTGCTGGCCACGCTGCTCGCCATCGTCATCGGCATCGGCGTGGGCATCCTCACCGCCATCCGGCAGTACTCCGGCTTCGACTACATCGTCACCTTCTTCGCCTTCATGCTGTACTCCCTGCCGGTCTTCTGGGCCGCGGTGCTGCTCAAGGAGTACGGGGCGATCCGCTTCAACGACTGGATCGCCGACCCCGACCTCGCCATCTGGCAGATCGCTCTCGCCGCGCTCGTCCTCGCCCTCATCGTCGCGGGCTCCCTCGGCGGCGACGCCCGCCGCCGGCTCCTCACCGGCGGGTCCACCTTCCTCTTCGTCTTCGCCGCGATGACGTACTTCGACGCCGTCAACTGGTACCGCCAGCCGGCACTGGGCATCGGCGTCGTCGCGCTCGTCTCGATCGGTGCGGCCCTGCTCATCGTCATGCTGAGCTCGGGCCTGGGGAACAAGAACGTCCTGTACGCCGCGCTCACCACGGTGGCCGCCGGCATCGTCGGCTACTTCGTCTTCCAGGGCCTGCTCGACGAGCCGAGCTGGGGCATCCTCATCGGGCTGTTCGGCCTCGCCATCGTCGTCGCGGTCGTCAGCGGCGCGCTGTGGGGCGGCTACTCCCGCCGCATGGCGATCTGGGTCTCGGTGGCCACGGCCACGGTCATGAGCATCACCGTCGTCGTCGACAAGGCGCTGTCCAGCTGGGCGAGCTACCTCGCCACCATCCGCAACGGCCGCCCCATCTCCACCATCGGCGCCGAGACCCCGGGGTACGACGGCACGTTCTGGCAGGAGTTCCTCGACAAGGGCACCCAGCTGCTGCTGCCGACCATCCTCCTCACCCTCATCTCGGTGGCCAACTACAGCCGCTACACCCGGTCCTCGATGCTCGAGGTGCTCGAGCAGGACTACGTGCGCACCGCCCGGTCCAAGGGCCTGTCCGAGCGGGTGGTCATCACCAAGCACGCCTTCCGCAACGCCCTCATCCCGATCACCACGATCGTCGCCTTCGACTTCGCCGGCCTCATCGGTGGCGCGGTCCTCACCGAGACGGTCTTCGGGTGGAAGGGCATGGGCGAGCTCTTCCGCACCGGGCTCGTCCAGGTCGACCCCGGGCCGGTCATGGCCTTCTTCCTCGTCACCGGCACCGCCGCCGTCGTGATGAACATGCTGGCCGACATCGCCTACGCCTTCCTCGACCCGCGGATCCGACGGTGACCGCCGTGAACGACGCAGGCACCCGTACTACCCGCCCCGCGACCCGGAGGCATCGATGAGAAGGTTCAGGAAGAACGACCGGCCGGAGCACATCGTCCCCCAGCCGGCCACGCAGGGCGCCGACCCGGGCACCGTGCAGAACGTCGACCCGCTGTCCGTCGAGGAGGACCTCGAGGGCAAGACCGACAAGTCCTACTCCCAGGGACAGCTCGTGCTGCGCCGCTTCCTGCGGCACCGCGGCGCCATGGTCTCCCTCGGCGTGCTGATCTTCATCACGCTGCTGTCCTACACCTCGATCGGGTTCGGGCCCTTCCCCGGCTGGTGGAAGCACGACTACACGCTCGCCGCCTCCGTCGTCGACGGCGGACGGCCGACGCTGAGCCTGTGGCCCTTCCAGATCGGGGAGCACCCCTTCGGGCAGGACAACGTCGGCAAGGACTTCTTCGCCCTCGTCATGCGCGGGACCCAGCGCTCGCTCATCATCGCGCTCGTCGTCGGCATCGTCTCCACCCTCATCGGGACCGCGATCGGTGCCGCCGCGGGCTACTTCCGCGGCTGGATCGAGTCCCTGCTCATGCGGCTGACGGACCTGCTCATCGTCATCCCGCTGCTCGTGCTGGCCGCCGTGCTCGGCCAGATCAGCGGCGGCTCCATCTGGCTGCTGGCGATCATGCTCGGTGTCGTCACCTGGACCGGCCTGGCCCGGCTCGTGCGCGGTGAGGTCCTCTCCCTGCGGGAGCGCGAGTTCGTCGCCGCCGCCCGGGCCGTGGGCACCTCGCCGTGGCGGATCATCGTCAAGCACATCCTGCCGAACACGCTGGGCACCATCATCGTCTCGGCCACGCTGTCGATCGCGGCCGCGATCCTGCTGGAGACCTCACTGTCCTTCCTCGGCTTCGGCGTGCAGCCCCCGGACACCTCCCTCGGCGTCCTCATCAACACCTACCAGGCCTCCTTCACCTCCCGGCCGTGGCTGTTCTGGTGGCCCGGCATCTTCATCCTCGGCATCGCGCTGAGCGTCAACTTCATCGGCGACGGCCTGCGCGACGCCTTCGACCCCCGCCAGAACAGGAACAAGGACTGATGAGCACCTCCCAGCAGTTCCGCGAGCCGGTCCTCACCTTCTCCGACCTCGACGTCCGGTTCCGCACCGAGTTCGGCTCCGTCCACGCCGTCAAGGGCGTGTCGCTCGACGTCAAGCCCGGCGAGGTCGTCGCCCTCGTCGGCGAGTCCGGCTCGGGCAAGTCCGTGACGTCGATGACCGCCCTGGGGCTGCTCCCGAGCAACGCCCGCACCGGCGGCCGGGTCCAGGTCGGCGACAACAGCGTGCGCGACCTCGACGAGCGAGCGCTGCGCCGCATGCGCGGCAACGACGTCGCCATGGTGTTCCAGGAGCCGATGACGGCGCTCAACCCGGTGCTCACCATCGGCACCCAGCTCACCGAGGCGCTCGAGCTGCACGGCATCGCCTTCGGCAAGGCGGCCGACGAGCGCGCGGTCGAGCTGCTCCGCATGGTCGGCATCCCCGAGCCGGAGCGGCGCCTCAAGCAGTACCCGCACGAGCTGTCCGGCGGCCAGCGTCAGCGCGTGGTCATCGCGATCGCGATCAGCTGCGACCCCAAGGTCATCATCGCCGACGAGCCGACCACCGCGCTGGACGTCACGGTCCAGGCCGACATCCTCGACCTCCTCCGGTCGCTGAAGGACAAGCTCAACACCGGCATCCTCCTCATCACCCACAACATGGGCGTGGTCGCCGACATGGCCGACCGGGTCGCGGTGATGTTCAAGGGCAACATCGTCGAGACCGGGACCGTGGAGCAGGTGCTGCGGCACCCCACCCACCCGTACACCAAGCGGCTGCTCGACGCCGTGCCCCACCTCGGGCACGGGCGCGACCAGCTCGGCATCGCCGGCGTCGCGGCCCCCGAGCACGACGACAACGAGGTCGACGCGCTGCGCATGGAGAACCTCGTCATCGAGTACCAGCGCGCCGGCAAGCCGCCCTTCCGGGCGGTCGACGACGTCTCCTTCACCGTGCGGCAGGGCGAGGTCGTCGGCCTGGTCGGCGAGTCCGGCTCCGGCAAGTCGACGATCGGCCGCTGCGCACTCGGCCTCATCCCGGCGGCGAGCGGCACCATCCGGCTCTTCGGGCAGGACTTCGGCGCCCTGAGCCGCAAGGAGGCCAAGGCGCTGCGCCGGCGGATCGGCGTGATCTTCCAGGACCCGGCCGCCTCCCTCAACCCGCGGCTGCCGATCGGCGACATCATCGCCGAGCCGATGGTCGTCCACAAGGTCGGGGACCGGCGCTCCCGGGAGCGCAAGGTCCACGAGCTGCTCCAGGCCGTCCACCTGCCGCGCAGCGTGTACAACCGCTACCCGCACGAGCTCTCCGGCGGCCAGCGCCAGCGCGTGTCGGTGGCCCGCGCCCTCGTGCTCGAGCCCGAGCTGCTCGTCGCGGACGAGCCGACCTCGGCGCTGGACGTCTCCGTCCAGGCCAGCGTGCTGTCGATGTTCACCGACCTGCAGCAGCAGTACCGCTTCGCCTGCCTGTTCATCTCCCACGACCTGGCCGTCATCGACATGCTCGCCCACCGCGTCGTCGTCCTGCAGAACGGCCGCGTCGTGGAGAAGGGCAGCCGGGAGGACGTGCTGCAGCGGCCCCAGGAGGAGTACACCCAGCGGCTGCTCGCCGCCGCCCCGGTGCCCGACCCGATCGAGCAGCGGCGCCGTCGCGAGGAGCGCCACGCGCTCCTGCAGTCCTTCGGTGAGCAGGTGAGCGAGCTGCAGCTCGACGCCGGCACGGGCCCGCTGGACGACTCCACCCGGGAGTAGGGGCTGCGTGGTCCGGGGATGAGGGTGGCACGGTTCCTCCTGCGGCGTGCCCGCGCGCAGCTGGGGACCCTGCTCACCCTGCTCGTCCTCGCTGCCACCGTCGCCGCCATCCTCGCCGGGACCATCGGCTACACCCGGGCGGCCGGGGTGTCCACCGTCCGCTCCACCCTCGTCGAGGCACCGGCGCGGGAGGCCGGGATCCAGGTGCAGACCCGGCTCGCGGACGACCCCGACGCCCAGGACGCAGCCGTGCGCGCCACCCTCACCCGGCTGCTCGGCCCCGACCTGGCCGTCAGCCGCGGCCTCTGGACGGAGCCCCTGGGGGCGCGGGCCGGGCAGGAGGAGCTGCGCGTCGTCCTCGCCGAGCCGGTTGCCGACGTCGCGCTCGCCCCGGGGCAGGTGCTCGTCCCGGAGCAGGTGGCCGGCGAGCTCCCGCCGGGTGCCACGCTCGAGGTGCGCGGCACCGCCCTGGAGGTCGCCGGCACCTGGCACCCGACCGACGACCGCGCCTGGTTCGCCGACCCCATGGTCGCCGCGGGCACCGACGGCTCGGCGGTCGGCCCGCTGCTCGCCGACCCGGGCACGGTCACCGAGCTCACCGACGCGCCCTTCGTGCGGTGGACCGTCTACCCCGACCCGGCAGCGCTCACCGTCACCGACCTGCCCGCGCTGGCCACCGGGCTCGCCGACCTCGACTTCGCCCTGGGCGCGGACGACGCGGTCGCCGTCCGCGGGCTGACCGTCACCGGCGGGCTCGCCCAGACCGTCGCCGACCTCGAGGAGGCGACACGCACCGCCGCCGCCGTCGGGCTGGTACCGGTCGCGCTGCTCGGGGTCATCTCGCTCGTCGCGCTGGTCCAGGTGGTCCGTCTGCTCGGGCAGGCCCGGGCCCGGGAGACGGAGATCCTCGTCGCCCGCGGGGCCTCGCCCCGGCAGGTCACGGTGTGGTCGACGGCGGAGCTCGTCGTCGTCGCCCTCGTCGGCTCCGCCGTGGGCACGGTGCTCGCCGCCGTCGTCGTGGGCCGGCTGGACGGCGGTGCCGCCCAGCGCTCGGTCATCGCCGTGAGCGGGCTTACCGTCGCCGTCCTCACCGTCGTGACCGGCGCCGTCGTCACCGGCACCCAGGCCCGGGCCATCGCGCGACGGATGGTCGCCGACCGCTCCGGCCGGGTGCGGGGCGCGGCCGCCGCCGGGACCGTCGTCCTCACCGCCGCGGCCGCCGTGCTCTCCGCCTGGCAGCTGCTCCGGCACGGCACCCCGCTCATCGCCGACGGCGGCGCCGACGCGCTCGCCGTCGTCTCCCTGGGGGCGGTGCTCGCCGCCCTCGCCGTGCTCGCCCTGGCACTGCTCGGGCCGCTGACCCGGCTCATCGCCCGGGTGCGCGAACGGGAGCGCGGGCTCGTCGGTGTGCTCGCCGCGCGGCAGGTCTCCCGGCGGGTGCGCGCCTACGCCGTCCCGCTCGTCCTCGTCGTCCTCGCCGTCGGGGCGACCACCGTCGCCTCGTCGTTCGCCGGTGCCACCACCGTCCAACGCGACCACGTCGCCGCCCTCGCGACCGGTGCCGACGTGCGGGTGACGGTGCCCACCGGTGCCACCTCCCGGCCGGCCGAGCCGCGGGCGCTCTCCGCTGCGCCGTACGCCGAGCTGCCCGGGGTCGCGGGCGCCGGCGCCGTGCTGCGGGGGAGCGGGACGTTCGGTGAGCTCCCGGTCGCCGTCACCGCGCTCGACACCACCCGCACCGAGGAGCTCATGCGGGTCCCCGAGCAGGTCGCCGTCGCGGGCGCCGCCGAGGGGCTCGCCCCCGACGAGGCGGGCATCGCCCTGCCGGCCGGGGCGCAGTCCCTCGAGGTCACGGTGCGGGCCCACCTGGACCACTCCGCGTCCGCCCGGGAGACCCGCGCGGCGGTCGAGGCGCAGTACCGCGAGTACCTCGTCCGGCTCGAGGGACTCAGCGAGGAGGAGGCCGAAGCGGCCCTCGCCGAGCAGCGCGCCCGGCTCGCCGCCGAGGTCTTCACCTTCGCGGCCGCGGTATGGGTGGCCGACGAGGACGGCGCGCTGAGCATGCTCGCGCTCGACCCGCTCTCCGCCGACCCCGACGGCACCGACGGCGTCGTCGGGCCGGAGCCCGCCGAGCACATCCTGCGCGTGCCCCTCCCCGGGCCGGGGAAGTACCGCGTCGTCGCCCTGGACGTCGAGCTCACCGGGCCCCAGACCGGCTCCGACGCCGGCTTCGAGGTCGTGGGCGTCGCGGCCGACGGCCAGGACCTCCCCCTCGAGGGGACCCCCTGGCAGCTCACCGACGCCCTGGGCGCCCGCGACGTCCCCGTCGAGGTGGCCGGCACCCTCGGGGTGCGGGCCGGCCTGGGCACCCCACCCGAGGCGGCCGGCTCGTTCGGGCCGCTGGTGGGCGGGGAGGTTGCCGTGCGCCTCGTCCCCGCCGCCCCCGCCCCCGTGCCCGCCGTCGTCAACGCCGCCCTGGCCACGGCGGGCGACCTCACCGTCGGCGACACGGCCACCGTCGACCTCGCGGGCGCGCGTGTCGACCTCACCGTCGTCGCCGTCGCCGACGCCGTCCCCGGCGGACTGGAGGAGCACGCGCTCCTCGTCGACCTCGCCGCGCTCGGCCACCACGTGCTCGCCCGCCAGGCCAACCCGGTCCTGCCCGGGCAGGTGTGGGTCACCGTCGCCGACGACGCCGCGGCCGCCGACGTCGCCGCCGCGGCCCGCGACCTGGCCGGCCGGGAGGCCGAGGTCGAGATCGCGGGAGAGGGGATGGGCGACTCCGCAGCCTCGGTCCGCCAGGCGTTCTGGATCGTTGCCGCCGGTGCCGTCCTCCTCGCCCTCACCGGCGTGGCCGCCGTCGTCCTCGCGCTCGCTCGGGAGCGCCGCAGCGAGGTCATGGTGCTGCGCGCCCTCGGCCTGCCGCCCGCGGGGCAGGCCCGTACCCGCACCGCCGAGCTGCTCGGGGTCGGCGCGCTCGGCACCGTCCTCGGTGTGCTCGCCGGGTGGGCGGCCGCCGCGCTGCTCGTCCCCACCCTGGCGCGGGCCGCCGCCACCCAGTCCTCCCCGCTCCCGCTCGGCAGCCGCTTCGACCTCCTGCCCGCCCTCGGCGCCCTCGCGGCCCTCGCCGCCGGGCTCGTCGTCGTGGCCGCCGCCGTGGCCGCCCGGGTGCGGGCCCAGGCGCTGGACGCCGAGTACCGCGAGGAGGTGCGATGACCGGGCTGCTCACCCTCGCGCGCCGCCAGGCGCTGGCCCACCGCGCCGTGCCCGTCGCGCTCATCCTCCTCGTCCTCCTCGTGGCGGGCGTCGTCACCGCCTGGCCGCGGCTGCTCGCCGGCGTCGACGACCGGCAGACCACCCACGAGATCTCCGGGGCCAGCCCGCTCGCGCGCGACGTCGTCGCCGTGCTGCCCGACCGCCGGCCCGAGCTCGCCGCACCCGAGCCCGGCACCACCCCGTTCGAGCCCGCCGTGGAGGAGAACCTCGGCGGCGTCCTCGCCGCGCTCGAGGAGCTGCGTGCAGCGCAGCCCGAGCCGCTGCGCAGCATGCTCGGCGACCCGCAGTTCTGGGTCGAGACGGTGCCCTTCTCGGTGCAGCCACCCCCGGACCCGCTCATGGGGACCCAGACCCTCACCCTCAAGCAGGACCCCCAGCTCGCCGACCACGTCGAGCTCGTCGCCGGCCGCTGGCCCGAGCCCCCCACCCCGGTCGACCCCTACGCGGGTCTCACCGAGCAGCAGCGGCTGGCGCTCTCCCTCGACGAGGACACCGCCCTCGTCGCCGCTGCGATCGAGGCGAGCGGTGCGCTCGAGGTGGCCCTGTCGGCGCCCGCCGCGGACATCCTCCAGTGGGAGGTGGGCACCGAGCGGCGCGTCATCGGCAACACCGTCCCGCTGCTCCTCACCGGCACCTTCGAGGCGACCGACCCGGACGCCGGGTTCTGGGCGCACAACCCGAGCTCGGCAGAGCCGCACGTCGTCGACGACCTCAACCTCGGCACGTCCGCCACCGCCGCCGCCTACGTCCACCCCGCCTGGGACGGCACGTTCCCCCCGCAGTTCCCGGTGGGCTCCTTCCGCAGCCGACTGTGGTACCCGCTCCAGGTCGGGGCGCTCTCGGCGCAGGACGTCGCGGCAGCGGCCACCCAGCTCACCCGCTTCACCGCACCGCAGGAGCTGGGCACCACCGCCGCGGACCTCGGCACCGGGCCCGGACCCGAGGTCCGCTTCGCCACCGAGCTCGGCGAGGTGCTCCAGCGCATCCAGCAGCAGCAGGCGGTCACCTCCACCGTGCTGTCGATCGTCGCCGCGGGACCGCTCGGGGTGACGCTCGCGGTCTTCCTCCTCGCCGCCCGGCTGCTGGTGACGCGCCGCCGGTCCGCGCTCGCCCTGCTCGCCGCCCGGGGCGGCTCCGGCCGGCAGCTGCGGTCCATGCTCGCGCTGGAGGGCCTCGTCCTCGCCCTGCCCGCTGCAGCGGCCGGTGCCGCCCTCGCGGTGCTCCTCCTGCCCGGCCGCACCGCCCCCTCCGACCTCGTCCTCACCGGTCTCGTGGCCCTCGTGCCGGCGGCCACGCTCGCCGCCACCCCTCTGCCGGGCGGGCTGCGCGGCACCCGCACGGACCTCGGCACCCGCCGCAGCCGCCGGCGGTGGATCGCCGAGGTGGCCCTCCTCGCGGTCACCGCGGCCGCGCTCGTCCTGCTGCTCCAGCGTGGCGTCGTGCCCGGCACCGGCGAGACCGACGTCCTGCTCACCGCCGTCCCACTCCTCCTCGCGGCGGCGACGTGCGTGGTCGTCATGCGGGTCTACCCGCTACCGGTGCGCGCCCTGGCCGGCGTGTTCCGCCGGCGGCGCGGGGTCACCGCCTTCCTCGGCTCCGCCCGCGCCGTACGCGACCCGGCCGGCGGCCTCACCCCGGCGGTCGCACTCGTCATCGGCGTCTCCGTGGCGATGTTCTCCGCCGTCCTCAGCTCGACGATCGACACCGGCGTGCAGACCACCGCCTGGCGGGAGGTGGGCGCCGACATCCGGCTCACCGGCCCGGTCTTCGACGCGGAGCACACCGCGGAGATCGCCGCGGTCCCGGGCGTCGCCGCCGTCGCGGCGGTGGGCGACGCCGGGACGGTCCCCGTCTCCGGGGAACGGGTCGACGTCACCGTCGTCGACCCCGACGCCGTGCGCGCCGTCCAGGCCGACGCCGTGGGGATCGACCGGCTCCCCGACGCCCTGGCCGGTGGTAGTGACGCGGTGCCGGCGGTGCTCTCCGCCGCCGCGGCCGCCGCGCTCGGCGCCGGTGAGGGCGACACCCTCGAGGCCGCCGTCGGCAGCGGGCTCACCCTCGAGGTGGTCGGCGTCATGGACCGCCTCGCCGGTGCCGCCGGCGGCGGAGGCGTCGTCGTCCCGCAGGACGCGTTCACCGCCGCCACCGGACGCACCGTCCTGCCGCGCACCCTCCTCGTCGCGGTCGCCGACGGTGCGGACACCTCCGCGGTGCTCGACCGCATCCGTGAGGTCGAACCGGTCGCCCGGGCCCAGCACCCCGCGGGCGACGCATCCAACTTCCTCGCCTCCCCGATGGCCGGCGGGATGAACGCGGCCCTCACGGTCGCCGTCGTCCTCAGCCTGGTGCTCGTCGTCGTCGCCGTCGTCATGACCCAGCTCATGGGCGCCCCTGCCCGGGTGCGGCTGCTCGCCGTGCTGCGCACCCTGGGCGTGGACCGGCGGCAGGCGCGGGGGATCGTCGCCTGGGAGCTCGCGCCGCTGGCCGTCGTGTCCGTGGCCGCCGGGGCGGTGCTCGGCGTGCTCGTCCCGTGGGTGGTCCTCGGCGGCATGGACCTGCGGGCCCTCACCGGCGGGGAGGAGCAGCCGGCCCTCGTCGTCGACCCGCTCGTCGTCGGCGGCGTCCTGGGCGGGGTGCTCGCGGTGACCGCGCTCGCCGTCCTCGTCGCGACGGCGACGAGCAGCCGTGCCGACCTCGCCGGCGAGCTGCGGATCGGCGAGGACACCTGAGCCGGACCGGGCACGGCACGTGAGCCGGGTCAGACGTGGCGGCACCGTGAGCCCGATCAGAGGCGCCGGCACCTGAGCCGGGACCCGCCGGCACGTGAGCCGGGTCAGGTGTGGTCATCCGAGCCGGATGAGCCGCGCGGGCGGCTGCGCCGGAGCCAGGTCTCTGAGCGGCCGCAGCGCCTGACACCTGCACCGGACGTGTGGTCCGTGCCACACTGGCGGCACTGGCCGCCCGCCGAGGAGACAACGATGTCCGACAGCACCTACCAGCTGATCTCACTGATCATCTACTTCGTCGCGATGCTCGCCATCGGCTACTACGCCTACCGGCGCACCACCGGCCACGAGGACTACATGCTCGCCGGGCGCCGCCTCAACCCGGTGACCGCCGCCCTGAGCGCGGGCGCCTCCGACATGTCCGGCTGGCTCATGATGGGGCTGCCCGGCGCGATCTACGCCGTCGGCCTCATCGAGAGCTGGATCGCCGTCGGCCTGACGATCGGCGCCTACCTCAACTGGCGCCTCGTCGCGCCCCGGCTGCGTGCCTACACCGAGACGGCGCGGAACTCGATCACCATCCCCAGCTTCTTCGAGAACCGGCTGCACGACCGCTCCCGCTCGCTTCGGGTGGCCTCGGGCGCCATCGTCCTGGTGTTCTTCACCTTCTACGTCTCCTCGATGATGGTCGCGGGCGGGGAGTTCTTCGTCCTCGCCTTCGGCACCTCCTACCTCACCGGGATGCTCATCGTCGTCGCCGTGACGCTGAGCTACACCCTGTTCGGCGGGTTCCTCGCGGCGTCACTCACCGACGTCGTCCAGGGCACGATGATGATGCTGGCGCTGCTCGCCGTCCCGGTCGTCGCAATCACCACGCTCGGCGGCGTCGGCCCCACGCTCGACGCGATCCGGGAGGTCGACACCACGCGCCTGTCCTTCTTCGCCGACGCCGGACTCACCGGCGCCACCGTCATCGGCGTGATCTCGGCCCTGGCCTGGGGCCTGGGCTACTTCGGCCAGCCGCACATCATCGTCCGGTTCATGGCGATGCGGGCCCCCAGCTCGGCCAAGACGGCCCGCCTCGTGGGCATCAGCTGGATGGCCATCTCCCTCGCCGGGGCGGTGGTCGCCGGTCTCATCGGCATCGCCTACTTCCACCGGGCGGGCACCCCGCTGGACAACTCCGAGCACGTGGTCCTCGCCCTCACCCAGGACCTGTTCCACCCGCTCATCGTCGGCTTCGTGTTCGCCGCGGTGCTCGCCGCGATCATGAGCACCGTCTCCAGCCAGCTCAT
>NZ_CALGNQ010000199.1 GCF_937958535.1 uncultured Georgenia sp. | reverse complement strand
CCGACCGCCGCGAGCACGCGTCCCGCGCGGTGGGCGGGTGAGCAGCGCCACCACGCGAACCTACGGCACCGTAAGTTACGCTGGGGGTCGGCGCCAGCACGTGGCGCCGGCTACAGAAGTGGGGCCCATGCCCGAACCACGTCCCTTCACGGTCCCCGAGCTGACCGTCCCCGACCTCCTCTCCGGCGCCGTCGCCACCGTCCCGGACAACGTCGCCCTCGACTTCCTCGGCGCCCCGACCACCTACCGCGAGCTCGCCGACGAGGTCGACCGCGCCGCGGCCCTGCTCTCCGCCGCCGGGGTGCGCGCCGGTGACCGGGTGGCCCTGGTCCTGCCCAACTGCCCCCAGCACGTCGTCGCGTTCTACGCGGTGCTGCGCCTCGGTGCGGTCGTGGCGGAGCACAACCCGCTCGCCTCCCCGGCCGAGCTGCGCGCCCAGCTCGACGCGCACGGCGCGCGCGTCGTCATCTGCTGGGAGCGGTCGCTCGACCGGGTCTGCCCGGACGGCGACCTCGGCGGCCGCACGGTGCTGTCCGTCGACCTCACCGCCGGCCTGCCGCTGCGCTCCCGGCTGCTCCTGCGTCTCCCGCTCCGCGCGGCCCGCGCCCAGCGGGCGGCCATGCGCGGCCCCGTCCCGCCCGGCGTCATCGGCTGGGAGCGCGAGCTACGCCGCATCCCCCCGCTGCGTGCCGCCCACCCCGGGCCCAAGCAGCACGACCCGGCCGTACTCCTCCACACCGGCGGCACCACCGGCACGCCCAAGGCCGTGGTCCTCACCCACCGTAACCTCGTCGCCAACGTCGCCCAGAACGCCTCCTGGGTCGCCGGGCTGCGGCACGGCGCGGAGGTCTTCTCCGCGGTGCTGCCCTTCTTCCACGCCTTCGGGCTCACCCTCTCCCTCACCACCGCCGTCCACCTCGGCGCCACCCAGGTGGTGCTGCCGCGGTTCGACACCGACATGGTGCTCGCCGCGATGCGCCGCCGGCCGGTCACCTTCTTCGGCGGGGTGCCCCCGATGTTCGCCCGCCTCGCGGCCGCCGCGAAGGAGCGCGGCCAGGACCTGGGCTCGGTGCGCTACGCCATCTCCGGTGCGATGGCGCTCGACGGCGTCGTCGCCGCCACCTGGGAGCGGCTCACCGGCGGGCTCATCATCGAGGGCTACGGCATGACCGAGACCTCGCCGGTGGCCCTGGGCAACCCGCTCGGCCCGGACCGCCGGCCCGGGGCCCTCGGCCTGCCGTTCCCCGGCACCGAGGTGCGCGTCGTCGACCCCGAGGAGCCCACCGTGGACGTCCCCGACGGTGAGGTGGGCGAGCTGCTCGTCCGCGGCCCGCAGGTCTTCGCGGGCTACTGGGCGGACGCGGCGGCCACCGCCGACGTCATGCTCGAGGGGGGCTGGCTGCGCACCGGCGACCTCGTGCGCCGCGACCGCGACGGCTTCGTCACCCTCGCCGACCGCCGCAAGGAGCTCATCATCTCCGGCGGGTTCAACGTCTACCCCTCCCAGGTCGAGGACGCCGTGCGGCCGATGCCCGGGGTTCGGGACGTCGCCGTCGTCGGGGTGCCCGACGGGCCGCGCGGCGAGCGTGTCGTCGCCGCGCTCGTGCTCGAGCCGGGGGCCGACGTCGACCTTGCCGCGGTGCGCCGGTGGGCGCAGGACCGGCTCTCGGCCTACGCCCTCCCACGCGCCGTCACCGTGCTCGACGAGCTGCCCCGCTCGCAGCTCGGGAAGGTGCTGCGCCGGGTGGTGCGCGAGCAGCTGCTGGCCGCCCAGCCCGCCTGACCCCGCCGGTCACGGCGCGCCCGCGCACGCCCTCCGCACGGGAGAAGTGACCACATCGAGACCCGGCCGGTGCTTCCCAACCGGTGCCCGGTCTGCTTATCGTGCTCGGCATGCCACCGTCCAGCGCCGCATCCTCGACCATCTCGACGGGCTGACCCGGGAGCGCAACGTCGCGGTGCTGCTCATCACCCACGACCTCGGGCTGGCCGCCGAGCGGGCCGAGCACCTCGTCGTCATGCGCCGCGGCCTGGTCGTCGAGTCCGGCCCGGCGCGGGAGATCCTCACCAACCCGCGCCACCCCTACACCCAGCGGCTCGTCGCGTCGGCGCCCTCGCTGGCCTCCCGCCGGATCCAGAGCGCCAAGGAGCACGGCGAGCAGGCCGAGGACCTCCTGGCCCACGCCGAGGACGTCGAGCGGGCCGCCCACATCGTCGAGGCGGAGCACCTCACCATGGAGTTCACCCTGCGCGGCGGCCTGCCGGGGCGGGGTGAGGTCTTCACCGCGGTGGACGACGTCTCCTTCGCCATCCCGCGCGGCTCGACGATGGCGCTGGTGGGGGAGTCGGGGTCGGGCAAGTCGACCGTCGCGAACATCCTCCTCAACCTCCTCGAGCCCACCGAGGGGCGGGTGGTGTTCGAGGGGACGGACGTCAGCGGGCTCTCCCGTGAGCAGCTCTTCGCGTTCCGGCGCCGGGTCCAGCCGATCTTCCAGAACCCCTACGGCTCGCTCGACCCGATGTACTCGATCTTCCGGACCATCGAGGAGCCGCTGCGCATCCACGGGATGGGGGACCGCAAGGCGCGGGCGGCCCGGGTGGCCGAGATGCTCGACCTCGTCGCGCTGCCGCGCTCGACCATGCGGCGCTACCCGGGTGAGCTGTCCGGCGGGCAGCGGCAGCGGGTGGCCATCGCGCGCGCCCTGGCGCTGGAGCCCTCGCTCGTCATCTGCGACGAGGCGGTCTCCGCGCTGGACGTGCTGGTCCAGGCGCAGGTGCTCACCCTGCTCAACGACCTGCAGAGCGAGCTCGGGCTGACCTACCTGTTCATCACCCACGACCTCGCCGTCGTGCGGCAGATCGCCGACACGGTGGCCGTGATGGAGAAGGGCCGGATCGTGGAGCAGGCGACCACCGACGAGGTGTTCGACAACCCGCAACAGCGCTACACCCAGGAGCTGCTCGCCGCGATCCCGGGGGCGGGGCTGGACTTCGTGCCCGACGTGCGGCACTGAGCGGGGCGGGCCGGTGCAGGCCGGCTGGCTCAGCCGTCCTGGCGCGCCGGCTCAGTCGCCCTGGCGTGCCGGCTCGGCCGTCCTGGCGCGCCGGCTCAGCCGTCCTGGCGTGCCGGCTCAGCCGCCCTGGCGTGCCTGCTGACGCCGGATGAGCTCCTCGACGGCGCTGGGCAGCGTCGTCTCGAAGTCGATGAGCT
>NZ_CALGNQ010000198.1 GCF_937958535.1 uncultured Georgenia sp. | reverse complement strand
GCTCTTGCCGAAGCTGGGGTGCTTGCCGCAGACGTCGCAGGTGGCAGCCACGGTCTTCTCCTGAATCTCTTGCCGGCACACGACCTGGTGGTCGTGGATGTCATCGTGGTCGACGGCGGTAGCCGCGCAACCGCGCCCGAACGGGCAACCTGTGCAGGATACCCGACCGCGGGGGAGCCGCCCAAACGGTGCGACACACCTCACGGTGTCGTGTCGGTGGCGACGGCTAGCCTGGACGCGATCGACCATACCGGGAGGACGGACGTGACCGACACGCGCACCGTGCTCGCTGCGGCGGTGGTCCGGTGAGCCCGCTCGACGCCCCGCTCACCCGCCTCGTCGGGGACCGCACCGCCAAGGCGCTGGCCAAGCTCGGGCTCGAGACCGGCTGGGACCTCGTGCGCCACTACCCGCGGCGGTACGGGGACCCGAGCCGGCTCACCGACTTCACCGACCTGCCGGTGGGGGACCACGTCACGGTCAACGCGCGGGTCGCGCGCACCACCCTGCGCCCCACCCGCAAGCCCCGCACCTCGATGCTCGACGTCACCGTCACCGACGGGCAGCGCGAGCTCGTGCTGCGGTTCTTCGGCGCCCACGGCTACCTGGCCAGCCAGGAACGCAAGCTCTACCCGGGCCGGGTGGGGCTGTTCACCGGCACCGTCGAGCACTTCGCCGGCCGGCGGATGCTGAAGAACCCGGCCTTCCGCTTCGTCGACGACGAGGAGGACGAGGCGCGCGCCGTCGAGGAGGCCTCCCGGCCCATCCCGTTCTACGCCGCCAGCGCCGCGCTGCCCACGTGGCGCATCCGCGGCGCGGTCCAGACCGTGCTCGAGCCGCTCACCGAGGAGGACGTCCCGGACCCCGTGCCGGAGCGGATCCGGCGGCGCGACAACCTGCCCACCCTGCGCGAGGCGCTGCGCCTCGTCCACGCCCCGCAGACGGAGGCCGACTGGCGCCGCGGCCGCGAGCGGCTGCGCTACGAGGAGGCCTTCGTCCTGCAGACCGCGCTCGCGGTGCGCCGCGCCGAGACCGAGGCCACCGCCGCCACCGCGCGGCCACCGCGGGAGGGTGGCATCCGCGACGCCTTCACCGCCCGGCTGCCCTTCACCCTCACCGAGGGCCAGGCCGCGGTCGTCGCGGAGATCTCCGGCGAGCTCGCCCGCCCCTGGCCGATGCAGCGGCTCCTCCAGGGCGAGGTCGGCTCGGGCAAGACGGTCGTGGCGCTGCTCGCCATGCTCCAGGTCGTCGACGCCGGGGGACAGGCCGCGCTGCTCGCCCCCACCGAGGTGCTCGCCGCCCAGCACGCCCGCTCCATCACCGCGCTCCTCGGCCCGCTCGCCGAGGCGGGGATGCTCGGCGGCGCGGAGAACGGCACCCGGGTCACCCTCCTCACCGGCTCGCTGCCCGCCGCCGCACGCCGGCAGGCGCTCCTCGCCGCGGCGTCGGGGGAGGCCGGCATCGTCATCGGCACCCACGCGCTGCTCTCCGAGGGCGTCCAGTTCGCCGACCTCGGGCTCGTGGTGGTCGATGAGCAGCACCGCTTCGGCGTCGAGCAGCGCGACGCGCTGCGCGCCAAGGCGGCGGTCACCCCGCACCTCCTCGTCATGACGGCCACCCCCATCCCGCGCACCGTGGCGATGACGGTCTTCGGGGACCTGGAGACCTCCACGCTGCGCGAGGTCCCGGCCGGTCGCTCCGGGATCCGCACCTTCCTCGTCGACGCGCTCAACGAACGCTGGGTGCAGCGCACCTGGGAGCTGGCCCGCGAGGAGATCGACGACGGCGGGCGCGTCTACGTCGTGTGCCCGCGGATCAGCGCCCAGGACGACGACGTCGAGGGCGAGCTCGTCGCGGCGGACGCCGACGGCGAGGCGGCCGGGCCGGGGAACGGCGCCGGCAGGACGGGCGGTCCGCGCGGGGGCGAGGGCGCGGGGAACGGGCAGCGCCCGCTCGCGGCCGTCGACGAGGTCGCGGCGCTCCTGCGCCGGCACCCCGCGCTGGAGGGCGTCCGCATCGGCGAGCTGCACGGGCGGATGACGCCGGAGGAGAAGGACGTCGCCATGGCGGCCTTCGCCGCGGGCGAGGTGCCGGTCCTCGTCACGACGACGGTCGTCGAGGTCGGGGTCGACGTCCCGGAGGCCTCGGTCATGGTCATCATGGACGCCGACCGCTTCGGCATCTCCCAGCTCCACCAGCTGCGCGGCCGCATCGGCCGGGGCGCCCGCCCGGGCACCTGCCTGGCGTGGACCACCGCCCGCGACGGCACCCCGGCGATGACCCGCCTGCGCGCCTTCGAGGCGACCACCGACGGCTTCGAGCTTGCCCAGGTCGACCTCGAGCAGCGGCGCGAGGGCGACATCCTCGGTGCCGCCCAGTCCGGCCGCGGCAGCTCGCTGCGCCTGCTGCGGGTGCTCACCGACACGGACGTCATCGAGCGGGCCCGCTGGGACGCCCGCGCCGTCGTCGACCGCGACCCCACGCTGGCCGAGCTGCCCGCCCTGTCCCGCACGATCACCGAGCAGCTCGACCCGGAGCGGGCCGAGTTCCTCAACCGCACCTAGGCGGGCCCACGGACCAGCCTGCGTGTCGCGGGAGCGTGGAGGCCCGGCCGGGCCGGCCGTCGCTCCCGGTGGGCCGGCCGCCCGCACGCGGGACCACCCGCCCGCACGCGGGACCACCCGCCCGGTACGCTGCCCGCCATGCCCGAGGAGCTGCTGCTGCGCACCCGTGCCCTCAGCGTCGGCTACGGGCAGGAGCCGGTGTGCGCGCCGGTGGACCTCACCCTCGCCCCGGGCGAGGCGGTGGCCGTCATCGGCGCGAACGGCACCGGCAAGTCCACCGTCCTGCGCACCGTGCTCGGGCTGCAGGAACCGCTCGGCGGGCGGGTCGAGCTCCTCGGTGCCCCGCCGGACCCCCGCACCGGGGACCAGCGCGCCGCCGTGGCCGCCGTCCTCGGCGACGATGCGTTCTTCCCCGCCCTCACCGTCACGGAGCACCTCCTCCTCACCGCCCTCGGGCACCGCGTCCCGGACGCCCGCGACCTCGTCACCGACCTCGTCGCGGACTTCGGTCTCGACGACCGTGCCGACGCCCTGCCCTCGGCGCTGTCCTCCGGACAGCGCCGACGTGTGCTGCTCGCCGCCGCCTTCGTGCGCCCCCGCTCCCTCCTCGTCCTCGACGAGCCCGAGCAGCGCCTCGACGCCGGTATGCGCAACCGCCTCGCGGAGATGCTCGTCGAGGAGCGCGCGGAGGGCGGGGCGGTGCTCGTCGCCTCCCACGACCCCGTCCTCGTCGAGCGCGCCGCCACGCGTGTCCTCCTCCTCGACGCCGACGGCGTGCACGAGTTCGACCCGGCCGCCGGCGCCGCGGCCATCGCCGCGCTGTGAGCCGCCGGCGGACCCCGGCCCTGCGCGCCCCGTCGGGTGCCGCCGGATACCCGAGCGGCGGTGCGATGCGCCGCTGGACCCGGCTCGTCGTCCGCGCCCGGAGCCGCACGGGTGCCGGTGAGCTGCTCTCCGACGTCTACACCATCGTCCTCACCGTCGCCGTGACCGTCGCGATGGCCGCCGCCCTCGCCCGCAGCGCCGGCCTCGCCCGGCCGGGACATACGCAGGCCGTCACCGCCCTGGACACCGGGTGGCTCATGCTCCTGGCCGCCGTCGCGGTGCTCGGCGCCGGGACCGGGGTGCTCGCCCGCACCGGCCCGGTCGCGCTCGGTGCGGCACAGGCGGGCTGGTGGCTGCCGCTGCCGGGGGAGCGGCGTTCCCTGCTGCGGCCCTCGCTCCTGGCCCCCACCAGCGGCGCCGCCGCCGTCGGCGCGGTCACCGGGCTGCTCCTCGCCCTCGCCCTCGACCCGGCGCTCGGCGTGACGGGCGGGCTGGCCGCCACGCTCACCGGTCTGGCGCTCGGCGGCGCCGTGGCACTCGCGCTCGTCCCCGTCGAGGCGACCGGCCGGTGGCGGCTCGCCTCCGCGGTCGGGGACGGCCTGCTCGCCCTCGTCCCCGTGGTCGCGCTGGTGCTCGCGCTCCGCCCACCCGGCGCGCTCACCGTCACGGTCGGCTGGGCACCGCTCGCCGCCGCCCTCGTGCTGCTCGGCGCGGCCGGGTGGGTCGCCGCACACAGCCTCCCGCACATCCACGACAGCGAGCTGCGCGAACGCGGTGCCGCCACGCTCGAGCTGAGCGGGGCCGTGCTGTCCAGCGACACCCGCGCGCTGGGCCGCGCGCTGGACACCGGGCCCCGCCGTGGCCGGCGCCGCCGCTCCGCCCGGCTCGGACCGGTCCCGGCGCTCGTCCGCGCCGCCGGGCCGGGTGCCGCCCTCGCCGTC
>NZ_CALGNQ010000197.1 GCF_937958535.1 uncultured Georgenia sp. | reverse complement strand
CCCACGTCCCGCGCCTCGGCCTCGGTGCCGAGCCCACGTCCCGCACCTGCGGTGCCGAGACCCCGCTGCCCCGCACGCGGGGGGGTGCGTGCGGGGCAGCGGCTGGGTCGGTCAGGCGGGGAGGGGCTGTGTCTCCTCGGCCCGCTCGAGCCGCCGCTCGAGCTTGGCACCCTCGACGTCGACGTTCGGCAGCGCCCGGTCCAGCCAGCGGGGCAGCCACCAGGCCTTCTCCCCGAGCAGGCTGAGCACCGCCGGGGTGAGGGTCATCCGGACGAGGAACGCGTCGACGAGCACACCGAAGGCCAGGCCGAAGCCGATGGGCCGGATCATCGCGAGCTCGGCGAAGATGAAGCCGCCGAACACCGAGACCATGATGATCGCGGCGGCGGTGACCACGCGGGCGCTCTGGTTGAAGCCGGTGACCACGGCGGTACGGGCGTCGGTGCCGTGGACGTGCATCTCGCGCATCGCCGAGACGAGGAACACCTGGTAGTCCATCGCCAGCCCGAAGAGCACGCCGATGAGGATGATCGGCAGGAAGCTGAGCACCGGGCCCGGCTCGTTGACGCCGAAGAGCATCGACAGGTGCCCGAGCTGGTAGACCGCGACGACCGCGCCGAAGGAGGCGATGACGGTGAGGAGGAAGCCGAGCGAGGCGAGCAGCGGCACCCAGAGCGAGCGGAACACCAGGAGCAGGAGCACGAGCGACAGGCCGACGACGACGAGGAGGTAGACCGGCAGCGCGTCCCCGAGCTGGGCGGAGACGTCGATGTTCGCCACCGTCTGGCCGGTGTAGCCGACCTCCACGCCGTGTGCGGCGCCGAGCTCGTCCTGGTCGGCGATGAGCCGGTCGACGAGCTCGACGGTGGCCTCCTCGCCCGGGCCCTCGGCCGGCATGAGCTGGAAGGCGAGGGTGTCGCCGTCCTCGCTCGCACCGAAGGGCACGACGTACCGCACGCCGTCGACGTCGAGGAGGTCCTCGGCGATGTCGAGCTGGAGGTCGGTGAGGGCGGCCTCGTCCGCCAGGGGCGCGTCGAGGGTGGCGACGGCGATGACGGGGCCGTTGGCGCCGGCACCGAAGTTGTCACGGATGAGGTCGTAGGTGCGGTACGCCGTGGAGTCGGCCGGCTCCTGGGAGCCGTCCGGCAGGCCGAGGCGCAGCTGGGTGGCCGGGATGGCCAGCACGCCGGCGATGACGGCGACCCCGACGACGGCGAGCCACGGACGGCGCTGCACGGCGGCGGCCCAGCCGCGGGTGGCCGAGTCCCCGTTCTTCCGGGCGAGCCGGGCGCGCTGCCGCTCGGGCAGCACCCGGTGGCCGAGGAAGGAGAGGAGGGCCGGGGTGAGGGTGATGGCGGCGAGCACGGCGACGACGACGGTCGCGGCAGCGACCACACCCATGACGCCGAGGAACGGGATGCCGGTGATGCCGAGCGCGGCGAGCGCGATGACGACGGTCGCGCCGGCGAAGGTCACCGCGTTGCCTGCGGTGCCGGTGGCGAGGGCGATCGACTCGCGCAGATCCATGCCCTCGGCCAGCTGCATCCGGTGACGGTTGAGGATGAACAGGGCGTAGTCGATGCCCACGGCCATGCCGAGCATGAGGGCCAGCGCGGGGGTCACGCTGGTCATCTCGACCACGCCGCTGAGGGCCATCGCGCCGCCGACCCCGACCCCGACGCCGACGAGCGCGGTGAGGAGGGGCAGCCCGGCGGCGAGCAGCGAGCCGAGGAGGACGAGGAGGACGACGACGGCGACGGCCACGCCCACGACCTCGGCCGGGCCGAGGATGCTGGAGATGTCGGAGACGATCTCGGCGCTGTAGTTCACCTCGATGCCGTGCTCGGCCAGGGTGTCGCCGATGCGCTGCACCTCGGCGGTGACCTCGGGGTCGAGCTGGCCGCCGGAGGAGGCGAAGCGGACCTGGGTCATCGCGACGGTGCCGTCCTCGGAGACCTGGCGCAGGCCGTCGGTGAGCTGGGCGAGCCGCTCCCCCTGGTCGAGCTGGGTCTGCCCGGCGGCGAGCTCGGCCTCGGCGGCGGCGAGCTCCTCCTCGGCGGCCTCGATCGCGGCGCGGCCGGCGGCGGCCTCCTCCTCGCGGCTGCTGAGCTCCTGCTCGGCGGCGGCCAGCTGCTCCTCCGCGGCGGCGATGGCGGCGGGCGGGAGCATGTCGCGGGAGGCCTCGAGCTCGGCGCGCTGCGCCTCCAGCTCCTCCCGGGCGGCGGCGAGGGCGGCCTCCCCGGCCTCCAGCTCCGCGCGCTGGGCGGTGAGCTCCTCGCGGCCCGCCTCGAGCTCGGCCCGGCCGGCCTCGAGCTCGGCCCGGCCGGCGGCGATCTGGTCGAGGCTGCCGTCGAGCTGCTCCTGGGTGGCGAACGGGTCGGTCGCGCCGACGACGCCGTCGAGGGCGGCCCACTCCTCGGTGACGGCGGCGACCGCCTCGCGCTGCTCGTCGGTGAAGCCGTCCTCGGTCGAGAAGGTCACCGTGCCGATGCCGGCGGCGGCCTCGGGGATCTCCGCCTGCAGCTCGTCGAGGACCTCCTGGAAGCGGCTGCCGGGGATGGTGAACTCGTCGCTCAGCGGCTCGCTGAGCGTGGCGGCGCCGGTGGCGACGAGCGCGATGACCACGAGCCAGGTGATGACGGCCGCCCAGCGGTGCTGGGCGCTCCAGCGTCCGAGACGGTGGAGGAGAGTTGCCACAGTGGGTCCTTCCGGGTGGTTGTCGGTCGGGACGTGAGGTCAGGGGGTGGGCCGGCGCCAGCCGGCCTCGGCGTGGGCGAGGACCTGCAGGAGCCCCTGGTTGAAGGCGGCGACCGCCTCCTCGGGGGTGCGTTCGGGCAGCGTGGGCAGCCAGGCGTGCTCGACGGTCTCGAACATCGCCATGACGGCGGCTGCCAGGGACCGGACGCGCAGCTCGTCCTCGTCCCCGAGCCGTCGACGCAGGACGCCGACGAGCCACTCCTCGTGGTGCTGCCAGACCCGCAGGTGGAGCTCGAGGCCGTGCGGGGACTCGGCGGGGTTCTCCGGCATCCAACCGAGGAGGATCTCGGCGTCGATGGGCTCTTCGCGCAGCGCCGCGGCGATCGCCGTGAGCGGCTCCTCCTCGGCGGGCCGCCGCAGGAAGGCGGCGGCGATCCGTTCCAGCGGCGCGGCCAGCCCGGCAGCCACCACGCCCTCGATGTTCGGGAAGTAGTTGAAGAAGGTTCGCCGCGAGACCCCGGCACGCTCGGCGATGTCCTCGACGGTGACGGCGCCCAGCCCTCGCTCCCGCGCCAGCTCGCGGGTGGCCGCGATGAGCGCCTGGCGGGTGCGCGCCTTGTTGAGCTCGCGCCGGCCGGTCGTCTCGGACATGTCGGTCAGTGTGCGCCCCTACCTGCACACCGTGCAAGTTTGCACTCAGTGCAGTGACCGGTCTCACAGCGTCACGGCTTCGCAACGGGTGCCGCTGCGGTCTATCGGCGGGAGGCGGGCGAGGAGTAGATTGCGCGCACAACGCGAGCAGCACTGCCGCCCGCGGTCGTCCCGGAAAGGGGATCGCGATGAAACGCCTGGTCGGACTCGTTCTCGGACTCCTCCTCGGAGTCGCGCTCATCGCCCCGATGGGTGCCTCAGCGCAGGCCGCACCGTACTGCGGCATCACGTGGGGATCGCTGGCGAAGTCGGCGGGCACGTTCTCCGGCAACGCCTCGGTCACCGACGTGCGTACCGGGCAGCACAGCTGCTACGACCGCATGGTCGTCGACGTCCGCGGCGACGTGCGGGGGTACTCGGTGCGCTACGTCAGCCAGGTGCACGCCGAGGGCAGCGGGGCGGTCGTGCCGCTGCGCGGCGGTGCCAAGCTCGCCGTCGTCGTCCGGGCACCGTCCTACGACCCGAGTACCGGGCGGCCCACGTACCGTCCGGCCAACCCGAAGGAGCTGACGAACGTCGCCGGTTACCGCACCTTCCGCCAGCTGGCGTCCGGCGGCAGCTTCGAGGGCCAGACGACGATCGGGCTCGGGGTCCGGGCGCGGCTGCCGTTCCGGGTCTTCGTCCTCGACGGGCCGGGCAGCGGCTCACGCCTCGTCATCGACGTCGCCCACCGCTGGTGACACCTCCCCGCCCTCGGGCGGGGCGCGAAGGGGGCGCGATGCGCTCGATGGTGGAGCTCGTGGGTGCGCTGGTCCTGGCCCTCGGGGCGCTGGGCGGCGGTGCCCAGGTGCCGGTGCCGAGCCCGCCGGAGCACGTGCCGGGGAGCCCGCCGGAGCGCCCGGAGGTGCCGGGGAGTGAGGAGGAGGCGCGCGACCGCGCCGGTGTCGCCTTCACCGAGCTCGCCACCGAGCTGGCCGGACGGCACCGGTTCCGGGTGTTCGTGCTCGCCCCGGCGGCTCCGACCGGCGACTGACGGCAGACACCGGCCGGCCGGGGCGGGTGCCCTCGGCCGGCCGGGTGTCGTGGCCGGTCAGCCGGCGCTGCGGCCGCCGTCGATGATGATGAGCTGGCCGGTCACGTGGGACGCCTCGTCGCTGGCGAGGAACGCCGAGACGTTGGCGACCTCCATCGACGAGGGCAGCCGGCCCTGCGGCACCTGGGCGGCGAGCTGTTCGACGAGCGCGTCGTCGAGCTTGTCGATCCACGGGGTGCGCACGATGCCCGGGGCCACCCCGTTGACCCGGATGCCCTTCGTGGCGTACTCCAGGGCGGCGGTCTTGGTCATCATGACGATCGCGCCCTTGGACATGATGTAGGCGGACGCCTCCGGGGTGGCGAGGAACCCGCCGATCGAGGCGGTGTTGACCACCGCACCGCCGCCGGACTCGAGCATGAGGCGCAGGCCGGCGCGCTGCACCATGAAGGCGCCGCGCAGGTTGACGCTCATGACCTTGTCGAAGCCGTCCATCGGGTACTCGTGGCTGGGTGCGGCGGGGCCGTTGATCCCGGCGTTGTTCGCCAGGATGTCCAGGCCGCCGAACTGCTTGCGCACGAACTCCTCGAGGCGGTCGACGGCCGCCTCGTCCGCGACGTCGGTCTCCACCGCCGTGGCCTGGTCGCCGATGGCGGCCGCGACCTCGTCCTGGAGACCGGTGATGTCGGCGAGGATCACGCGGGCGCCCTCGGCGGCGTACTTCTCTGCCGTCGCGCGTCCGATGCCCGAGCCGGCGCCCGTGACGAGCGCGATCTTGC
>NZ_CALGNQ010000196.1 GCF_937958535.1 uncultured Georgenia sp. | reverse complement strand
GCACCCGGGCCACGCGCAGCGGCCCGCGCCGGTGGGCGGTGGGCAGGTGCTCGGCCCGGACGGGGTCGGCGAGCAGCTCGAGGAGCAGCTCGTCGGTGGCCGCCCGCACCGCGGCCGGGGCGCTGCCCTCGGGCAGCTCGGCCGCGGCGGTACCGCGCAGGGCGCGCCGCAGCCCGCGCAGGGACACGGCGTCCATCCCGCCGAGCGGTGAGCACAGCAGCGAGACGGCGGCCTCGGCGTCGAGCCCGCCGGTGACCGCCTGCAGCGCGGTGAGGAACGGGCGCACCGCGGGCTCCTCGCGCAGCGCCACCCGGGCGCCCTCCTGGGTGACCGGGACACCGGCCTCGCGCAGCATCCGGCGCAGCCCGGCGACCTGTGCGGTGGACCGCACGACGACGACCATCTGCGACCACGGGGTGCCCTCGTGGAGGTGCTCCTCGCGCAGCCGCCGGGCGATGTGGGCGGCCTCCTGGCCGGCGCTGCGCAGCACGGCGGTCTCCACCCCCTGCGGGGCTCGCCCGCGCGGGCCCGGGGACGCGCCGGTCTGCGCCGCGTGCGGGGCGGTGCGGTGCCGTGCGCCGCCGACGACGGAGACCTCCTCGGTGACCCGCCGGGTGACCTCGCGCAGCGCGGGGGTGCCGCGCCAGACCGTGCCCAGCACCTCGCGCTGCGCCCCGAAGCCGCCGAGCGCCTCGTCGGTGACGGCCCGCCCGACCAGTGCTGGGCTGCCGCCGCGGAAGCCCTGGACGCCGGCGTCCGGGTCGCCGAGGAGGACGAGCTCGGCGCCGTCGTCGGCCAGCGCGTGGAGCAGGCGCGCCGTGGCCAAGGTGGCGTCCTGGTAGTCGTCGACGACGACGGTGCCCCACCGGGGCGGGCTGAGGTCGGGCAGGTCGGTGCGCCAGCGGCGCAGCGCCTCGGTGGCGACGTCCACGACCGCCGCGACGTCGTAGCGCGCCCCCCGGTCGGCAGGGCTCTCCCCGAGCACGGTGACGTCGATGTACTCCTCGAGCACGACGGCGGCGGACTCCCACTCCGGGCGACCCGCCCGGCGGCCGAGCGCGGAGAGCTCGGCGGGGCTGAGCCCCAGCTCGACGGCCCGGGTGAGCAGGTCGCGCAGCTCACGCCGGAAGGCGTCCTGCGCCCGGGTCTGCGGACCGATCGCCGCCGGCCAGCGCGGGTCGCGGCCCAGCCCCTCGGCGTGGCCGGCGAGCAGCTCGGCGAGGATGGCGTCCTGCTGGGGCCCGGTGACGAGCGTGGGCGGTGGCTGGCGCAGGGCGGTGGCCCGGGCGTGGACGACGGCGTAGGCGAAGGACGCGACCGACCGCACCAGGCCGCGGGTGCTGCCGCCGCTGCCGAGCAGCCGGGTGCCGACGATCTCCCGGACGCGGTCGGCGGCGCGCCGGGACGGGGCGAGGAAGAGCGCCGGGGCGCTCAGCGGGTGCGTGCCGGGGCTCGGTCCGCCGGCGCGCGCGAGGAAGGTCTCCACCGCCGTCGTCGTCTTCCCGCTGCCGGGTGCTCCGACGACGAGGACGTGACCGGCCCCGGCCGGACGGGTGACCACGCGACGCTGGTCGGCGTCGAGGTCCACCGGTCGCTGGGCCGCCGGGAGGCTGAGTCGTACCTGCACGCCCCGATCGAAACACGCCCCACCGACATCGCCGGGGACCCACGCGGTCACGCCGTCGGCGAACACCGTCCGGTCCGCGGGGTGGGGCGCGCCTACGATGGTGCGACTGCTACCGGCCCGCGGCCCCGGCCGCCCCCTGAAGGAGCGAGGACACCTTGGAGATCACCATCGGCGTGCGCGACATCCCCCGCGAGATCACGATCGACTCCCCGCTGACGGAGGAGGAGCTGCGGAAGGTCGTCAAGGCCGCGCTCGACGAGGGCACGACGCTGGAGCTCACCGACGAGCACGGCCGGCAGGTCCTCGTCCCCGCCGGGGCGCTCGGCTACGTCCGCATCGGCTCCGAGACCGCCCACCGCGTCGGCTTCGGCGTCTGAGCCCCCGCCCCGGGCCGGCCGCCGGCGTCGGCCCGGGCCTCAGGCCGCCAGGCCCAGCCGCGCCATCCGGCGGGCGTGCCCGGAGGAGATCGTGCCCAGCGCGGGCGCGGCGAGCCCGCCGAGGTCGGTGCCGCTCGTCGCGGCGACGACCCCGAGCACCGGCTGCACGGTCCCCAGCGCCTCCCCCGCCACCCGCCGGCCCCAGAGCGCGAGCCGGTCGGCGAGGCGCGGGTCGGCGTCCGTCGCACCGCGGACCTGGTCGGCGACGACGTCGGTGAGGTCCCGGCCCGCCAGCGCGTCGGCGGCGAGCCCGGGCTCGGCGAGCTGCTCGACGACGAGCCCGACGAGGTCGCGCACCATCCCCCCGGCGACCGTCGTGCGCACGACGCGCTCCCACCAGTCCGTGGAGACGGTGCGCCGGCCGATGCCGTCGAAGATCTCGAGGTAGGGCGCCGTGCGCTCGGCGAGGTCCACACCTAGCCCGGCGGCGGCCCGCTCGACGTCGGGGTGGCGTTCGAGCTCGGCGGCGGCGAAGCCGGCGAGCGCGACCCGGGTGCGCACGTCCGGGGCGTGGGCGGCGTCGGCGGCGAGCCAGTCGAAGAGGGCGAACCGGCCGGCCGTCACGAGCCCGAGGACGGTGGCCACCTGCTCCGGTCGCTCGAGCCGCGGGTGTTCGGGAGTGGACACGGGCCCAGCGTAGTTCCCCGGTGGTGCGGCGGGACTCACAGCGCGCGCGGCCGGTGGACCGCTACACTGATGGGGTCCATACGGTTGCCCGGTCGTCACGTACGCATCCACGCCGCGAGAACGCGCGGCTGTTCATTCACGATCGGCTGCCACGACCAGGCGGTGCTGCCGGCCCTCCGCCGGCCCGCCACAACCGGATAGGTACCACTTTCGTGACTGACACCACCTCGGGCGTGATCACGCCCACGTCCGGCGACGAGCGCCTCGACGTCTCCACCGCCGCCGACGCCGCGGCCCTCGACGACGCCGGCATCGACACCCGGACCACCGACGTCACCGACACGAGCAATGCCGCCCTGGCTCCCGAACGCACCTTCGCCGACTTCGGCGTCGAGCCGGCCATCGTCGAGGCGCTCGCCGAGGCGGGGATCACCCACCCCTTCCCGATCCAGGCGCTCACCCTGCCGGTGGCGCTGTCCCGGCACGACATCATCGGCCAGGCCAAGACCGGCACCGGCAAGACGCTCGGCTTCGGCATCCCGGCGCTGCAGAACGTCGTCGCCCCCGGCGAGGAGGGGTGGGACGAGCTGCCCGACCCCGGCAAGCCGCAGGCGCTCGTCGTCGTCCCCACCCGCGAGCTGGCCATCCAGGTCGCGGGTGACCTGCAGACCGCCTCCCGCCGCCGCCCCACGCTGCGTGTGGTCCAGATCTACGGCGGGCGGGCCTACGAGCCGCAGATCGAGGCGCTGCAGCGCGGCGCCGAGGTCGTCGTCGGCACCCCGGGCCGGATGGTCGACCTGCTCAAGCAGCGCGTCCTCGACCTGTCCCGGGTGCGGACCGTCGTCCTCGACGAGGCCGACGAGATGCTCGACCTCGGCTTCCTCCCCGACGTCGAGACGCTCATCGCCGCCACCCCGGCCGACCGGCACACGATGCTGTTCTCGGCGACCATGCCGGGCGCCGTCGTCGCCCTCGCCCGCCGGTACATGTCCCGCCCGACGCATATCCGGGCCCAGGACCCGGACGACGACGGCGCGACCGTCAAGTCGACCCGGCAGGTGGTCTACCGGGCGCACGCGCTGAACAAGGTCGAGATGCTCTCCCGGATCCTCCAGGCCGAGGGCCGTGGGCTGACCATCGTCTTCACCCGGACCAAGCGCACCGCCGCCCGCGTCGCCGAGGAGCTCACCGAGCGTGGCTTCGCCGCCGCCGCCATCCACGGCGACCTCGGCCAGGGGGCGCGGGAGCAGGCGCTGCGCGCCTTCCGCTCCGGTAAGGTCGACGTGCTCGTCGCCACCGACGTCGCCGCCCGCGGCATCGACGTCGAGGACGTCACCCACGTCGTCAACTACCAGTGCCCCGAGGACGAGAAGACCTACCTGCACCGCATCGGACGTACCGGCCGGGCCGGGCAGTCGGGCACCGCGATCACCTTCGTCGACTGGGACGACGTCCCGCGCTGGACGCTCATCGACAAGGCGCTCGGGCTCGGACAGCCCGATCCGGTGGAGACCTACCACACCTCCCCGCACCTCTACACCGACCTCGGCATCCCCGAGGGCGTCGGCGGGCGGCTGCCGCGCGGCGCCCGCACCCGCGCCGGGCTGGAGGCCGAGGAGCTCGAGGACGTCGGCGAGACCGGCAAGTCCGCCGGCCGTGGCCGCGCTGCCCGCTCCGGCCGCCCCTCCTCCGGCCGCACGGGCACCGGACGTGGCCGCCGTCGTGGCGCGGGCCAGGGTGAGCGCCGCCAGGGTGAGCCGCGCGAGGACGGCCAGCCGCAGCGGCGCCGCCGGCGCCGCACGCGTCGGCCCAGCCAGGGCAGCCCCGCCGAGAGCTGACCCTCGGGAGGACCCCGGCCACGGACCGGCTCGCCTTTGCATGAGCCGGTTCGTGGCTTTTGTCACCGAGTTTCGCTAACCTGCACGCCGTGCGACGGGCGGCGGTGGGACGGTCGAGGGGGCGGCGCGCCCGCACGACCTCGCCTGCCTCCGTCGCCGCCACCGGGCTGCTCCTGGCGCCGGTCGCTGCCGGCGCGCTCCTCACCGGCTCCTCCCTCGTCGAGCTGCTCCACCGCACCGGGACGGTGCTCGGCTACGTCGGGATCCTCGGCACGAGTGGTCTCGTCCTCTTCCGCGAGCTCCTCCTGGACCGGGCGGCGTCGAGCGTCCGGAGGCACGCACTGCGGCCGACCGCTCTGCTCGCCGGGGTCGCCCTCCTCGGTCTCCTCCTCCACCTCGCCGCCGACGGCGCCTGGCGCACCGGGGCCGGACCGGCCGACCTCGTGGACCCCGAGGTGCTGTGGGACACGGTCGTGGGCACACCGGTGGGGCCGGCGGCGGGTGTCGCGGTGGTCGGGCTGCTGCTCGCGCTGGGGCGGGGGCACACCGTCGCCGGCCGGGTGCTGGTGTGCGGCGGAGCCGTCCTGGCACTGCTCTGCCTGCCGCTCACCGGTCACACCCGGTCCGTCGGCCCGGCGTGGCTGGTGGTCGGCAGCGACACCCTGCACGTCCTGGCGGGTGCCCTGTGGTTCGGCGGGCTCCTCGGCCTGGTCCTCACCCTGCGCCGGAGCGTGCCGGCCGACGCAGCCGCCCGGACGGTGGTGCGCTTCTCCACCACCGCCGCCGGGCTCGTCGCCGCGGTCGCGGTCACCGGGACCCTGCTCGCGTGGCGGATCCTGCCCGACGCCGGTGCGCTCGTCCGCACCGGCTACGGGCGCACGCTGGTGGCCAAGGTGGCGGTGGTCGCCCTCGTCGTCGCCATCGCCGCCTGGAACCGGTTCCGGCTGGTGCCCCGGGCGGCCGACACCGCCGCGCACCGCACCCTGCGGCGCACCGTGGCCGCCGAGGCCGCGCTGGTCCTCCTCGCGCTGGCGGTCACCGGCGTGCTCGTGAGCCAGAGCCCGATGTAGCCCGGCCGGGCGGGGCCTCAGGTGTACTGCTCGATGAACACGAAGACGGCGTCGGCCATGAGCTGGACGGCGATCGCGGCGAGGAGCAGCCCGGCGAGCCGGGTGACGAGGGTGGTCCCGCCGTCGCCGAGCACCCGGTGGATGACGTTGGAGAACCGCATCGCCAGCCACAGGCAGACGTGCACGGCCAGGACGGCCAGCGCGATGGCCACCCACCCGGGCGGCCCGTCGGCGTCCTGGACGGCGAGCATCGCCGCGACGATCGCGCCCGGGCCGGCGAGCAGCGGGGTGCCGAGCGGCACGAGCGCGACGTTGACCTTCCCACCACCGGCCGGCTCGGGCTCCTCGGCCTTGCCGGTGAGCAGCTCCATCGCCACGAGGAGGAGCAGCAGCCCGCCGGACAGCTGCAGGGCGGGCACCGAGATGCCCAGGAAGTCGAGGATGTAGGGCCCGAGCACGGTGAAGACGGTGATGACCCCCAGCGCGACGGCGGTGGCCTCCAGGGCCGCCCGCTTGCGCTCCTTCGCGGTGCTCGTCGAGGTCAGCGCGAGGAAGATCGGCACCGTCCCCGGCGGGTCCATGATGACGAAGAGGGTGAAGAAGGTCGTCGCCAGGAGCGGCAGGTCCACGATCTGGCTCACGGCCGGACCACGGGCAGGTAGCCCTCGCTCTCGATCTGCTCCAGCACGGCCGGGTCGGTGAGGTGCTCCCCCAACCGGTTCGGCTTGCCGGCGCCGTGGTAGTCGCTGGACCCGGTGACGAAGAGCCCGAGCGAGCGGGCGAGGTCGCGCAGCTGGGCGCGCGCGCCCTCGTCGTGGTCGCGGTGGTCGACCTCGAGGCCGGCCAGCCCGGCCGCGGCGAGCTCCTCGATGACCTCGTCCTGGACCACCCGGCCGCGGGACGCCGCCCGCGGGTGGGCCATGACGGGCACCCCGCCGGCGCGGCGGACGAGCTCGACCGCCGCGACGACGTCCGGGGCGTCGTACGGCACGTAGTAGGGGCCGCGGGAGCTGAGGATCTCGGCGAAGGCGGTGGTGCGGTCGGTGACGTAGCCGCGGGCGACGAGCGCGTCGGCGATGTGCGGCCGGCCGACGGTGCCACCCGGTTCGAGGCGGGCCTCCACCTCCTCCCAGGTGAGGTCGAAGTCGCGGGCGATGCGCTGGACCATGCGGCGGGCCCGGCCCAGGCGCGAGTCGCGCGCCCGCCGGACGGCGGCCCCCAGGCCGCGCGCGTCCGGGTCGTGGAGGTAGGAGAGCAGGTGGACGCTGATGCCGCCCGCGGAGGTGGAGATCTCCGCGCCGCGGACCAGGGCGACACCGGTGCGCCCGACGGCGGCCGCGGCCTCCTCCCAGCCGTCCCACGTGTCGTGGTCGGTGAGGGCGACGACGTCGAGGCCGGCCTCCCGCGCCGCGACCATGACCTGTGCCGGGCTCTCGGTGCCGTCGGACCGGTCCGAGTGGGCGTGAAGGTCGATGGCCGGCAGCACGTGCCCCAGGGTACGTGCTGGCCACCGGGCCGCACGTGCGCCTCGCGTGCGACGATGAGCACATGAAGGACACCGACCGTTCGGAGAGCCAGCCGTTGAGCGAGCGGGGCTCCAACCGCTCCCAGCGCCCCACCTCTGCCGCCTTCCGGAGGTTCATCGCCTCCGGCTGGGCCGAGCGCGAGGAGGTGCTGCCCGAGGAGAGCCCGGCGGCGCCCTACGCCGCCGCCCGGCGGGCCCGGGTCGGGGCCCAGTTCCCCGGGGAGCGGCTCGTCGTCCCCGCCGGCACGCTGGTCACCCGCTCCAACGACACCGACTACCGGTTCCGGCCGCACTCCGCCTTCGCCCACCTCACCGGCCTGGGCACCGACCAGGAGCCCGACGCCGTCCTCGTCCTCCACCCCGTCGAGGGCGGGGAGCAGACGCACGAGGCGGTACTCTACTTCCGCCCGCGCGCCGGGAAGGACAGCGAGGAGTTCTACGCCGACTCCCGGTACGGGGAGCTGTGGGTCGGGGAGCGGCCCAGCCTGGAGGAGGTCGCCGCGCTCACCGGCATCCGCACCGCCCACATCGACTCCCTGGCCGACGAGCTCGCCAAGGACGCCGGGGCGGGCGGGGTGCAGGTCCGGGTGGTCCCCGGGGTGGACGCCTCCGTGGAGGCGCAGGTGAACAGTGCACGCCGCGGGCAGAGCGAGACCGCCGCCGCCGACACCAAGCTCGCCGAGGCGCTGTCCGAGCTGCGGCTGCGCAAGGACGACTACGAGGTCGCCGAGATGCGCAAGGCGATCGCCGCGACCATCAAGGGATTCGAGGACATCGTGCGGGCGCTGCCGCGCGCCGTCGAGCACCCGCGCGGGGAGCGGGTCATCGAGGGCGTCTTCGGGGCGCGCGCCCGCGAGGAGGGCAACGCCACCGGCTACGACACCATCGCGGCCTCGGGCAACCACGCCAACACCCTCCACTGGATCCGCAACGACGGCCCGGTGCGCCCGGGTGACCTCGTCCTGGTCGACGCCGGGGTGGAGGTCGACTCCCTCTACACCGCCGACGTCACCCGCACCCTGCCGGTCGACGGCGTCTTCACCCCCGCCCAGCGCAAGGTCTACGACGCCGTCCTCGAGGCCGCCGACGCCGCCTTCGCCCGCGCCTCCCAGCCGGGGGTGCGCTTCCGCGACCTGCACGCCGCCGCAATGGAGGTGCTCGCCCACCGGCTCGCCGAGTGGGGGCTGCTGCCGGCGTCGGCCGAGGAGTCGCTGTCCGAGGAGGGCCAGTACCACCGCCGGTGGATGGTCCACGGCACCAGCCACCACCTCGGCATCGACGTCCACGACTGCGCGCAGGCGCGGCGGGAGATGTACCTCGACGCCGAGCTGCAGCCGGGGATGATCTTCACCATCGAGCCGGGCCTGTACTTCCGCGCCGACGACCTCACCGTCCCCGAGGAGCTGCGCGGCATCGGGGTGCGGATCGAGGACGACATCCTCGTCCGGGAGGACGGCTCGGTGGAGAACCTCAGCGCCGCCCTGCCGCGCCGCGCCGAGGACGTCGAGGCCTGGATGGCGAGCCTGCGCCAGGTCTGAGCCGCCGTCCGGGGGCGCCCCGGCACGGCGTCCCTGGGTGGCTCAGTCGACCCGGCCGGCGCGGAACACCTCGCCGATGATGTGCTGGTGCACCCGCTCGTAGGTGCGGGCCTGGTCGCGGGCCTGCTGGGCGAGCGCCTCGAACAGCGGGGTGGGCAGCCCGAGGTCGTCGGACAGCTCGGCGAGCACCTGCCACAGGCCGAGCTTGCCCATGACGGCGCTGCGCATGAGCTCGGACTCGAGCAACGGCGTCATCGGTGAGCCGCCGGGGCGCTCGTCGAGCTTGAGCCGGCCGGCCTTCTCCGCCACCCACGCGGCCGCCTGCCGGTACGGGCGACGGCGCAGCTCGAGGGAGTCGATGAGCTCCTTGAGCAGCTCGCGCTCCTCGCGGATCTCCAGCGCGACCCGCTCGAGCTCCTCCCCGAAGTCCGTGTCGGCGTACGCCGCGGCCATCCGCTCGGCCCGCTCCAGCCCGGCGGTGGCGCCGGTGAGGTGGTCCGAGAGGTACAGCCCGAGGATGTCCCGCTCGAGGTGCCGCGGCACCCGGTGGGCGACGGACTCCTGGCCCGGCCCGAACGGCGCGTCGGGGTGCACGCCGCCCGGTGGCTGCTGGTCCTGCGGCCAGCTCTCCCGCGGCCGCATCTGTGGGCTGGCCGTCCCCCGTCCCTCGGCCATCCCGGTGAGGATCTCGCGCAGTGCCTCCTCCGCGTCGGACCGTGGCTCCCAGCCGAGCTCGCGCCGCGCTCGCGAGGCGTCCATGACGGGGACGTTCATCCCCATGTCCAGCCAGCCGGCGTCGGACGCCAGGGCGTGCGCCTGCCACGCGAGCGAGACGACCGGCCGCACGACGGAAGCGGGGATCTCGACGACCCGCCCGTGGTCGAGGATCGCGGCGAGCCGCTCCCCGGTGAGCAGCGGCTCCGCGGCGGCGTTGAACGCGCCGGTCGCACGCCGGAGGACGATGCGCCGGTAGAGGTCGGCGAGATCTGCCCCGTGGACCGCCTGGAGCCGCAGCCCGGCGGGCAGCGGGAGCACCGGCAGGGCTCCGGGGCGCAGGAGGGGCGGGGGCACGAAGGCCCCGAGGAAGAGCCGGAGCACCTCGGCGCCGGAGTCGGAGTCGAAGATGAGCGCGGGCCGTACCCGGGCGACGGCCAGGCCGCCGGCCTCAGCCTCGTCGAGGATCCGCTCCTGGGCCGCCTTGTCGACGGCGTAGTGCGAGGTCGCCGCGCTGCCGTGGGTGGGCCACGACTCGTCGCGCGGCTCGTCGTCCTCCACCGGGGAGTACGCCCCCACGGAGGATGCGACGACGAGGTGCCCGACCCCGGCCCGCCGGCACGCCGCGACGACCCGGCGGGTGCCGTCGACGTTGGCCCGCCGCAGGACGTCCCGCTGCCGGTTGGGCTGGATGAGCCACGCGAGGTGGACGACGGCGTCAGCGCCCTCGAACGCCTCGGCGAGCCGGTCGACGACGAAGTCCTCCCCCTCCGCGAGCGCGACCGGGGCCGCGATGTCGACCTGCTCCCACCGCGCACGGTCGTAGGGCGCCGCGGTGGTGTCCGGTGCGCGCCGGGCGATGCCGACGACCTCGAGCTCCTTCTCGTCCCGCAGGGCGTCGAGCAGGAACGTCCCGGTGTGCCCGCTCGCCCCGACGACGGCGACCCTCATCGTGCCTCCCTCCCACCGCGCGCCGGCGGCGCGGCGGGGTCGAGCACGACCTTGACCGCGCCGTCCTCCTTGCGCTGGAAGATGTCGTAGCCATGGGCGGCGTCCTCGAGGGACAGCCGGTGGGTGCGCAGGTCGAGCACGCCGAGCGGGTCGGCGGGGTCGCTGACGAGCGGGAGCACGTCCGGCACCCAGCGGTGGACGTTGGCCTGCCCCATCCGCAGGGTGACCTGTTTGTCGAACAGGTCGAGCATCGGCATCGGGTCCTGGGCGCCGCCGTAGACACCGGACAGCGAGATGGTCCCGCCCCGGCGCACGATGTCGACGGCGGTGTGGAGGGCAGCGAGCCGGTCGACACCGGCCCGGGTGAACAGGGGGCGCGCGAGGGCGTCGGGCAGCAGGCCGGCGCCCGCCTGGATCCCCCGGGCCACCGGCGACCCGTGCGCCTCCATGCCGACGGCGTCGACGACGGAGTCCGCGCCGCGTCCGTGGCTCAGCTCGCGCACGGCCTCGGCGACGTCGTCCCCGGCGCGC
>NZ_CALGNQ010000195.1 GCF_937958535.1 uncultured Georgenia sp. | reverse complement strand
CTGCCTCCTCGGCCGCTTCCCGCTCGGCCTGTTCGGCTGCTTCCCGCTCGGCCTGCTCAGCGGCCTCCCGCTCGGCCTGCTCTGCGGCCTCCCGCTCGGCCTCGTCGGCGGCGGCCTTCCCCGCCTCGTCGCGTGCGGCGCGCTCCGCCTCCTCCGCCTCCACCGTCGCCGCCTTCTCGGCGGCCTCCCACTCGGCCTCGGCTGTGTCGGCGTCCTCAGTCGCGGCGGTGGTCGCGGCCTGCTCCGCGTGCGTGGGGGCGGGCTCGTCGTCGCCTCCGACGGCGAGGCCGATGCCGACCGCGACCGTGAAGGCGAGCACCAGGACGCCGGCCGGGACCGTGAGCCACTTCTTCGTGTACCAGGGGCGCGGGGCATTCTGGGTGCTGGACCCTGCGGCAGGGTCCAGCACCCACGACTGGTCGTACGGCGGTGGCTGGTGTTCGGTCACTGTTGCTCCCTCGTCGGTGCAGTGGCGTGTCGTACCGGACGTCGCGCTGAGTGGACGGAGCCTGCCGGTCCGCCTCAGCGCACCCGCGCGTGCTGGTGGGCGGGCAAGAGATGGTCTCGACCGTTCCATCGGCCGCGAGGCGCGGGTTCTGAGCTATCGCACCGTCCCCGGCGACGCCCTTGCCTCTTGCGTGTCGAACGTATGTTCGATACGCTGGTTCGAAGGAGGTCGTAGCGATGGCACACGACGGTAGCGACGGCGCACCCGATCCGCTCCGGGCCACGTCTGCCGCCGCGCTCGGCCGGAGGCCGCGAACGCTGGCGGACGGCGTGCTTGCCGGCGTGCTCGTCTCCGGCATCGAGGTGTTCCTGCGGAGCCACCTTGCTGCCCTTGACGACGGCGAGCTGCTCGCTTCCGGCGTCGACCTCCCCAGCCCACACCGCGACCTCGATATCGCGATCGACGCCGAGTTCCTCACGTTCGGCCTTCCCATGTACGCCGCTGCGGATCCGGAGAACTGGCCCGAGCGGACGTTGGAGGAGCTCCTTCCCCAGGAAGGTGCTCTCGGCGAGTACCTCGAGCACCTGCCACCGGGAGAACGCCTCGCGAAGCTCCTTGCGGCGATCGACCTGGATAAGGTGGACACATACTCGGTCGTGGAGGTCGTCGCGGCGTACAAGCGGATGGAGGCATGGTCGGCGGCCAAGGCCGCACATGCCGCCGCGGTGCTCGCCGAGCGTGACGAGCTCAACCCCACATGGCCCGGCACCGTGGCCGGCCGGACGAGGGGCGAGTGTGTTGCCGGCCAGGAGCTGTCCATGCGGCTGCGGGTGAGCAAGCTGTCCGCGATCCGTCTGGCCGCGTGCGGTCGGGCCTTCGGGGCCATGTTCCAGCCCACCGGTCAAGCGCTCGAGGCGGGACTCATCGACTATCCGCGCGCCCAGGCCATCGTCACCACGCTGCAGGATCTCCCCGCGGAGGTGGCGATGGCCGCCCAGTGGGAGGTGCTGCCCAAGGCGCCGGGGCGCACGCTGCGCCAGGTGCAGCACGACCTCGCGAAGGCCGTCATCGCCGTGGACCCCGACTCTGCCGACGCCCGCCATCGCGCCGCCCGGCAGAAGCGGTGCGTCCACCGGCCGCGTGCCCTGCCCGACGGCATGGCCAGCATCACCGCCGTGCTCGCCGCCGGCGACGCTATTGCCCTCGACACCACCCTCGAGGCTGCCGCCCGCGCCGCGAAGAACAACGGCGACCGGAGAACACTCGACCAGCTGCGCGCCGACTCCCTCGCCCTCATGGCGCACACGGCGCTCGAGAGCGGGCACATCGGCCCGTGCCGCGGTGAAGGATGCCGGTGCGGCTGCACGTCACCGGGGAGCGAGACGCGGACATCCGGCCCCGCACAAGACGTTTCAGCGCCCGATTCCACGGCCGCTGATGCGCCGGAAGTTCCGGCGTCCGACTCCACGGGCGCCGACGCGCCGGGCGTCCCGCCGTCCGACTCCGCGAGTGCTGATGCGCCGGAAGTCCCATCGTCCGACCTCGCCGAGGCGCCGTCTCCCGCTGGCGGGCCGGCCTCGCCACCCGGTGACACCGCGACCTCCCCGCCGCCTGCCGAGCACGACGACACCGCCGCACAGCACGACGATGCACCACCGTCTGTCCCACGGTTCGACGACGGGCCGCCCCGTCCGAGCCACCGGCTTCCCGGCGGGTGCCTGCCCACGCTCAAGCTCGGCATGCTCGGTGGCGGACGTGCCGACGTGCGGATCACCATCCCGCTCGACGTCCTCCTTCCCGACCCGCACGCCGCCGAGCTCACGGCCATGGAGCGCGACCCGCAGCCCGTCGCCGAGCTCGAGGGGTACGGACCCGTCCCGCCCGTGGTGGCCCGCGCCATCGCCGCGGGAGGAGGCGTCTGGCGCCGCCTCGTCACCGATCCCGTGACCGAGCAGGTGCTCGACGTCGGTCGCACCCGCTACCAGCCGCCCGCCGCCATCGCTGACCACGTCCGCGAGCGCGACCGCACGTGCATCAGGCCGGGGTGCAGCACCCCCGCACGGAGCTGCGACCTCGACCACGAGCACGAGTGGCAGCACGGCGGCGAGACCTCCGCGGCGAACATGGGTCCGCTCTGCACCGCCGACCACCGCATCAAGTCCATCGGCGCCTTCGCCGTCGCCCACGGCACCGACCGGACCTACGCCTGGACCACCCCGACCGGCCACGGCTACCTCCGTCGGCCCGACGGCACGACCGTCACCCTGCCGCGTCGCACTGCCGATGGGCTGCGCACTGCCGCCGCCGAGGCCACCCGCTCCGGACGTCACCTCGCCCCGGCCGCCGTGGACGCCGTCCTCGCCGAGATCTCGAGCGGGACCGACGTCGGCGGGACCTGGGCGCCGCACGCGGCACCGCCCCGGAGCGAGCCGTGGCCCGGCGTCGAGGACGGCCCCAGCTGGTCCTGGGACGACATGCCGCCGTTCTGATACGGCCGCGCCGCGGCGCTGTGGAGCAGCCCTCCGCCGTGACGCTGGAGCAGCCTCGTGCCTGCGCGCGGCATCAAGGACACCGGCGGCCGGAACTCCGATCCACCGAGACCTCACCACCCCGCCCCAAGATCGTCGACACCTTCCCCGCGGACGTGGGCGTGCGGTTCTCCCACACCCGCCCGCACCGGTGAGATCCCGCGAGATCGCGACCCCGGACGCGAGCACGGCGGGCCGGACACCCGCCCACGCCCTGTTCGACACGTGTTACGCTGCGGCCCTCGATCACGAACGGACTGGACGGATCATGACGATGTGTACGTGTTGCACCTCGCCTGGCTTCGTCCTGTCCCGGGATGGTTCATGACCCACTGACGCATCCGGACTTGGCGAGGCACGTAGACCGTGCCTCGCTTTTTTGTCTCCGCAACGAAGACACGAGAGCTTGCGAGTGCCGATCCCCAGCGCCCTGCACCACCGCCTCACCGACCCGCGAGGTCTCGGGGCGGCGCGATGATCACGCTCGAGCGCGTGTCCAAGCGCTATGTCACGAAGAGCGGCACGGTCGACGCACTGGTCGACGCGTCGCTCGAGGTCGAGCAGGGTGACATCTTCGGCATCATCGGGTTCTCCGGCGCCGGGAAGTCGACCCTCCTCCGCATGGTCAACCAGCTCGAGGTCCCCGATGAGGGTGCAGTGACCGTCAACGGCCTCGACCTCACGTCGATGTCCACCCGCCGGCTCCGCCGTACGCGGCGGGACATCGGCATGGTCTTCCAGCAGTTCAACCTGCTCGAGACGAAGTCGGTCTACCGCAACGTCGCGATGCCGCTGCTCATCCAGGGCACCCCGCGGGCCGAGATCGACCGGCGGGTGAGCGAGGTGCTGCGCATCGTCGAGCTCGAGGACAAGCGCAACGCGAGCATCCGCCAGCTCTCCGGCGGGCAGAAGCAGCGCGTCGGCATCGCCCGCGCGCTCGCGACGTCGCCGTCGATCCTCCTGTGCGACGAGGCCACGAGCGCGCTCGACCCGACGACCACCGAGTCCATCCTCGGCCTGCTCAAGCGGATCAACCGCGAGATGGGCGTGACGATCCTCCTCATCACCCACCAGATGCACGTCATCCAGCGCATCTGCACCAAGGTCGCCGTGATGGAGGCGGGCCGGATAGTCGAGCAGGGCAGCGTCCTGGACATCTTCACCCGGCCGCGCCGCCCGATCACCCAGCAGTTCGTCCGCACGGTCGTCAACGACCAGATCCCCGGACCGCTGCTCGAGGTGGTCCGCAGCGAAACCCGACCCCAGGAGCTGCTCCGGCTCCGGTTCGTCGGCGACACCGTCCGCCGACCCCTGCTCGCCGCCCTCAGCCGGATCGAGGGGCTGGAGGTCAACATCCTCGGCGCAACCGTCGAGGAGGTGCAGGACTCCGTCATCTGCCTCTTCCTCGTCCAGCTCATCGGAGGCGCCCAACCCGTCCGGCGGGCGCACGAGGTCATCGACGACGCAGGGATCCTGCGGGAGAGGATCGAGATCTAGTGGAGCAGGAGATCTTCGGCATCACCGTCGACCAGCTCGTGCTCGCCGGGGTCCAGACCGTCTACATGCTCGGCTGGGGAATGCTCTTCGGCACCGTCATCGGGATCGGCCTCGCCCTGGCGCTCGTGCTCAGCCGGCGCGGTGGGCTCATGGAGAACCGCGTCGTCTACGTGACGGTCAACGTCACGATCAACATCGTCCGCAGCATCCCGTTCATCATCCTGCTCGTCGCGATGATGCCGATCACCCGGATGGTCGTCGGCACCAGCGTGGGCAGCCGCGCGGCCCTCGTCCCCCTCATCGTCTACATCGCGCCGTTCATCGCGCGCATGGTCGAGGCCAGCCTCCTCGAGGTCTCCCCCGGTGTGCTCGAGGCCGCACGGGCGATGGGTGCGAGCAACCTCCAGATCGTCCGCCGCTTCCTCCTGCCCGAGGCCTACAGCTCGATCGTGCTGGCCCTGACCACCAGCGTCGTCGGGCTGCTCGGCGCCACCGCGATGGCGGGCTACGGCGGGGGCGGCGGCGTCGGCGACCTCGCCCTCACCTACGGCAGAGAACGGTTCAACACCCCGCTGATGATCTTCACGGTCGTCATCCTCGTCATCTTCGTCCAGCTCATGCAGGCCGCGGGCAACGCCCTGTCCCGCCGTCTTCGTGAGCCCCGCTGACCACCGACCCGCACGCCGACCGACAGACAAGGAACCGAACCAGCATGCACAAGATCCGCACCGTCGCGCTCACCGGCGCCCTACCGCTGGCGCTCCTCCTCGGCGCCTGCGCCGAACCGGGTGCCACCGGGAGCTCCGGCGACGCCGCCTCCGCGTCGGACGAGAAAACGACGCTGACCTACAGCAAGTCCCAGGGCCCGTACACCGAGCTCTTCGAGGACGCCGTCGCCCCCATCCTCGAGGAGCAGGGCTACACGCTGCAGGCGCACGACATGTCCGACCTGCTCACCGCCGACATCGCCCTCAACGACGGCGACGTCGACTTCAACGTCGAGCAGCACACCGCCTACCTCGAGGCGTTCAACGCCGAGAACGACGGCGACCTCGTCCCGATAACCCCGATCCCCACCGTCCCCGCGGGTATCTACTCCGACCACCACGAGAGCCTCGACGACGTCCCCGACGGCGCCACGGTGGCCGTGCCCAACGACGCCTCGAACATGGCCCGGGCCTACCTCCTGCTGGAGAAGATCGGCTGGATCGAGCTCGATGAGGACGCCGACCCGGCGACGGTGACGCAGCATGACATCGTGGCCGACCCGCACAACCTCGACATCACCGAGATGCGGTCGCTGACCATCCCGCCCGCGAGCGTCGACTTCGACTACATCGTCATCACCGGCTCGATCGTCTACAACGCCGGCATCGACCCGTCGTCCGCGCTGGCCACCGAGGACATCCTCGACCACCTCGTGCTCCAGGTCGTCGTCAAGGAGGAGAACGCCGACGCACCGTGGGCGCAGGCCATCGTCGACGCCTACCACTCCGAGGAGTTCGCCGAGTACATCGCGGCGAACAACGACGGTCTGTGGTGGATCCCGCCGGAGCTGCAGTAGCCGCCCACCACGGGCGGAGCCGCCGGCCGGCCCTCGACGGACCGAGCCGGCGGCCTGCCCGGGGGCAGAAGTGCCTCAGAAGGTGATGGCCTTGAACTCCTCCGTCTGCGCCTTGATCCCCCGCTCGGTGGGCAGCCGCTCGATCGAGGACGCCCCGAAGAACCCGACGACCCCCTTCGTGTTGTCGAGGATGTACTGCGCGTCGGCCGGCTCGGCGATGGGGCCGCCGTGGCACAGCACGAGGATGTCGGGGTTGACCTTCTTCGCGGCGTCGTGCATCTCCTGCACCCGCGCGGCGCTCTCCTCCAGCGTGAGCGCGGTCTGGGCGCCGATGCTGCCGGAGGTGGTCAGGCCCATGTGCGGGACGAGGACGTCGGCGCCCGCCTCGGCCATGGCGGTGGCCTGCTCGGCGTCGAAGACATAGGGCGTGGTGAGCAGGCCGCGCTCGTGTGCGGCGGCGATCATGTCGACCTCGAGCGCGTAGCCCATCCCGGTCTCCTCGAGGTTCTGGCGGAAGACGCCGTCGATGAGCCCGACGGTCGGGAAGTTCTGCACGCCGGTGAAGCCGGCACGCTTGACGTCGTCGAGGAACCTGCCCATGACACGGAACGGGTCGGTGCCGTTGACGCCGGCGAGCACCGGGGTGTCCTTGACGACGGGCAGCACCTCGTTCGCCATCTCCATGACGATCGCGTTTGCGTCCCCGTAGGCGAGGAGGCCCGCGAGCGAGCCGCGTCCGGCCATCCGGTAGCGGCCCGAGTTGTAGATGATGATGAGGTCGATCCCGCCGGCCTCGGCAGCCTTGGCGGACAGTCCCGTGCCGGCGCCCCCACCGATGATCGGCCTGCCGGACTCGACGGTGGCGCGCAGCCGCGCCAGTGCTTCCTGACGATCCATGTGTCTCTACTCCTTACTCTTGTCGGCGTCCGGGCGCGCTCCTGCCGAGCCCGCCCGGCTCGTGGCCTCAGTCGCGGACGCGGCCGATGAGCGCGTGCAGCTCCTCGGCCGCTGCCCGGCCGAAGCCGGGGTCGTTGATCGCGCTGTCCACTTCGTGGACGACGACGTCGCTGCCCTCCAGCTCCTCGCGCAGCGCCGCGAAGCACGCCGCGTCCGCCTCCGGGTCGTGGAACGGCCCACCCTCGACGTCGATGCCGGACACCCCGCGCAGCGGCAGGTATACCGCCACGGGCCCGGTCGCCTCCCTCAGCTTGCGCCCGATCCGCCGTCCGAGCTCGGCCATCTCCTCCGGCGTCGTCCGCATGAGGGTGACCGTCGGGTTGTGGACGACGAACCTCCGGCCGGCGTACCTCTCCGGCACCGTCGCCTCGGGCCCGAAGTTGCACATGTCGAGGGCTCCGACGCTCACCACCTGCGGCAGCCCCGCAGCACCCGCCGCCTCGAGCCGGTCCGGGCCGGCGGACAGCACGCCGCCGAGCATGTCGTCGACCAGCTCGGTGGTCGTGAGGTCGAGCACGCCGTCGAGGAACCCGTCGGCGGCCAGCGCCTCCATCGCGCGCCCGCCGGCACCCGTGGCGTGGAACACGAGCACCTCGTACCCGAGCTCGGTGAGGCGCTGCCGGGCCTCGTCGACCGCCGGCGTCGTCAGGCCGAACATCGTGGCGCCGATGAGGTGCGGCTCGTCCTCCTCCTCCGGAGCGGCCGCGCGCTCGCGGTAGGCCTGCGCCATGGCCGCGACAGCGGCGACGGCGTTGCCCATGATCGCGCGGGAGATGCGGTTGATCCCCGCGACGTCCACGACCGAGGGCATGACCGTGACGTCCTTGGCACCGACGTACGGGCCGACGTCACCGGCGGCCATCGTCGAGACGAGGAGCTTGGGTACCCCGACCGGGAGCACCTGCATCGCGCGCGACGCGACCGACGAGCCGGAGGAGCCACCGACCCCGAGCAGTCCGTGCAGCCTTCCCTCCCGGAAGAGGCGGTCGACGACGACGGCGGCGCCCTCGCCCATCGTCGTCATCGCGGCACCGCGGTCGTTCTCCTCCCGCAGCCGGTCCACGTCGGCGCCGGCTGCCGCAGCCACCTCGGCGGACGTCACGTCGGCGATGCCGCCGCCGTCCGAGAACGTCCCGACGTCGATGAGCACGACGTCGACGCCCCGCCGGGTGAGCTCGTCACGCAGCCACGCGTACTCCTCACGCTTGGTGTCCAGAGTGCCGACCAGTCCGACTGTTGCCATCGTGGATCCTCCTGAGGTGAGACAGCTTCCCGTCTCATCCTCACCCGTCCGGGGGCGGGCGGACCAGGAGGTTGGTCCCAGGCCGGGCCCCGCGCGGCGGCCCGCGGGCGCGCCGTGTCAGCGTGCCGCGCCGGCCGCGGCCACCGGAAAGCGCCGGGCGAGGAAGTCAGTGGTGAGCGCCCACGCGTCGGCGGTCGCGGCCGAATGGTGGAACATCGGTGCCGGGTTGTCGAACGCGTGCCCCGCGCCCTCGTGGAGGTGGAACTCCACCTCGGGGCCGGAGACGGCGGCACGGATCCGTTCGACCTGCTCGAGCGGGATGTAGCTGTCGGCGGTGCCGAAGTGGTGGAGGCTCGGGGCGGTGACCCGGCCGGCGAGGTCGAGCAGGGTCGGCAGCGCCGAGCCGTAGTACGAGACGAGGACGTCGACGTCCGCCACCGCGGCGACGTTGAACGCCACTCCCCCGCCGAAGCAGAACCCGAAGGCGCCGACGCCGCCCGCCACCTCGGGCCGCGCGCGGAGCGCGGTGAGCGCCGCCACGGAGTCGGCGACGGTCTGCTCCCAGTCGAGCCGGCCCGCGAGCGCCATCCCCTGCTCGAGGACGTCCGCGCGCGACTCGTCCACCGTCTCGCCCAGGCGCCAGTAGAGCTCGGGCGCGAGCACGACGTACCCGAGCTCGGCGAGGTCCTGCGCCCGGCTCCGGACGTAGCGGCTCACGCCGAAGATCTCCTGGAGGAGCAGGATCCCGGGGCCGGACCCGGAGGGTGGGAGCCACAGGTGGGCGGGCATGTCGCCGTCGGGCAGGTGGACGCTGGTCGTCTCCGTCATCCCGTCGTGAGCTCCTCGGTCGTCGGACACCGCAGGCTGGGCCCACCATAGCGACGTCAGCGGTAGACGACGTCGTCCACGACGAAGCGGGGCGAACGCGCCGTCCGACCAGTACCGCTTCCCGTACCCCACGGCCACCCGGCCCGGCACCGTGAACGCACGGGCAGGTCCGCCCAGTCGTCGCGGTCGCGTGGTGGCACCCGCGGTTCGTCACGGCCGGACCGGGCAGGGATCCGAGTCGTCACGAGCGACGTCCCCGCAGGCCGATGACCGGGCCGGAGAAGAGCGCGAGGCCCAGGACGAAGCCGACGTCGTACCAGTTCCCGTTGTTGTCCACCGCGTAGATGCTCACGGTGTCGGTGAACAGCGAGACGATGAACGTGACCGGGAGGATGATCCCGTGCCACAGCCCGGGCCAGAAGCCGGCCCCGCCCGGCATCTCCTGCACGTTCTCGCCGGCTGCACACGCGCCGAGCGCGACCACGGCGACGACCACCACGCCGATGAGTGCCAGCACACGTCGCGACCCGGTCACGGCTGCGCCTCCTCCCGGCGACCGACGCGCGCCGGAGAGGCGGCACGGACACTGAGGACGACGACGGCGAGCCCGCCCGCGAGCAGGACCAGCCCGGCAGCGAGGGCGACCCCGGCTCCGGCCCCGACCCACGGCAGGGTCGCGCCGGCGTCGACGCTCGCGCGCACCCCCGCTCCGCCGTCGGCGGACATGACGACCACGACGAAGCTTCCCGGCCGCGGCTCGAGGTCGAGCACCAGCTGCCCGCCGCCCTCGGCGGACGCGAGCCAGATGTCCGCCTCCGCGGGCGGCACGGCCGGTGCCCCACCCGGCAGCTCCCGGTCGACGAAGGCGTTGTCCCGCTGCTCGCGCGCGACCCCGCCGAGGTAGGCGGCCGCGTCCTGCGCCGTCGCCACCCCGAGGAAGATCGCAGCATCGTCCCCGGTGGCACGCAGGCGCACGTCGCCCAGCCCGTCGTCGAGCCACTCCCCCGCGAGGACGATCTCCTCGGTCACGGCGGCATAGCCGGCGGTCTCCACCTGCCACGTCGGCGTGGTGAGGTACCCGTCCTCACGGAGCGCCGACTGCCACACCAGCAGCGCGGCCCCGGCGAGGGCCGCGGCGAGGCCGAGCAGCACGGCGAGGGACCCCGCGACGACGGCGACAGCTCGGCCCGCGGTCCACGACGACGGCGCGACGGCGCCCGGAACCGCCGTGGCGTCCGCGCCCGGGACCTGAGAGCCCACCGGTCCGCGCCCCGACGTCGGCGCGGTGAGCTGCACCTCGGGATCCGGGCCGCCCTGGTCGAGGCGGAACGGTGGGTAGCTGTCGGTCATCAGCCCCGCGTAGGCGGCGACCCGGAGCACCCAGCGGTTGAGCCCGAGCAGCAGGTCGTACAGGCCCCGCGGGTACCCCCCGGTGAAGAGCAGCGCGACCCCGGCGATGAGGACGAGCAGCGCGATGAGCCCGCCCTCCCACATCCACGTCAGCCCCTCGACCTGGCGTGCGACGGCCGCGCCCGCGCCGAGGAAGAAGACGAGGAGGAGGTAGTGGGGCAGGACGAGCAGCCACCACTTGACGAGCACGAGGCCGCGCGAGAGCCGCTCGGGGTACTCGACGTCGAGGTGGGCGGGGTAGTCCGGCACCTCACCCAGGCTGAAGGGCGGGTACCGGTCGGTCGCGAGCGCGCCGTAGGAGTAGTAGGCCACGCGCCAGCTCCAGCGCAGGACCCCGACGTTGAAGTCGAAGATCGCGCGCGGATAGCGGCCCGTCACCACGATCG
>NZ_CALGNQ010000194.1 GCF_937958535.1 uncultured Georgenia sp. | reverse complement strand
TTCCCCGACCACTGGTCCTTCCTGCTCGGTGAGGTCGCGCTCTACAGCTTCATCGTCCTCGTCCTCAGCGGCATCTTCCTGACGATGTTCTTCGTCCCCAGCATGGGGCACACCACCTACCCGGAGGACGCCCTCCCGGTGGCCATGCAGGGCGTGGCGATGTCCGAGGCCTTCGCCTCGACGTTGCGGCTCTCCTTCGAGGTGCGCGGCGGGCTGCTCATGCGGCAGATCCACCACTGGGCGGCGCTGCTGTTCATGGCCGCGATCGTGTCGCACATGCTCCGGGTGTTCTTCACCGGTGCCTTCCGCAAGCCGCGGGAGCTCAACTGGCTCGTCGGGTTCACCCTGCTGCTGCTGGGCCTCGCGGCCGGCTTCTCCGGCTACTCGCTGCCGGACGACGTCCTGTCGGGCAACGGCCTGCGCATCGCCGACGGCGTGCTCCGCGCGATCCCGATCATCGGCTCCTACGGCTCGCTGGCGCTCTTCGGCGGTGAGTTCCCGGGGACGGACATCATCCCGCGCCTGTTCACGGTGCACATCCTGCTCGTGCCCGGCCTCATCATCGCGCTGGTGACCGTCCACCTCATCCTCGTCGTCGTGCACAAGCACACCCAGTACCCCGGCCCGGGGCGGACGGAGAAGAACGTCGTCGGCTACCCGGTGCTGCCGGTGTACGCGGCGAAGGCAGGCGGGTTCTTCTTCATCGTCTTCGGCTTCCTCGCCACGCTCGGTGCGCTGGTGTCGATCAACCCGGTGTGGGTGCACGGGCCCTACGACCCCTCCCCCGTCGGCGCAGGCGCGCAGCCGGACTGGTACATGCTCTTCCTCGAGGGCTCGCTGCGGCTCATGCCGGGGTGGCCGGAGTTCGTCATCGGCGGTTACACGCTGTCGCTGAACATCCTCATCCCGGGCCTGATCATCCCCGGCCTGCTCTTCACGCCGCTCGCGCTGTGGCCCTTCATCGAGGCCGCGGTGACCAAGGACCGCGGTGAGCACCACCTGCTCGACCGCCCGCGCAACGCGCCTACCCGCACGGCCTTCGGCGTCGCCCTCATCACCGCGTTCATGGTGCTGAACTTCGCCGGTGCCAACGACCTCATCGCCACGCACTTCGAGCTCTCCCTCAACGGCATCACGTGGTTCCTGCGGATCGCGTTCTTCGTGGCGCCGGTGCTCGCGTTCGTCTTCACCAAGCGCATCTGCCTGGCGCTGCAGCGGCGCGACCGCGAGCTCGCCCTCCACGGTCACGAGACCGGACGCATCGTCCGGCTGCCCTCGGGCCAGTACATGGAGATCCACCAGCCGCTCACCGACGAGGAGCGGTGGGTGCTCGTCTCCTACGACGCCGACCGGATGCTGGAGATCGAGCCGGCCGAGGACGAGCGCGGGGTGCGCCGTCCCGGCTACGAGGTCGACAAGCGCCGCGCGCGCCTGTCGCGGCTCTTCTACGAGGACCGCGTCGAGCCGGTGAGGCCCGCCGAGCTGGCCGCCGCGACGGCCGAGCACGGGGCGCACGGTGACGGCCTCCAGGGCACCGCGATGGTGGAGCCCGGTGGCCTGCGCGAGACCTTCGCGGGTGCCGAGGAGGAGCCCGCGGCGGTCACCGCCGGCGGGCGGGATGAGCGGAACAACCCGTCGTCGTCATAGGTTGGCCCTGATGTGACACGTGTGCCCGGCGTCACCGCCGGGCACACGTGTCCGTGCAAGGCGGTGCGGACCCGCACCGCGACTACCTGAGGAGGACACATGCCTGTGTACACCCTGCCGGAGCTCCCGTACGACTACAGCGCGCTCGAGCCGCACATCAGCGGCAAGATCATGGAGCTGCACCACAGCCGCCACCACAAGGCGTACGTGGACGGCGCAAACACCGCGCTGGACAAGTTGGCGGAGGCCCGGGAGAGCGGTGACAACGCCGCCATCAACCTCCTGGAGAAGAACCTCGCGTTCAACCTCGGCGGGCACGTCAACCACACCGTCTTCTGGAACAACCTCTCCCCCGAGGGTGGGGGTGAGCCGGAGGGCGAGCTCGCCGAGGCCATCAAGGACCAGCTCGGGTCCTTCGAGGGCTTCAAGGCGCAGTTCTCCGCCAACGCCACGGCCATCCAGGGATCTGGCTGGTCGGTGCTCGCCTGGGACTCCATCGGGCAGAAGCTCTCGATCTTCCAGCTCTTCGACCAGCAGGGCAACGTCCCGCTGGGGCTGACGCCCATCCTCATGCTCGACATGTGGGAGCACGCGTTCTACCTGGACTACCTCAACGTCAAGGCGGACTACGTCAAGGCGTTCTGGAACATCGTCAACTGGCAGGACGTCGCCGCTCGCCTGGAGCGTGCCCGGACCCAGACGGCGGGCCTCATCACCCCCGCGCAGGTCTGACCGGACGAGAACCGGCACGAGGCCCGGTGAGCCGCTCCGGCGGCCCACCGGGCCTTTCGCTCCCGTGAGCAGACCAGCTCCACGAGGTCGCGAACTCGCGGGCGACACCACGCCACAGCCAGCGCGGCCGGTGTGACTGCCCAGTATCCGGTCCTCGCCACGCCGGTCTGGGACCACCTCGCCGTACCCGGTGGGCGAGCGTCGTCGGCTTCCCGCCGAGAGAGACCAGACCTCCGTCGCTGTGCCCGTGAGCGTGTGGCGGACTGCGGAGGGAGGCAGGTGGTCGAGCGCTGCATGATCTCGCTCCCCCTCCCGGGGCACGAGACGTTCCCCAGCCGGCCCACGGCCGCGGGTCTCCGCCTGGCGAACCGCGACGGGCGTCCCGCTGCCGACACTCGCAGCGTGGTCAGCGTCCCTGACGCTTCCTGTCCCGTCCCCGCAGAGCATGCAAGAAGGGCGGCACCCGTGCTGGGTGCCGCCCTTCCGGCGTCAGGTCGAACTCAGTGTGCGTGCGGTCCGCGTGAGAACTCGAAGGTCTGGCCGGCGAGGCCGATCGCGGCGACGACGAGGCCCAGACCGAACATCCACCAGCCCACGGCGATCCCGGCGAAGGCCAGCGCCGCAGCGATGCCCAGCACCAGCGGCCACCAGGAGTGTGGCGAGAAGACCCCGATCTCACCGGCGTGGTCCTCGACGTCGCTGACCGGGTTGTCCTCCGGCCGCGGGTCGACCCGCCGCGCCAGGATGGCCAGGTAGGCGCCGGACAGGCCGTACAGGCCGGTGAGCAGGAGAAGCGCCACCGTGCCGACGGGCTCCCAGCTGCTCCACACGCCGTAGATGAGCGCCACGATCAGGAAGAAGACGACCCCAGCCAGGAAGGTCCACATCTCCACCCGGAGCGGCTTGGGGTGCTCCGCCGACGGCTCACCGGGTGCGCGGTCGTGCTCTCGTGCCATCAGGCCTTCCCCTTCTCGTCGTCCTCGTCGCGCTCGAGCACAGCGGTCGCGGTGCCCTGCCGCTTCCCCTCGGTGGCGGCTGCTCCCCCGCCGCCGGTGCGCTGCGCGTCGCCCAGCGCCTGCTCCAGGATGCCCTGGTCGGGCACGGCCGCCTGGTCCATCGCGGCAACCTCCGGGTGGTGCAGGTCGAAGGCGGGGCGCTCGGAGCGCACGCGGGGCAGGGAGACGAAGTTGTGCCGCGGCGGCGGGCAGCTCGTGGCCCACTCCAGCGAGTTGGAGAAGCCCCACGGGTCGTCGACGAACACGGTGCGCGGGCCGCGCGTCGTGACGTAGACGTTCCACAGGAAGGGCAGCGTGGAGAGCGTCAGCAGCACCGCACCGGCGGTGGAGACCTGGTTCATCAGGGTGAACCCGTCCTCGACCATGTAGTCGGCGTAGCGCCGGGGCATGCCCTGGGCGCCGAGCCAGTGCTGGATGAGGAAGGTGCCGTGGAAGCCGAAGAAGAGCATCCAGAAGTGGACCTTGCCGAGCCGCTCGTTGAGCATCCGCCCGGTCATCTTCGGCCACCAGAAGTAGAAGCCGGCGAACATCGCGAACACCACGGTGCCGAAGACGGTGTAGTGGAAGTGCGCGACGACGAAGTAGGAGTCCTGCACCTGGAAGTCCATGGCCGGGCTGGACAGGATGATGCCGGTGACACCGCCGAAGAGGAAGGTCGCCATGAAGCCGAGCGACCAGAGCATCGGCGTCTCGAACGTCAGCTTGCCGCGCCACATCGTGCCGACCCAGTTGAAGAACTTCACCCCGGTGGGCACGGCGATGAGCATGGTCATCAGCGCGAAGAAGTTCAGCAGCACCCCACCGGTGGTGTACATGTGGTGCGCCCACACGGTCATCGACAGGGCGGCGATCGCGATCGTGGCGAAGACCAGGCCCTTGTAGCCGAAGATCGGCTTGCGGGAGAAGACCGGCAGGATCTCGCTGACGATGCCGAAGAACGGCAGTGCGATGACGTAGACCTCGGGGTGGCCGAAGAACCAGAACAGGTGCTGCCACAGCATGGAGCCGCCGCTGTCCGGGTTGTAGATCTGCCCGCCGAGGACGCGGTCGTAGGCCAGGCCGAAGAGCGCGCTCGCCAGCACCGGGAAGGCCATGAGCACCAGCAGCGAGGTGATCATGATGTTCCAGGTGAAGATCGGCATGCGGAACATGGTCATGCCGGGCATCCGCATGGTGATGACGGTGGCGATGAAGTTGACCGAGCCGAAGATGGTGCCGAAGCCGGTCAGCGCGATGCCCATGACCCACAGGTCACCGCCGAGGCCGGGCGAGAACTGCACGAGCGACAGGGGCGTGTAGGCCGTCCAGCCGAAGCTCGCCGCTCCCTTCGGGGTGAGGAAGCCGGCCAGCGCGATGAGGCCACCGAAGGTGAAGAGCCAGTAGCTGAACATGTTCAGCCGCGGGAAGGCGACGTCCGGTGCCCCGATCTGCAGCGGCACGATGACGTTCCCGAAGCCGGTGAACAGCGGCGTCGCGAAGAGGAACAGCATGATCGTGCCGTGCATCGTGAAGAACTGGTTGTACACCTCCTTCGACTGGAAGAGCTGGATACCCGGCTCGAAGAGCTCCAGCCGCATGGCCAGCGCGAGGAGGCCGCCGATGAGGAAGAAGACGAAGGCGGTGATGAGGTACAGGTAGCCGATGACCTTGTGGTCGGTCGAGGTCAGCCAGCTGACGATGGTCCGGCCGAGGCTCTGCCGCTCGGGCCGCAGGCCCGGGACGAGCTGCGGGGTCGGGGCTTCGTGCGTGGTAGCCATCAGTTGTTCACCGTTCCGTCCTGCAGGTAACCGCGCTGGTCGTAGACCCGGTTGTACTCGTCGCCGATGACGCCGACGTTGCCGGCCTGGCGCAGCGCCTCCATCTGTGCGTCGTACTCCGCACGCTCGACGACTTCGACGTTGAAGAGCATCTCCGAGTGGAACTCGCCGCACAGCTCGGCGCACTTCCCCTGGAAGTGGCCGGTCTCCTGCGGCGTCACCTGGAACGTGTTGGTCTCCCCCGCGATCATGTCCATCTTGAACAGGAAGGCGGGGATCCAGAAGGAGTGGTTGACGTCGCGGGTCTTGACGGTGAACTGCACCGTCTCCCCGACCGGCAGGTAGAGCGTGGGCAGGGTCTCCTCCACGCCCTCCTCACCGGTGAGCTGCATGCGACCGCCCTCGAAGTAGACGCCGTCGTCCAGGTAGTTGAAGTCCCAGCTCCACTGCTTGCCGTAGGCGAGGATCTCCAGGTCCGGCTCCGCGCTGACGTCGGTGAACTCCTCGGTGACCTGCACCGTGTAGAAGTACAGCACCCCGATCATGAGGATCGGCACGACGGTGTACATCAGCTCGAGCGGGATGTGGTAGCGCAGCTGGACCGGCAGGGTGTTGTCGTTCTTCCGCTTCCGGTAGGCGACGACGCACCAGATGATCAGGCCCCACACGAGGATGCCGACGAAGATGGCGGCGACCCACGCGCCGTTCCAGTGGTTGATCATCGACTCGGTCTTGTCGGTGACCCCTGGTTCGGAAGGCAGGAAGCCGTTGCTCGGCGCTCCCAGCTCTGCGCAACCGGCGAGGGTGAGGGCCGCCACAAGGCCCAGAACTACCAGTCGCCACCCGCGGGGCGAGCGGCTACCGGAGGACGGTGATCGCACTTCAAGACCTTCCGACACGACGCATTTAGGGCATTTCAGGCGGGACGAATGTCCCGTCGTTCACCCTATCGCGAACCCGCGGGTGGGACGCCAACGGCCCGCCCAGTGGGAGGTAGGAACCTCGCAAAGGACGGGCCGTGGTCGGGCGTGTCGCGTCAGTGGAAGGAGTCGCCGCAGGCGCAGGAGCCGACGGCGTTGGGGTTGTCGATCGTGAACCCCTGCTTCTCGATGGTGTCGGCGAAGTCGATGGTCGCGCCGGCCAGGTAGGGCACGCTCATCTTGTCCACGATGACCTCGACGCCGTCGAAGTCACGCACGGCGTCGCCGTCGAGGAAGCGCTCGTCGAAGTAGAGCTGGTAGATGAGGCCCGAGCAGCCACCGGGCTGGACGGCGATCCGCAGCCGCAGGTCGTCGCGCCCTTCCTGCGCGAGCAGCGTCTTGACCTTCTGCGCGGCGACGTCGGTCAGCTCGACCTCGTGGGTCGGGACGTCGGTGGGCGTGGGGGTCATCGTCTCGCTCATGCTTGGTCTCCGCAGGTGCTCGGGTCGGGTACAACCGTGGCAACCGCGGCGGGTCCGCGGTTGTTCCACGACCAGACTACGCCCCGAGTGCCCAGGTGCGCGCCAGACGGAGGGCCCACTCCTCGACGACGGCCAGGTCGGCGGGGCCGGTCTCGTACGTCCCGCTGATCCCCGCGCGGGCGACCTCACGGCGGGAGGTGTGCACCTCCTCGGCCAGGACGACGACCGGGAGCCCCTCCTCCATCGCCGCCCGTCCGACGGTCGCGACGACGGAGAAGTCGACGGCGGGCGCGTCGAGCACCGCCGTCGCGGTGAGGACGAGGTCGGCGTCGGCGACGGCGGCGCGCAGCCCGACCGCGTCGGCCACGACGTCCGGGCCCGGGAGCAGGCGGCCCCCGAGCACGGTCAGGGCGTAGGCGGCGCCTCCCCCGGCGCCGCTGCCCTCGGCCCTCCCGGGCCGGGCCGGCACCGCGTGCTGGTGTGTCGTGGGCCCGTGTGTCGCGCCGGCGGCCGGCGCGGTCGGCAGCACCGACCGCCGCGGCAGGTCCCGGCCGAGCCGGTCGAGCCGGGCGACGAGGTCACCGACCCGGGTGTCGAGGCGCTGGGCCTCGGCGGGACCGACCCGCTCGCCGAGCAGCGCGCCGGCGCCGTGCAGGCCGAGCAGCGGAGTCTGGGTGGCGGAGGCGACGACGACGTCGGTGGCGGCCAGTGTGCGGTGGGCGGCGGCCAGCGCGTCCCGGTCGATCTCGGCGTCCTCCGGGACGCCGGCGAGCCCGCGGACCAGCCCGGCGCCGCCGTCGTGGGTGGTGGCGGTCCCGAGCCCGACGACGATGCGGCCGGCGCCCACCTCGCGCGCGGCGAGGAGCAGCTCGGCCAGTCCGACGCTGCTGCCGTGCTCGGCGTGGCGCAGCTCCTCACCGGGCGGGGTGAGCTGCTGCCCGAGGACCTGTCCGGCCTCGACGTACACCGTGCCGCCGGCCTGGCCGGGCACGTGGAGCAGCGTGGCCGGGACGGGGTCGCCGAGGGGGCCGCGCGCGGTGAGCGAGACCAGGCGCCCCCCGCGGGCGGCGTGGACGGCGTCGAGCAGGCCGGTCGCACCGTCGGACATCGGCCGCACGTGCACCACGGTGTCCGGTGCCGTGCGGCGCCACCCCCGTTCGACGGCGGCGGCCACCGCCAGGGCGCTCAGCGCCCCGGAGAACGCCCCGGGGCTCACCAGGAGTCGCACGCGCTCCCCTGTCCTGCGTGGCTGCCCAGCCGGGCGTGGTGCACGGTCACAGCCGGTCGGCGAGACGGGCGAGGAGGAGGGCCTCGGCGAGGACGACCTTCTCCAGCTCGCCCAGGTGTACCGACTCGTCCTCCGAGTGCGCCCGGGAGTCCGGGTCCTCCACGCCGGTGACGAGGATCGCGGCGTCGGGGTACACCTCGGCGAGGTCGGCGATGAAGGGGATCGAGCCACCGATGCCGAGGTCCACCGGGTCGGTGCCCCAGGCGGTGCGCAGCGCCCACCGGGCGGCCTGCATGACCACCGAGTCGCCCGGGGCCTGGAAGGCGTGGCCGGTCTCCCCCGGCGTCACGGTGACCTCGGCGCCGAACGGGGCATGGGCCCGCAGGTGCTCGTGCAGCGCCCGCTCCGCCGCGGCCGGGTCCTGACCCGGGGCGATGCGCATCGAGAGCTTCGCGCGGGCGGCGGGGATGAGGGTGTTGGAGGCGTGGTCGACACTCGTCGCATCGAGCCCGATGACGGAGATCGCCGGCTTCGTCCACAGCCGCGCGGAGAGGGGGCCGGACCCGGCGAGCCGGACCCCGTCGAGCACGCCGGCGTCGGCGCGGTAGTCGGCCTCCGGGTAGTCGACGTCCGTCTCGTCGCGGGCGACCAGGCCGGGGACGGCGACGTCGCCCGCGTCGTCGTGCAGGGTGGCGATGAGCCGGGCGAGGAGGGTGACCGCGTCGAGCACCGGGCCGCCGTACATGCCGGAGTGGACGGCGTGGTCGAGCACCCGCAGCTCCACGGTGCAGTCGACGAGGCCACGCAGCGAGGTGGTGAGGCCGGGGACGCCGACCTTCCAGTTCGAGGAGTCGGCGACGACGATGACGTCCGCGGCGAGCCGGTCACGGTAGGTCTCGAGGAAGGTGCGGAAGGTCGGTGAGCCGATCTCCTCCTCGCCCTCGACGAAGACCGTGACCCCGACCCCGAGCTCGTCGCCGAGCACGCGCAGCGCGCCGACGTGGGCCATGATCCCGGCCTTGTCATCGGCGGCGCCGCGGCCGAAGAGTCGCTCGCCGCGCGCGGTGGGCTCGAAGGGCGGGGAGGTCCAGCCGGCGGGGTCGCCCGGGGGCTGGACGTCGTGGTGCGCGTAGAGCAGCACAGTCGGCGACCCGGCGGGGGCGGGCCGGTGGGCGAGCACGGCGGGCGCCCCGGCGCGACCGTCGGGACCGGTGACGCGGACGATCTCGACCTCGGGGAGCCCGGCGTCGCGGAGCAGGTCGGCGACGGCCGCGGCGCTCTCCTCGAGGTGTCGCGGGTCGAAGGCGGGGGCCGAGACGCTGGGGATGCGCACGAGCGACTCCAGGTCGCTGCGGATGCGGGGGAACTCGGCGGCGGTCCGGGTGGTGAGGTCCTCGATGGTCACGAGGGCAGCCTAACGGCGCGGGTCGACTACCCTCGAGGCGTGATCGGACGTAGCAAGAAGGAGACGCCCGCCCCCGCGCCGGAACCCGAGGCGAAGCCCAAGCCGCAGGGCAAGGGCCGCCCCACACCGAAGCGCAGGGAGGTCGAGGCACAGCGCAAGCGTCCGCTCGTCCCCGCGGACCGCAAGGCCGCCCGGCAGGAGGCCCGGCGCCGACGCAACGAGCTGTACGCCAAGCAGCAGGAGGCGATGCGCACCGGCGACGAGCGGTACCTGCCGCCGCGGGACAAGGGACCGGTGCGGCGCTGGGTCCGCAACTACGTCGACGCCCACTTCAGCCCGAGCGAGTACTTCCTGCCGCTGGCGATGGCCTCGATCGTCCTGCTCTTCTTCGCCTCGATGATCCCGGACGTCGCGATCATCGGGATGATCGTGATGTACGTCGCCTTCGCGATCTCCCTCGCCTTCGCGATCGGGTTCACCATCGCCGTCAAGCGCAAGCTCAAGGCCCGGTTCGACGAGGAGCAGATCCCCCGCTTCACCGGCATGTACGCCTTCAGCCGCCTCTTCCAGCCGCGGTTCCTCCGCGCCCCCAAGCCCCAGGTCAAGCGCGGCGAGACGATCGCGTGACCGCGGGCGTGCGGCTCTACGGTCTGCTGTTCCGGCGCCTCCTGGTCCGGGTCGACCCCGAACGGGCGCACGAGCTCGCGCTCGGGGCGATCCGGTGCGTCGCCGCCACACCGGTGCTGTCCCACGTCGTGCGGGCGACGCTGGGCCGACGGCCCGCCACCCCGGTGGGCACCCCGTTCGGGCGTGACGTCCCGGGCGTGCTCGGCCTCGCGGCCGGGATGGACAAGGACGCCACCACCGTGCTCGGGATGGACATGCTCGGCTTCGGGCACGTCGAGGTCGGGACCATCACCGCCCACCCCCAGCCGGGCAACGACCGCCCCCGCCTGTGGCGTCACCCCGAGCAGCGGGCGCTGCGCAACCGGATGGGCTTCAACAACGCCGGCGCCGAGGCGGCCGCCGAGCGGCTGCGCCGGCTGCGGAGCACCCGGCGCGGGCGGTCCGTCGTCGTCGGCGTCAACATCGGCAAGTCGCGGGTGACGCCGGTCGAGGACGCCGTGGCCGACTACGCGGCGAGCGCCCGGCTGCTCGCCCGCTGGGCCGACTACCTCACCGTCAACGTCTCCTCCCCGAACACCCCCGGGCTGCGCGACCTCCAGGCGGTCGACTCGCTACGCCCGATCCTCACCGCCGTGCAGGATGAGGCCGACCGGGCGGCCGGGCGCCGCGTGCCGGTGCTCGTCAAGGTCGCCCCCGACCTGGACGACGACGACGTCCTCGCCGTCGCCGACCTCGTCACCGAGCTGTCGCTCGCCGGTGTCGTGGCCACCAACACGACGACCGCCCACGAGCACGGACCGGGCGGGCTGTCCGGGCCGCCGGTGCACGCCCGTGCGGTCGAGGTGGTCAGGCTGCTGCGGCGACGCCTCGGCCAGGGCCCGGTGGTCATCGGTGTCGGCGGCATCGACGACGTCGCCGGGGCACGCGCCATGCTCGCCGCGGGGGCGGACCTGCTGCAGGCCTACACCGGCTTCGTCTACGGCGGGCCCACCTGGCCGGGCTCGCTCAACCGCGCCCTGGCTGGGGCCGGGCGGCGCGGCTGACGG
>NZ_CALGNQ010000193.1 GCF_937958535.1 uncultured Georgenia sp. | reverse complement strand
TGGGACGTGAGCTCTCGGTGGGACGTGGGCTCTCGGTGGGAACTGGGCTGTCGGCGGGAAGTGGGCTCTCGATGGGAAGCGGGCTGTCGGCGGGACGTGAGCTGTCGGTGGGACGTGGGCTGTCGGTGGGGAGGCCTGCGGTGCGGGCGAGCTCCTCGGCGGCGGCGGAGAGGTAGTCCTCGTCCTGCTGCAGCCGCTGCGCGGTGCGGGCCAGGGCCTCGGGGACGCCGGGGCCGAGCGCCTCCTCCAGCGCCGGTAGGACGCGGTGCCGGATCGCGGCGCGGCGCAGCGGGCCGCCGTCCGCGCGACGCCAGGGGCCGTCGGGGGCGTTGGTCGGATCGTCCACGTACCGCAGACCGAGCGCCGCGCACACCGCCTCGGTGTCGCGGCGGCGCAGCCCGAGGAAGGGGCGGCGCCACAGCCCCGCCGCGGCCGGCATGCCGGCCAGCGAGCGTGCGCCGGAGCCGCGGCCGATGCCGAGCAGCACGGTCTCGGCCTGGTCGTCCAGGGTGTGCCCGAGCAGGACGGCGGCGGCGCCGTGCTCCCGGGCGCTCGCTGCGAGCGCGGCGTAGCGGGCCTCGCGGGCGGCGGCCTCCGGACCGCCGGGTCCCCGGACCTCGACCGGCCGGACCTCGACCGGGTCGAGCCCGAGCCGGCGGCAGGTCGCGGCGGCCTCGCGCGCGACGTCGGCGCTGCCCTCCTGCAGGCGGTGGTCGACGACCACGGCACCGGCGCGCAGCCGGGCCCGGGGGGCGACGAAGGCGGTCGCCGCGGCCAGGGCCAGGGAGTCCGCCCCACCGGAGCAGGCGACGAGCACCAGGGAGCCCGGGGCCAGGTCCGCGAGTGCCGCACGGACGGCGACGCGGGCCGCCGCCACCGCCGGAGCGGGACCGGCCACGGCTCAGCCGTGGACCCGCCGCACCCAGGCGTCGGGCTCGAAGATCTCGCGGGCGGTCGGCAGCGTCTCGACCGACGTCCACGCGGCGTTGAGGCCCTGGTGGCCGACGCGGTGGACGACACGTCGCACGAAGTCGGCGCCGTTGCGGTACTGGGCGATCTTCGCCTCCATGCCCATGAGTCGGCGCACGACGACGTCGAGCGTGCTGCTGCCTTGCCGCCGCCGCTCGAACTGGCTGCGGATCCGCGCCACCGACGGCAGCACGCGTGGTCCCACGGCGTCCATGACGACGTCGGCGTGGCCCTCGAGGAGGGACATGACGGCGACGATCTCGGCGAGCCGCTCGCGCTCGGCCTCGGTGAGCGCGGCGTCGATGAGGGGCCCGGCGAGCGCCTGCGCCGGCGGGGTCGCCCCGCGCGGCGTGGACAGTGCCTCGACGACGGCGCGCAAGGTGCGGGCCAAGCGCCGGCCCCCGCTGTCGGGGGCGGCGATGGAGGAGACGGCCTCGCGCATCCGGCTGCGGAGATGGTCGGCGAGCCACGGCGCGGCGGCGAACTGGACGGCGTGCGTCTGCTCGTGGAGGCACACCCAGCGGCGGAAGTCGATGGCGTCGAGGTCGAGCTCGCGCTCGACGTGGAGGATGTTCGGGGCGACGAGGACGAGGTAGCCCGGTGCGCCGTCGTCGCCGACCGCGGTGAAGGGGTCGTACTGGCCGAGCACCTTGGTGGAGAGGTAGGAGAGCATGATGCCCAGCTCCTCCCCGCCGAGCCGGGCGGCCCCCGGCAGCGTGGTGGGCGGGAGCAGGTCGCCGACGAGGCCGCGGAAGAGCGCGATGTTGGCCTCGGACCAGCGGGCGCGGTCCACGACGAAGACGGGGCGGCGGCCTGCCCGCTCGGCGGCGTCGGTGAGGCCGGTGATCTCGGCGACGTGCTCGGGGGCCTCCCGGGCGGCCGTGTGGAGCACGGTGACGACGCCGCGGGCCTCGGCGCGCCCGGCACGCGGCCCGGGCGGGGAGAGCACGGCGGCGCGGCGGCGGGCGGCCTGCCAGTCGATGGGGGAAGCCATGTCGTCACGGTATCCCGTGGACGACGACGCGCACGGCTCAGCCGGGACGCCGCGCGAGCCTGCTGTCACCCACCGGCTGCTCCAGGGTGCGCGGTCGCAGCGCGGCGACCACCAGTGCCAGGACCCCGGCGGTGGCGAGGAGTGCCGCCGGGACGGAGACCGTGTCGGCGAGGAAGCCCTGGACCGCGGCGGCTGCCGGGCGGGACCCGACGAAGCCGACCATCCACAGCGCCATGATCCGGCCGCGCAGCTCGGCGGGCGCGCGCTGCTGGACCAGCGTGGCCGCGGCACTGTTGGCGACCATGAACCCGGCGCCGGCGAACGCGAGGCCGCCGAGCGCGCCGGCGGCGGTCGTCGCAAGGGCGAGGGACGCGAGGCTGAGGGCCATGACGACGAGCCCGCCGACGAGGACGCGGGGCTGGCCCGTCCGGCGGCTGGCGGCGCTGAACCCGAAGTAGCCGAGGGCCGCCCCCAGGCCGAAGGCACCGGTCAGCCTGCCGACCAGCCCCGGGTCACCCCCCAGCCGGTCGGCGAGAGGCGGGGCGAGCGTGATCGACGGCTCCGAGGCGAACCCGATCGCCGCGACGGCGAGGAGGAGCACGAGCATCGCCCGGTCGCCGGCCACGTACCGGAACGCCGCCCGCACGCGGTGGTCGACGTCCGCGCCGTGCTCGATCCCGGCCGGCAGCGCGGCGAGGACGAGCAGGACGAGGCAGACCGCGTGGGTGAGGGCCGCGAGCGCGAACGCGAGAGCCGCGCTGTAGTAGGCCGCCAGCAGCGCACCGCCCACCGGTCCGACGACCCGGGCCAGGGTCATGGGCAGCGAGTTCAGTGCCATCGCCGTGGGCAGCTCGGCCGGCCGCACGAGCAGCGGGATGATCGACTGTTGGGCCGGCCCACCCACGACGAACCCGAGCCCCACGACGAGGCTCGCCGCCAGGATCCACCCGGCGTCACCGCGGCTGTCGGGGCTGCCCCCGACGGCACAGGCGAGGGCCGCCGTCGCCGAGCCGACCGTGCACAGCACCCTGCCGTAGACGATCTGACGGCCGACGTTCCCCCGGTCCGCCCACCTGCCGCTGAGCGGGGTGAGCAGGAGCTGCGGGGTGAACTGCGCGACGCTGACCAGCCCGACCCAGAGTGTCGACCCCGTGGCCGCGAAGACGACGACGGCCGCGACGATGCTGTGGGTCCAGACGCCGCCGCCGCTGAGCAGCCGCCCCCAGAACAGGGCCCCGAACCGGCGGTCCAGCGCCAGCCGGACCGCCCCGCGGGGCGGAGGCCCGACGTCCGTCGTGGTCGGTCGGTCAGCCATCGCGCGACACCTCCCGCTCCGGGACGGTGCCGGCGCGGGCGGCGGGGAAGTCGAGGCGCCGGGGCCGGAAGAGGCAGAGCACGGTGAGGAGGACACCCGCCGTGACCAGGAGCGCGGCGGGGAGGGAGACGGCGTCGGCGAGGAACCCCTCGACCGCGGACGCGAGCGGCCGCGAACCGGCGAAGCCGACCATCCACAGGGCCATCACCCGCCCCCGCAGCTCGTCGGGTACCCGCTGCTGGATCAGCGTGACCGCTGCCGTGTTCGCCACCATGAACCCGAGGCCGGCCACCGTGAAGGCGCCCAGGGCGAGGCCGACGTGCGCCGCCCCGGCCAGGACGACCCAGCCGAGGACCATGACGCCGAGCCCGACCTGCAGCACCCGCTGCTGCCGCAGCCACAGGCTCACGACGTTGTAGCCGAAGAAGCCGAGCACCGCCCCGGCCCCGAAGGCCCCGGTCAGGCGTCCGACGAGCGCCGTGTCACCGCCGAGGTCCGCGGCGATCGTCGGCGCCAGCGTGATCGACGGCTCGGAGGCGAACCCGATACCGGCCACCACGACGAGGAGGACCAGCATCGTCGGGTCGCGGCGCACGTAGTGCAGGGCGACCCGCACCCGGAAGTCGGTGCCGTCCTCGCGCTGGGCGCCGGCCGGGAGCGCGGCGAGGAGCGCCAGCACGACGAAGACGAGGTGGGCCCCGGCCGCCAGGCCGAACGCCAGCGCCGGGCTGTGGTGCGCGGCGACGAACGCACCGCCCGCCGGACCGGCCACCCGCGCCATCGTCCAGGGCAGGGAGTTCATCGCCATGGCCGTGGGGAGCTCACCCCGCCGGATCACCAGCGGGACGATGGACTGCAGCGCGGGTCCGCCGACGACGAAGCCGAGTCCGGCGACGAGGGTCGCGGCGAGGACGACCAGGGCGTCGGTGTGGCTCTCGAGCGGGCCGCGCACGAGACAGAAGGCGGCCGCGCCGGCGGAGCCGAGGGCGGCGACCGCCCGCCCGGCGACGATCTGCCGGCCCGCGTTGCCGCGGTCCGCCCAGCCGCCGCTCAGTGGGGTGAGGAAGATCTGGGGCACGAACTGGGCCACGGTCACCAGCCCCACCCACAGGGCGGAGGCGGTGGCGGCGTAGACGACGACGGCAGCGACGATGCTGTGGAACCAGATCCCCGTCCCGCTGAGGAGGTTCCCCCAGAAGAGCGCCCCGAACTGCCGGTCGAGGGCCAGGCGCGCGGCGCTGCGCGGCGGGCCGTCCTTCCGCCCGACCGTCACGCGCGCCGCATCGTCCGTCACGGCCGCGCGAACCGTTCGTCGAAGACCGCGGCCAGCCGTTCCAGCAGCCGGGTGAGCGTGTCGCGGTCCTCGGCCGACCAGCTGGCGGTGAGCTCGGCGACCAACTCACGGCGCCGCGCCGTGGCCCGGTCGAGGACCGACCTGCCCCGCGCGGTCAGCCGCAGCCGGGTCTGACGCCGGTCCTCGCCGCACCCGCGCTTCTCGAGCAGGCCGGCCCGGTCGAGCCCGTCGACGAGACGGCTCGCCGTGGAGTGCTCCACGCCGAGCTCCGACGCCACCCGCCGGATCGACGGTCCCCCCTCCGCCGCGGTGAGTCGCTCCACGGCCCGCAGCACCCGCAGCGAGGCGACCCCTCCGTCGAACCCGAGCCCGTCGAGGATGGCGCGCGCGTACGCCGGGCGCTGGGTGGCGACCCGGAAACGGAGGATCGCCTCGTCGAGGGCGTGCAGCGGCTCTGCGGACACACATATATGTGTACGGCACACATATACCGGTGTCAACGGATCCGGCCCGGCCACCCCGGACGCATGGGCCCCAGCGGGCGCGACTTCCGCAGCGGCCCGCCGGGAGACCGCCGGCGCTCAGCGGCAGCCGCACGCGGCGACGCGGGCCGCCCACTCGTCGATCGCGGCACGGGCAGGCCCCACTCCCCCGAGCTCGAGGTCGTCGGCGACGACGGCGAAGACGAGCAGCCGCCCGTCGGCGTCGAGGACGAGCCCCGTGAGGCTGACAGCACTGAGCAGGGTGCCGGTCTTGGCCCGGAGCACCCCGGCGGCCGCGTTGTGCATCCGGGTGCTCAGCGTGCCCTCGAGGGCGGCGACCGGGAGCCCGGTGACCGCGCCGCGCAGGTCCGGGCGGTCCGGGTCGAGCGCGGTCGCCATGACGTCGGCGAGGACGGCGGTGGGCACCTGGTTCTCGACGAGCAGCCCGGAGGTGTCGGCCAGGGTCACCCCGTCGGTCGGGACGCCGAGCGCCGCGAGCCGGGCGAGCACCGCCCGGGTGGCCCCGGCGAAGGTCGGGTCCTGCCCGTCGGCGACGGCCACCAGCCGGGCGAGCACCTCCGAGACGGAGTTCTCCGACACGGCCAGGGTGTGAGCGACGACGTCGCGCAGCGGTGCCGACTCGACGGCGGCGAGCTCCGTCGCACCGGCCGGGGCGACGGCGCGCGTCACCTCACCGCGCACGGTGACGCCCTCGGCGCGCAGGGCGTCGGCGAAGGCGCGGGCCGCGGCCAGGGCCGGGTCGTCCTGGTAGCCGCCCTCCGGCGAGACGCCGGCGTCGACGGCGATCGGCTGGATCGGCATGACGAAGTCGAGGTCGATCCCGCCCCAGCCGGGTGCGTAGCGGGGGCCGCTGAAGAGGGTGTCGTCGAGCGCGACGGTGACCTCCTGCCCGTCCAGGGCCTCGGCGGTCCGCGCGGCGAGGTCACGCAGGGAGGCGCGGCCCACGGCGTCGTGCGGCCGGGCCTCGCCGGCGGTGAGCAGGACGTCCCCGCCGCCGACGAGGACCACCTGGCCCGGCTCGCCCATGACGGCGGTGGTGCGCAGGACGTGGCCGGGTCCGAGGGCGTCCAGCGCGGCGACCGCGCCGAGCAGCTTGAGCGAGGAGGCCGGGGTGCGGGGTGCGGCGCCGCCGATGTCGACGAGGACCTCGCCGGTGCGCGCGTCGCGGACGACGACGCCGACGTCGCCCCCGGTCCGCACGTCCTCCACCAGCTCCCGGCTGATCTCGGTGAGCGTGTCCGGGGAGGGAGGCGGGACATCGGGGTCCAGGGCGGGCAGGAGCGGCTCGGCCGGCGCTGCGGTGGGCTGCGGGAAGGGGGCCGGCTCGGGGACGGGTGGGGTGGTGGTGAGAACACCCGGGACGACGTCGGCGGCGTCCGCGGCGGCGTAACCGCCACCCACGAGGAGGATCGCGGCGAGGGCTGCGACGGCGCCCCGGCCCCGGCGTCGTCCTCCCCTGCTCCGTGCCACGCGGCGTCCGCCCTTCCACTCCTGCGCCACGTCGTGGCCGACCCACAGCTGCCGGTAGGCCACACTAGTACCCGGCAGGTAACCATTCGCGCCTCCGGCGCACCCACGCACCGCAGCGGCGGTGGCGGAAGGAAGGTCACGCAGTGGAGTTCGACGTCACGATCGAGATCCCCAAGGGGAACCGGAACAAGTACGAGGTGGATCACGAGACGGGTCGGATCCGCCTGGACCGGATGCTCTTCACCTCCACCCGCTACCCCGACGACTACGGCTTCATCGAGAACACCCTCGGCGAGGACGGCGACCCGCTCGACGCCCTCGTCCTCCTCGAGGAGCCGACGTTCCCCGGCTGCCTCATCCGCTGTCGCGCACTGGGCATGTTCCGCATGCGGGACGAGGCGGGCGGCGACGACAAGGTGCTGTGCGTGCCCGCCGCGGACCAGCGCGCGTCGTGGCGCACCGACATCGAGGACGTCAGCGAGTTCCACCGTCTCGAGATCCAGCACTTCTTCGAGGTCTACAAGGACCTCGAGCCGGGCAAGTCGGTCGAGGGCGCCCACTGGGTGGGACGCGAGGAGGCCGAGGCGGAGATCCGGCGTTCCTTCCAGCGGGCCAAGGAGGCGGGCCTGCACGCCGAGGCGGACCCGCACGGCCCGGGCCAGGCCGAGTAACCCGTCCGGGACAGCATCCGCGGCCGGCGTCGGTCGCGGACCGCACCGCCGCGCCCGTTCCTCAGGCGCACCCGGTCCTCAGGCGCACCCGGTGTCGGTCGCGGACGGCGACCTCAGCCCACCCGCCGTTCGCCGTCGCCGCTCCGCAGACCCGTCGTGCGGCAGACCGCGACCGTCAGACGCGTCCGCCGTACGGCAGGACGTTGGGCCAGTACATCGGCACCAGCTCCACCGTCTTGCCCGGCGACGGGGCGTGGAGGCGCATCCCGTCACCGGCGTAGATCGCGACGTGGTAGATGCCGGACGGAGCGCCGTTGTTCGAGTAGAAGATGAGGTCGCCGGGCCGCAGCTGGTCCACCGGGACGCGGGTGGTCGCCGCGTACTGCGCACGGGTCGTGCGCGGCAGCGACACCCCCGCCCGCGCGAAGGCGGTCTGGGTCAGGCCGGAGCAGTCGTAGCCGTCCGGTCCGGTGGCCCCCCACACGTAGGGCTTGCCGATCTGCGTCCGTGCCCACTCCAGCGCCTGTCGGCCGGCGTCCGACGACGACGGCGGTGGCTGGGGCGCCGGAGCCGGGGCGGGGGCCGGCGGCGGGGTGGGCCGCGGGGAGGGCGCCGGTGCGGGCGCGGGTGCGCGGGTCGGCTCCGGCGTGGGCTCGGTCGGCCC
>NZ_CALGNQ010000192.1 GCF_937958535.1 uncultured Georgenia sp. | reverse complement strand
CGGCGCGGGCCATGAAGGCGCGGATGTCCTTGGGCAGGCAGCCGCCGCCGAAGCCGACCCCGGCACGGAGGAACTTCTTGCCGATGCGGTCGTCGTGGCCGATGGCCTCGGCGAGCTGGACGACGTCGGCGCCGGTGGCCTCGCACAGCTCGGCCATGGCGTTGATGAAGGAGATCTTGGTGGCCAGGAAGGAGTTGGCGGCGACCTTGACCAGCTCGGCGGTGGCGTAGTCGGTGAGCAGTCGGGGGATCTGCTGGCGGTTGATGAGGTCGTCGTAGACCTCGTCCAGCACCGTGCGGCCGATCTGGGCGGCCTGCTCGTCGCGGGGCAGGCCGTAGACCATGCGGTCGGGGGAGATGGTGTCCTGCACCGCGAAGCCCTCGCGCAGGAACTCCGGGTTCCACACCAGGATCGCCCCGCGGGCCTCGACCTGGGCGGCGATCTGGGCGGCGGTGCCCACTGGCACGGTGGACTTGCCCACCACCACCGGCGGGCCCTGGGGGGTGGGGGCCAGGTGGGGCAGCAGGGAGGCCACCGCGCCGTCGACCTGGGACATGTCCGCGGCGTAGGAGCCCTCCTGCTGGGGGGTGCCCACCCCGATGAAGTGCACCCGGGCCCCGGCCACGTCGGCGAAGTCGGTGGAGAAGCGCAGCCGCCCTGCCCGGACGTTGCGCTCCAGCAGCTCCTCGAACCCGGGCTCGTGGAACGGGGCCTTGCCCTGGCCCAGCCGCGCCACCTTCGCGGCGTCCACGTCGATGCCCACCACGTCATGACCCAGCTCGGCCATCGAGGCAGCGTGCACCGCACCCAGGTAGCCACAACCAATCACCGAAATTCGCATGAGGACACACTAACCAGGCCGACGTTGGACGCAGATGAGACGAGTTTTGGAGCTCGATGAGAGCCCGCCGCACGATCCGACCGGTTTCGCCCTCCCAGACCCGCCGGTAGGTTGCCGCGCATGAGCATTCACGGGGGGCGCATCGCGGGGTACCTCACAGCGGTCGGCCTGGCCGCTGCCGGGGCAGCAACGGCGCCTGCGGCGGCCGCGCAGGAGGAGCCGGCCGCGCCGTCCACGCAGGAGGCGAGCGACGCCGTCGTCCTCGCACTCACCGACGACGCCGGAGCCCGGACCGAGCTCGCCGCAGCGAGCGAGGACGCGGCCGTGCTCACGCCCGGGCTCGACGTGCCGGAGTTCTACGTCGCCGCCGTCACCTGGGAGGGCGGTGACACCCCCGACGAGGACATCGCCCTGCGGGTCCGCACCGACGACGGGTGGACGGCGTGGACCGACCTCGAGCCGGACACCGTCGTGGAGGGCAGCGTGGGCGGCACCGAGCCGTACGTCGTCGGCGGTGCCACCGGGGTCCAGGTCCGTCTCGCCGGCGGTGACGGCGAGCTGCCCCGGGGGCTGGAGCTCCACCTCATCCCACCGGACCCGGGCGAGGAGCACACCGTGGCCACCTCCCCCGAGGCCGTCGCCGAGATCGCCGCACAGAGCGGCACGCGGTCCGTCACGGCGGCCGCCCCACCCACGCCGCGGGACGCGCCCGCCGCTGGGCAGGTGGAGGCGGAGTCCGGGGTGTCGGCCTCGGCACCGCGCGTCGTCTCGCGGGCGGGCTGGGGCGCGGACGAGTCGACGATGACGTGGACGATCCGCAACGACCCGCTGCGGGCGGCGGTGGTGCACCACACGGCCGGCACGAACAGCTACACCGCAGCACAGTCGGCGAGCATCGTGCGCGGCATCTACCACTACCACGCCATCACCCGGGAGTGGGGGGACATCGGGTACAACTTCCTCGTCGACAAGTACGGCCAGGTCTTCGAGGGACGGGCGGGCTCCGTCGCCGCGCCCGCCGGGCAGATGCCCGAGGCGGGCCACGCCCGCGGGTTCAACCGCGGCACCCTTGGCATCTCGGTGCTCGGCGACTACACCACCCTCTACGCACCGGACTCGATCCTGCAGACGATGGCGCGGGTCATCGCGTGGAAGTTCGACGCCGCCGGCATCGACATGAGCACGCCCAGCGGCTTCATCTCCCCCGGCACGGCGCACCGACCCAAGGGGCAGAACCTCCCGCGCGTCTTCGCCCACCGGGACGTCGGCAACACGACCTGTCCGGGCAACAACATCTACGCCCGCATCCCCCAGCTGCACGAGCGCGTGGCGGCGCTGGTCGACGGCGACGACTACCACCTGCGCAACAGCCTCTCCGGAGGGGCCGCCGACCTCAGCTTCACCCTCGGGCTGTCCACCGACCAGGTGCTCGTCGGGGACTGGGACGGCGACGGCACGGACACCCTGGCCATGCGCCGCGGCAACACCTACCTCCTCTACGACGCCCACCCCGGGCAGAAGTTCCGCACCATCCGGTACGGGCGGCCGGACGACGTCGTCCTCGTCGGGGACTGGAACGGTGACGGCACCGACACCCTCGCCGTGCGGAGGGGCCAGGAGTACCACATCAAGAACTCCGTCTCCGGAGGGGCGGCCGACCGGGTCGTGCGCTACGGGCGCGCGGGCGACGACGTGCTCGTGGGCGACTGGGACGGTGACGGGCGCGACACGCTCACCGTGCGCCGCGGCAGCGAGTACCACATCCGCAATGCGCTGCGCGGCGGGGATGCGGACGTCGTCCTGCGGTACGGCCGGGCGGACGACGTCGTCCTCGTCGGGGACTGGGACGGCAACCGACGGGACACCTTCGCGGTGCGGCGTGGCAACCGGTACCACGTGAAGAACGCGCTGCGCGGCGGGGACGCCGATGTCGTCCTGCCCTACGGCCGGGCGGACGACGTCGTCCTCGTCGGGGACTGGAACGGCGACGGGAGCGACACCTTCGGGGTGCGCCGCAGCCGCTGACCGCGCGACCCGATGTCGGTGGGCGGGGCTACGGTCGCTCGTGCACGGGGGCCCCTACTGACACACAGGAGTTCGCGTGATGACAAGACGCGTGCTGACCGCCACGGCGGCGGTCATGCTCTCTCTGGGACTGGCGGTCGGTGCAAGCGCACCGGCGACGGCCAAGGGTGAGGCCGTCGGAGGTACCGGCAACGAGTACTTCCTCACCAACGACTTCTCCTCCACCGCGCACCGGTTCATCTACGGGCGCGCCGACGACGAGCTCTTCATCGGCGACTGGGACGGTGACGGTCGCGACACCCTCGCCATCCGGCGGGGGAAGACCTTCTACGTCACCAACTCCCTCACCGGCGGTGCCGCCGAGCGGGTCTTCAAGTACGGCCGGCCCGGCGATGTCGTCCTCGTCGGCGACTGGAACGGCGACGGCAAGGACACCTTCGCGGTGCGCCGCGGCAACGAGTACCACGTGAAGAACTCGGTCTCCGGCGGCGCTGCCGACCGCGTCTTCCGGTACGGGCGGGCCGACGACACCGTCCTCGTCGGTGACTGGGACCGAGACCGGCGTGACACCTTCGCGGTGCGCCGCGGCAGCCAGTACCACGTGAAGAACTCGCTGCGCGGCGGGCCCGCGGACACTGTCGTCAACTACGGCCGGGCGAGCGACGACGTGCTCGTCGGAGACTGGGACGGCGACGGTCGCGACACCTTCGCCGTGCGCCGCGGCAACGCCTACCACATCGCCAACGCCATCCGGGGCGGCGCCGCCGACCGTGTGGCGCACTACGGCAAGGCGAACGACACCGTCTTCGTCGGTGACTGGAACCGGGACGGCAGGGACACGATCGGTCTGCGCCGGGTCGCGACGCCGCGACCGGCCCAGCCCGCACCGGTCAAGGTCCGCCGTATCAAGGACGGCACCCACCGGGTCAACACGGACATCCAGCCGGGGGTCTACCGAGCCCCCGGGGGCGACCGCTGCTACTGGGAGCGGCTGTCAGGGTTCCGCGGGACCCTCGACGACATCCTCGCCAACGGGTACGGCGACGTGCGTCCGATCGTGCGCATCAAGCGCGGCGACGCCGGCTTCTCCACCGAGCGGTGCGGGACGTGGACCAGCGTGGAGGCGACCTTCCCGAAGACTCCCGCATCGAGCTTCGGTGACGGGACGTACGTCGTCGGCGGCCACATCCGGCCGGGAACGTACCGTGCGTCCGGTGGCTCACGGTGCTACTGGGAGCGTCTGTCCAACTTCACCGGTGAGCTCCGGGACATCAAGGCCAACTCCTACGGTCGGAGCAACCCGACCGTGACCATCTCCTCCTCGGACGCCGGGTTCTCCACGTCGAACTGTGGGACCTGGCGCCGCATCTAGCCTAGCGCCGCCGCGCGGGCCCGGGCTCAGCCTCGGGCCCGCGCCCGCAGCTCGGTGAGGAAGGCCTGGACGTCCTCCCAGCCAGGTAGCAGGCCGGACTCGCGGGCCTCGGCGAGGCTCGGTGCCTCCCGGTCCTTGTCGGAGAGGATCGGCTCGATGGGGCGGCCCTGCCGGTCGGTGGTCGGCCAGTCGATACCGATCGCGGGGTCCAGGGGGTTCACGCCGTGCTCGCGCCCCGGCGCGTACGTCGCCGAGCACAGGTAGATCACGGTGGAGTCGTCCTCCAGGGAGCAGAACGCATGGCCCAGCCCCTCGGAGACGTAGACGGCGCGCCGGTCCACGTCGTCGAGCAGGACGCTGTCCCACCGGCCGAAGGTCGGGGAGCCGACCCGGATGTCGACGACGACGTCGAGCACCGCCCCCCGCGGGCACATGACGTACTTCGCCTGGGAGGGCGGGACGTCGGCGAAGTGGATGCCACGCACCACCCCGGCGGCCGACACCGAGGAGTTCGCCTGGCGCAGGTCCAGCGGGTGCCCGACCGCCTCGACGAACCGCGGCTCGCTGAACGCCTCGAGGAACACGCCGCGCGGGTCGGCGAACTGCTTCGGGGTGATCTCCCAGGCCCCCGGCACGGCCAGTTCTCGGAACTCCACGAGCACACTCCTTCATCCGGTCCACGTCCCGGATCAGGCTAGGGCACGTAGGCTGCCGCCCGTGAGCGTTGAGGAGACTCGCTGGCTCGTGGCCGGCGCCGGCGGCATGCTCGGGACCGACCTCGTGGGGCTGCTGCGCGGGCGCGGCGCGCGGGTGACCGCGCTGGGACGGCACGACCTGGACGTCACCGACGAGACACAGGTGATGCAGCAGGTGCGCGAGGTCGACGTCGTCGTCAACTGCGCCGCCTGGACGGCCGTCGACGACGCCGAGACCCGTGAGGCCGAGGCGTTCGTGCTCAACGCCGTCGCGCCCCAGCTGCTCGCCCGCGCGGCCCGGCTGGCCGGGGCGCGGATGGTCCACGTGTCCACGGACTACGTCTTCGACGGCAGCGCCACCCGGCCCTACGCCGAGTCGGCGCCGCTGGCGCCGCGCTCCGCCTACGGCCGGACCAAGGCCGCGGGCGAGTGGGCGGTGCGCGCCGAGTGCCCCGACCACCTCGTCGTGCGGACGGCCTGGCTGTACGGCGCGCACGGCGCCTGCTTCCCCAAGACGATGGCCCGCCTCGCCGCCGAGCGCGACGAGCTCAGCGTCGTCGCCGACCAGGTCGGCCAGCCCACGTGGACGGCCGACCTCGCCGACCTCGTCCTGCGGCTCGTCGACGCCGGGGCCCCGGCCGGGACGTACCACGGCACCTCCTCCGGGGAGACCTCCTGGCACGGCTTCACCCGGGAGATCGTCCGGACGCTCGGACGCGACCCCGAGATGGTGCGGGAGACCACCACCGACGCGTTCCCGCGCCCCGCCCCGCGCCCGGCCTACTCGGTGCTCGGCCACGAGGCGCTCGCCGCCGTCGGGGTGGAGCCGATCGGCCACTGGGCCGAGCGGTGGACCGTCGCCGCACCGCAGGTGCTGGGACCGACGCCCGCCTGAGCCGGCGCACCGAGGGCCGGGCGGACGCAGACCCGAGATACCGCAGCGTCGCAGGCGACCGACGCCCAGGGGCGCTGCCTGTCACCCCCGCTCGAGGAGCGTGCGCAGGTAGGCGCCGTACCCGGACTTCTCCAGCGCCGCGGCGCGCTCGGCGAGCTCGGCGTCGGTGAGGAAGCCCTGGCGCCAGGCCACCTCCTCCGGGCAGCCCATCTTCAGCCCCTGCCGTGCCTCGACGGTACGGACGAAGTTCGTCGCGTCGGCCAGCGAGTCGAAGGTCCCGGTGTCGAGCCACGCGGTGCCGCGCGGCAGCACCTCCACGTGCAGCGCCCCGCGCTCCAGGTAGACCCGGTTGACGTCGGTGATCTCGTACTCGCCGCGGGCGGAGGGCTCCAGCGCCTTGGCGATCTCGATGACGTCGTTGTCGTAGAAGTACATCCCCGGCACGGCGTAGGAGCTCTTCGGCCGGGCGGGCTTCTCCTCCAACGACACCGCCCGGAAGTTCTCGTCGAACTCCACGACGCCGTAGGCGGTGGGGTCGGCCACGTGGTAGGCGAAGATCGCGCCGCCCTCCACGTCGTGGAAGCGGGAGAGCGTCTGGCCCAGGCCGGGCCCGTAGAAGATGTTGTCGCCCAGGACGAGCGCCGCGCTGTCCCCGCCGATGAACGACTCCCCGAGCACGAAGGCCTGGGCCAACCCGTTGGGCACCTCCTGCACGGTGTAGGAGATCGAGATCCCGAACTGCGCGCCGTCCCCGAGCAGCCGCTGGAAGGCCTCCCGGTCGTGCGGGGTGGTGATGACGAGCACGTCCCGGATCCCCGCCAGCATGAGCGTGGTCAGTGGGTAGTAGACCATCGGCTTGTCGTAGACGGGCACCAGCTGCTTGCTCACGCCGAGCGTGATCGGGTGCAGCCTGGTCCCGGAGCCTCCGGCAAGAATGATTCCGCGCATGGCACCAGTCTTGCCCATGGCCGGCCCGCCGCGGGCACGGACGAAGATGCTTCCCGACGGTGCGGATCCTAGAGTGAAGGCCGTCACAGGTCGACGAGCGGAGCCACGAGGTGGCGGGTTCGGGGGAGTCATGACATCACGACGCACCGTCGGCGCGGCGGCAGCGCTGGCCGCGGCCCTGCTGGCGCTCGCGGCACCGGCAACCGGGGCTCCGGGCGCGGAGGCCGACGCCATGGGCGGCGAGGTCGGTGGACGCGGCGCGCACTACCACCTCACCGACGGCTGGGACGGGACGACCGACCGCGTGCTGACCTACGGGCGCAGTGACGACCGGGTGCTCGTGGGGGACTGGAACGGGGACGGGGTGGACACCCTCGCGGTGCGCCGGGGCGCGACCTACCACCTGACGAACCGGCTCTCCGGGGGCCAGGCGGACCGCGTGGTCACCTACGGCCGCGCCGACGACGACGTGTACGTCGGGGACTGGGACGGTGACGGCATCGACACCCCGGTCGTGCGGCGCGGGGCCACGTACCACTTCACCAACGGGCTGTCCGGCGGGGAGGCCGACCGGGTCGTCACCTTCGGCAGGCCCGACGACGTCGTCGTCATCGGCGACTGGGACGGCGACGGGCGCGACACCTTCGGCGTGCGGCGCGGGGCGACCTACCACCTGAAGAACTCGATGCGCGGCGGCGACGCCGACCTCGTCGTGACCTTCGGCCGTGCGGACGACGAGACCGTCGTCGGCGACTGGGACGGCGACGGCCGCACGACGCTCGGGATCCGACGTGGCAACGACGTCCACATCCGCAACGCGCTGTCCGGCGGCCCCGCCCACCGGGTCGTCACCTTCGGCCGTCCGGGCGACGCCGTGCTCGTCGGGGACTGGGACGGCGACGGCAGCGACTCCCTCGGCCTGCGCACCGACCGGCGCGGCCAGCAGCCGCCGACCGACGACTTCAGCGACTTCGACGCCGCGATGGTCGACCTCATCAACGCGGAGCGTGCCGACGCCGGGGTCCCGGCGATCGCCGTGTGGCCGGCGCTGCGGGCCGGTGCCCTGGACCACTCGGCGTGGATGGCGCAGACCGGCACCTTCGAGCACGCCGCACCGGAGGTCATCGCGGCCGACGGCGACGCCGCAGGCTGCGCCGCGACGGCAGAGAACATCTTCTGGGGCACCTACCATTTCGCCGACGACCCCGAGGCCGTGCTCACCGAGTACATGAGCTCCGCGAGCCACCGGGAGAACATCCTCGACCCGGCCAACCGCTACATCGCGATCGGCACCGTCGAGGCGGCGAACGGCAACATCTACAACACCCAGCGCTTCGCGAGCAGCTGCTCCTGACGGGCGCGTGGGCGCCGCGCACACGGGGCGCGGCGCCTTCCGCCTGCCCCCGCACGCCGGGTTACCGTAGGACGGGACCGGCACGGCACCCGCCTGCCGACGTGGAGAGGTGGTCATGCGCCGAGTGCTCGGAGTGCCGCGTGCGTACGCGTGGGGCTCGCCGTCGGCGATCCACGAGCTCGTCGGCACGGAGCCGGACGGCACACCGTTGGCCGAGCTGTGGTTCGGTGCCCACCCCACCGGTCCCGCGCCCACCGAGGACGGCACCACCGACCTCGCCGCCCTCATCGCCGCCGACCCGGAGGGCACGCTGGGACGCGACGTCGTCGCCCGCTTCGGTCCCGACCTGCCCTACCTGCTCAAGCTCATCGCCCCGGACAGCCCGCTGTCCCTCCAGGTCCACCCCGACCTGGAGCGCGCGCAGGAGCGGTTCGCGGCGGAGAACGCGGCCGGCGTGCCGCTGGACGCACCGTGGCGCAACTACCGCGACCCGAACCACAAGCCCGAGCTCGTCTTCGCGCTGACGACCTTCGAGGCGGTGTGCGGCTTCCGCGCCCCACGGCGCGCCGCCGAGCTGCTCGCCGACCTCGACGCCCCGCTCGCCCGGAGGCTCCACCGCGAGCTCGCGGCGGACCCGACCCCGGGCGGCATGCGCAGCGCCTTCACGACACTGCTCCACGAGGCGTCCCGTCCCTCCCCGGAGGAGGTGGCGCAGGTGGTCGACGCGTGCCGCACCCGCGCCGAGCAGGGCTCGCCGTCGCCCCGCGCGGACGCCATCGTCGTCCGCCTGGCGGAGCACTACCCGGACGACCCCGGCGTCGTCGCCTCGCTCCTCCTCAACCCGGTGACCCTGCACCCCGGGGACTCGCTCTTCGTCCCCGCCGGCGGCGTGCACGCCTACCTGTCCGGGCTCGCGGTCGAGGTCATGGCCTCGTCGGACAACGTGCTGCGCGCCGGCCTCACCCGCAAGCACGTCGACGTGGCCGAGGTGCTCGACTGCGTCGACTACGTCGCCGCCCCGCCCATCCGGGTCGCCCCGGAGGTCTTCCACGGCGCCACCCGCGTCTTCTACGCACCGGTCGACGACTTCGAGCTGTCCGTGACCCGGCTCGCCGACGGCGACAGCGCCGACGGCGCCCGCCCGCTGCCCGGGCGTGGCCCCCGGGTGCTGCTGTGCCTCGACGGTGAGGTCGAGGTGCGGGCGGCGGCGTCCTCGCTCACCCTGGCGCGTGGACAGGCCGCGTTCGTCCGCGCCGACGACGGTCCCCTGACCGTCGCCGGCGCGGGCACCCTGGTCCAGGCCGACGTCCCCTGACGCCCCAGGCGACACCGGCGCCACGTCGGGCCGGCCCGGACCGCGGCGGACCGGCGCCTACCGGCTCTCGGCGGGGACGGGGACGTCGGCGAGACGGAGCAGCAGGTCACGCACCTCGGTGGCCCGGACGTGCTCGGTGCGCGTGGCGGGGTCGGAGCACAGGAGGACCGGGCCCTGGTCCGGGTGGTCGGGCAGGCGGCCGTGGCTGCCGCCCAGCGGCGAGGGGTCGAGCGGGACGACGTCCATGAGGTAGCGCATCCCGATCTTCTTGCGCAGCAGCGCCGTGGCCGCGCGCAGCTTGACCCACCGGTCCGCGGGGTCCATGAACAGCTCGACCGGGTCGTACCCGGGCTTCTTGTGGATCTCCACCAGCCGGGCGAAGTCCGGGGCGTCCTTGTCGTCGAGCCAGTAGTAGTACGTGAACCAGGCGCGCGGCTCCGCGATGAGGACGAGCTCCCCGGAGCGGGGGTGGTCCAGCCCGTGCGTCCGCTTGCCCTCCTCGTCGAGCACCTGCTCGACCCCGGGCAGCGCCGCGAGTAGGTCGCGCACCGCCGGGACGTCCTCCGGCTTGCGCACGTACACGTGCGCCACCTGGTGGTCGGCCACGGCGAAGGCCCGGGACGTCCAGGTGTCGAGGATCTCCCCGGTCGAGTTGCGGTGGACGTGGAGCAGGCCGGCGCGGCGCAGCGCCCGGTTGACGTCCACCGGCTGGTCGACGTCGGTGATGCCGTACTCGCTGAGCACCACGACGGTGGCGCCCATCGCCTCGGCGTCGTCCAGCAGCGGGGCCAGTGCCTCGTCGACCTCCCGGGCCGCCCGCACCGCCTCCGGACCGGAGGAGCCGTACCGCTGCAGGTCGTAGTCCAGGTGCGGGATGTAGGAGAAGGTCATGTCGTGGTCGGGCAGCACCCGCCGGGTGGCGCCGATGATCCACTTGGAGGACTCGATGTTGGCCCCCGGCCCCCAGAACGTGAAGAGCGGGAAGGGCCCCAGCTCGGCGACCAGCTCGTCGTGCAGCGAGGGCGGCCAGGTCCAGCAGTCGGGCTCCTTGCGACCGTCCGCGTGGTACTCCGGCCGCGGCGTGATCGTCGTGTCGACGTCGGCGCCCATGGCGTACCACCAGCACACGTTGGCCACGCGGTAGCCGGGCCGGTGCCGCCGGATCGTCTCCCACACCCGCTCGCCCTCGACGAGGCCGCTGTGCTGGCGCCACAGCAGGACGTCACCCAGGTCGCGGAAGAGCCAGCCGTTGCCGACGATGCCGTGCTCGCTCGGCAGCAGGCCGGTGAGGTACGTCGACTGGGCGGTGCAGGTCACCGCGGGCAGCACCGTGTCCAGCGTGGCCCGGTAGCCCCGCTCGGCGACGCGCCGCAGCCGCGGCATGTGCTCCAGCAGCCGAGGGGTCAGGGCGACGATGTTGAGCACCAGGACCTTGTCGTTCATGCGTCCTCCAGTCCGAGCGAGACCAGCTGCTCCCGGGCGTACCGCAGCTCGGCCGCGATACCGGTCACCAGACCGGCGTCGTCGGCCGGGCGCTGGTCGGCCGGCAGCACGGTCCACGTGTAGGTCTCCACCTCGAGGTGGTCGGTGAGCGGGTGCTCGCCGCCGACGAGCTCCCGCAGCGATTCGGTGAGCTCCGCCGCGGTGCTGCCGAGCGGGTCGCGGGGGGCGGAGTGCAGCGGCAGGTGGAAGTGGATGCGCCACGGCTCCCGGCCGGGCAGCGGGTCCCGGTCCAGCGCGTCGGGCAGGTCGTCCCGGCCGAGCACCCCGTCCTGCGACGGCTCACGCACCTGGTGGAGGAATCGGTCCTCGACGAAGTCGGCGAGCAGCGCCCGCGCCGGTGCCGACGCCGGGTCCGCCACGTGGAGGGCGGCCGACACCTGGGACTTGACGACCGGCAGCCCGGCGTCACGGAGCCGGGCCACGGCGGGGGCCGGCTCCTCGAAGGCGGTCGCGAGGTGACAGGTGTCGACGCACACCCCGAGGAGCTCGGTGTCGATGTCGGACAGCTCCCGCACGGCGTCGGTCGTCGTCTCGACGACGCAGCCCGGCTCGGGCTCGAAGCCGACCCGCACGGTGCGCCCGGTGCGGTCGCGCAGCCGGGCCAGCCCGGTGGCGAGCTCGGCGAGGTGCGCCCGGGCGGCCGCCGCCCGCTCGGGGGACCACGGCGTGTGCCAGGCCAGCGGCAGCGTGCTGATGCTCCCGCGCGCGGCGTCCTCCGGGAGGAGGCCGGCGAGCACCTGGGCCGCGTCCAGGGTGTAGTCGAGGCGCTCGCGCTCCGTCCAGTCCGGGCGATAGACGCGGTGCTTGACCACCGGGTCGTGGAACCCGCCGTACGGGAAGGCGTTGAGGGTGACGACCTCCAGGCCCTGCTCCTCGAGCAGCGCTCTCAGCGCCGCCACTGCAGCCGGGTCCGCCGCCAGCCGTCCGGCGGCCTGCGCGGGCAGCCACAGGCCCAGGCCCAGCCGGTCCACGCCGAGCTCGGCACGCACCGGGCCGACGAACCGGCGCAGCTGCTCGTGGATCCCGGCAAGGTCCTCGGCGGGGTGGACGTTGCTGCAGTAGGCGAGGTGGACCGTGGTGCCGTCGGGGTGACGCAGCCGCACCGGTCAGACCTCGGCGTCGGCGCGCTCGCCCCGCAGGATCGAGTTGCCCTCGAACGTCGCGGCCGGGGCGGCGGTGGTGTCGTACCCGAGGAGCAGGCGGCCGCTCTGGCCGAAGAACTCCACGGGATTGCGCCACAGCACCTTGTCCACGTCGTCCTCGGAGAACCCGGCCTCGAGCATCGCCCGGCCCGTCTTCACGGTCTTCAGCGGGTCGCTGCGCCCCCAGTCCGCCGCCGAGTTGACGAGCACCCGCTCCAGCCCGCGCTCCTGGAGGATCGCGACCATGCGGTGCTCGTCCATCTTCGTGTCCGGGTAGATCGAGAACGCGAGCCAGCAGCCGGCGTCGTCGACCATCTCCACGGTGGTCTCGTTGAGGTGGTCGACGACCACCATGCCGGGGTCGATGCCCACCTCGCGGACGAGGTCGAGCGTGCGACGGGTGCCGGCGGCCTTGTCCCGGTGCGGGGTGTGCACCATGGCGGGCAGGCCGTGCTCCCCGGCCAGCTCCAGCTGGCGCCGGAAGACGTCGGTCTCGGCGTCGGTCATGGAGTCGAAGCCGACCTCGCCGACGGCGACCACGCCGTCCTTGGCGAGGTAGCGCGGCAGGATGTCGAGCACCCCCACGCAGCGGGGGTCGTTCGCCTCCTTCGGGTTGAGCGCGATGGTCGCGTGGTGGGCGATGCCGAACTGCGAGGCGCGGAACCGCTCCCAGCCGATGAGACTGTCGAAGTAGTCGACGAACGACTCCACGCTCGTGCGCGGCTGGCCGAGCCAGAAGGCCGGCTCGACGAGCGCCCGGACGCCGGCCGCGTACATGGCCTCGTAGTCGTCCGTGGTGCGCGAGGTCATGTGGATGTGCGGGTCGAAGATGCGCATGGAAACTCCTGTCGAGGGGTGGTCAGGCGGACGGGCTCAGCGCGGCGGCGACGTCGGGGAACTGGTCCAGCACGTGCGGGGCGCGGTCGAGGACGAGACGGGCGTCGTCGGGCACGCTGCGGCCCGCGGCGAGGCGCTCGTGGACGTAGGCGGCGACCATCCGGCCCAGCTCGTCGTCGGTGCGTTCCGCGAGCCGGTCCACGGCGCGCAGCGGGACCCCGACGAACAGGCACTTGAGCACGCCCTGGCGCCACGTGGCGGGGTCGAGGTGGACGCCCGCCCAGGTCCCCATGGCGGCCGCGACCAGCCGGATGTCGTTGGTCCGCAGGGCGTCCTCGACGATCGGCTGCGCCTCGGGGCCGAGGACGTCCAGTGCGCGCAGGACGGCACGCTTCTCGTCCCCGTCCCCGTAGCGGTACAGCGCGGTGACCTCGCGCAGCGTCGTCTCGCCGTCGGTGTGCTCCGCCAGCACGGCGATGAGCACCGCCCGGACGGCGTCGTCCAGGGTGGGCCCGAACATCCCGGTGGGGTCGTCGGGGTCGAGCGGACCCCGGCCGACCTCGCGGGCGGCGGCGGGGAAGATCCGCCCGATCGCGGCCGGGTCACCCGCCACCTGGTCCGCCAGCTCCGACAGGCGCTGGGCAGCGTCCGCGGAGAGGTGGTCGGTGAGGGTACCGCGCAGCTGTTGGGACCGGTTCATCTCAGCTCCTCACTCGGTGCGACGTGACGGTGTCGAGCGCGGCCCGCAGCACGGCGAGCGACCGCTCGGCCACCGCTGGGGCGGCATGGCTGTGCCGGCTCAGCTCGACGGAGACGAGCCCCGTGTACCCGATGTCCACGAGGGCGGCCAGGGTGGCGGGTACGTCGACGTCCCCCTCGCCGAACTCCAGGTGCTCGTGCACCCCGCGCTTCATGTCCTCGATCTGGATGTGGGCGACGATGCCGGCGTGCGTCCGGATGAGCTCGTGCGGGTCGGCCGACTCGGTGACCAGGGCGTGGCCGACGTCGAGCGTGGCCTGCAGGGCCGCCGGGCTGCCGAGCCGGGAGCGCAGCTCCTCCACACCGGCGAGCCGGTCGACGAACATCCCGGGCTCCGGCTCGAAGGCGAGCCGGACACCGGCGGCCTCGGCGTGCTCGACGACGGGAGCCAGCCCCGACACGAGCCGTTCCCAGCCGACCTCCGGGCTGGTGCCGGCAGGCAGGACTCCCGACCACAGGTGGACGACGTCGCCGCCGAGGTCGACGGCGATGTCCACCGCCCGGCGGACGAGGTCCGCGCGTTCCTCGCGCCGTTCGGCGGAGACGAACGTGGGCTCGTGCTTGCGCCAGGGGTCGAGCACGTAGCGGGCACCGGTCTCGACCGCGACCGCGAGGCCGTGACGCTCGAGGAGCCCGGCGGTCTGGCTCACCCGGGCGGCGAGCCCGGGTGCGAACGGGTCGAGGTGCTGGTGGTCGAGGGTGAGGGCGACCCCCTCGTACCCGAGCTCGGCGAGGATGGCGAGGACGTCGGGCAGCCGGTGGTCGGTGAACCCGTTCGTCCCGTAGGAGAAGCGCAGCGTCATGTCGGTGAGATCCTCTTCGCGGCGGCACGGATGGCAGGGACGGCGGCCATGAGGACCGCGGCGAGTGCGGCCTTGCCGCCGCGGGCGACGAGGGCGGCCTGCAGCGGCACCATGCCCCGGATCCCGGTGCCGGTGGCACGCCGCACGGTGGGCGCGTCCGGGGTGCGTACGGCCTCGGCCTGCGCCCGCCCGACCGAGTAGGCGTAGCTGCCCGCCAGCGCGACCGACGCCAGGCGTGCCACCCGGCTGCGCGGTCGTCCCGGTCGCAGGGCGCTCCCGGCGACGGTGGCCGCGACCCCCGCCGTCGTGGCGAGTGCCGCCCCGGCCACCCCGGGCGACGAGCCGTGCACCTCACCGCGGCTCAGCGCGGTCACCGAGCACGTGTGGGCGCCGAGCGCGAGCGCCGCGGGCAGCGCCCGCCGCGGAGCGGCCGAGCCGCCGAGCAGCACGTCGAGAGTGCGGGCGGCGGCCATGACGACCGGACCCAGCGGGGTGGGCTTGGCGGCCATGTCGTAGAGCCACACCGTCCCCGCGAGCGGGACCGCGACGGCAAGGGCGCGTCGCCCGGCGAGGGCGGAGAGCGTCAGCCCCGCCGCGGTGAGACCTCCGGCCACGCGCAGTGCCGTCTGCGGGCTCACCCGCCCGGAGGGGATGGGGCGCTCGGGACGCTCGGCGGCGTCCAGGTCACGGTCCGCGTAGTCGTTCAGCGCCATCCCGGCCCAGTACAGGCAGGTGGAGGAGCCGGCGAGGACCGCGGTGCGCCAGCCGAGCGTGCCGGCCGCGGCTGCGCCGGCCAGGGCGTCGCCCGGGACGGACAGGGCCGCCGGGAGCCGGACGAGCTCGGCGATGTCGCGGGCGGAGGTCATGCCGAGGCACCCAGCTGCTCGCACCACCGGGCCAGCGCGCGCCACTGCCCGGCCAGCGTGTGGTCCATCGCGCCCAGCGGGTCCTTGAAGAAGAACGCCAGCGCCCCGAGCACCCCACTCTCCCCACGCTCGTGGGCGCGGGCGGTGAGCCGGACGAGGTCGAGGACGAGTGGCGCGGCGAGTGCCGAGTCGCAGCCCTGCCAGGTGAACTGCATCGTCATCCGGGTCCCGAGGAAGCCCTCGAAGGAGATGTGGTCCCAGGCCGTCTTCCAGTCCCCGAGGTCCTCGACGAAGTCGATGTGCATGGGCCCCTCGACGTGGTAACCGAGCATCGCGTCGAGCCCGGCCCCCTTCGTCGTCGTCTTGCTGACCGCCGCGCGCGGGTCGGCGAGGGTCTTCCCGTCACCGCCCCCGAGCATGTTGTACGACGCCCACGACAGCACCCGCAGGGCGCGGGTGCCGAACATCGGGGCGAGGGCCGACTTCACCAGCGTCTCGCCCGTCTTGCCGTCGCGGCCGGCCCACGGCAGCTCCTGCTGCTTGGCCAGCTCGGTCAGCGCCCCGAGCGTCGCGCCCGGGCTGGGGGTGAAGGAGACGAGTGGAGCCTCGGCGCGGAAGGCGGCGTAGGCGTACAGCGAGCTCTGCGGCAGCGGCGCGTCGCCGGAGTCCAGGGCGGCCTCGAGGGCGGCCAGGGTCTCCAGCTCCGGCTGCTGCTCGACCGGGGGCTCCGTGCTCGCCACGTCGACGACGACGACGCGGTCGAGCCCGTGCTCCTCGCGGAAGGCGCGGATGTCCTGCTCGATCGCCTCGGCCGTGGCGCGCTGGGTGTCGCGCCGCGGGGCCAGGCGGATGCGCGCGTCCGCCTCGGCCAGCTGCTCGGCGAGCGCACCGACGAGCGAGGTGGGGAAGACCCCACCCTGGGCGAGCAGCTCGGCACGATCTGCCAGGGGCGTGTCGACGACGTCGTGCCCGCCGGTGACGATGCCCTCGACGGGAGGAAGGCCGGCGACGGCCACCTCGTCCAGCTCGCTGACCAGGCCGGTACGCGGCGCGAGCCCTGCGGCCACCGCCGCGGCACCGACCGTGGCCGTCGTCGCGACCGATCCTCGCGCGCCGACGAACCAGATACCGGTCCGCCTGTCGTCGCCAGCACTACCCTGGGACATCACATCACCTCGTTGTAAGCGTGTCGGGGACCGTCCATGGCACCCGAAGTTCCGCCTGTTAAGGTGAACAGTGTGCCTTAGTGCGGCATACCTTGACAAAAGACGCTAACACATCACGGCCTAGCCCCCTGGCGGTTGCCGGTTCTTGCCGTGACCGGCCGATCGACGGCGTCGTCGGTCGTCGGCGGGCCGTGGGCAGAAGGAGACGCTGTGGAGTCTAGGCCCGAGCGACCGGTCGCCGCCGTGGACACCCCGCCGACCGCCGTCGACCTCGTCAGCGCGGTGCTGTCCGATGCCCTGGGCGAGGTGCTGCCGCAGGCCACGACCCACGGGCCGCTGTACATCCGCCTGTGGGAGGAGCTGGGGCGCGCCGTGCGCGGCGGCAAACGGTTCCGCGGCCGCCTCGTCGTCGAGCTCCACGACGCTCTCGGCGGGCGGGAGCGAGGGGCCGCCGCCCAGGTGGGCGCGGCGTTCGAGCTGCTGCACGCCGGCTTCCTCGTGCACGACGACCTCATCGACCACGACACGATGCGCCGGGGCGAGCCCAACCTGGCCGCCCGCATGGCCGAGGTGGCGCGTGCCGCCGGGGCGGGCTGGGCGGGGGAGCAGCGGCTGGCCGAGGCCGCCGCGGTCCTCGCGGGCGACCTGGCCATCTCCCTGGCGCACCGGCTCGTTGCCACCGTCACGGTGCCCGCCACCGCCCACGCCAGGCTGCAGGAGGTCTTCTGGCAGACGGTGTTCGTCAGCGTCGCGGGGGAGCTCGGTGACGTCGCCGGGGCGCTGCGGCTGCAGGACCTCTCGCTCGAGGATGCGCTGCGCATCGCTGCCGAGAAGACCGCGCGCTACTCCTTCCAGGCCCCGCTCCTCGCCGGGGCCGTGCTCGCCGGGTCCCCGCCACCGGTCCAGGCGGAGGTCGAGGCCGTGGGTCTGGCGCTGGGCAAGGCCTTCCAGCTGGTCGACGACCTGCTCGGGGTGTTCGTCCCGGAGTCGGTCACCGGCAAGAGCGCGCTGTCGGACCTGCGTGAGGGCAAGGCGACGACGCTCGTCCTGCACGCCCGGACGCTGCCGGTGTGGGCGGTGCTCGAGCCGCACCTCGGCCGCCCGGACCTCGACGAGGAGACCTTCGCGGTGCTGCGCCGAGAGCTGGCACGGTCGACGGCTCCGGAGGCGGTGGCGGGGCAGGCGCGCGCCGAGCTGGAGGGTGCCCGCAGGCTGCTGGCCGCCTCGGCGGCGCTCGCGCCGGCCGCCGAGGTGATCTCGGTGGTCGTGACGATGGTCGACCGCACCCTCGGCGACGCGGAACGTTACGTCGCGGCGGCCGCAGAGGGCGAGTGACGGCCGCAAAGCCTGGTTCACGAGGTACCAAACAAAGGGTGAGACTTCGCGACTTTTGGCTTGACGATGCCTGAAGCCCTCACCTATGGTCGGCGCTGTCGTGATCTGAAGCACGTCGAGGCGTGGTGGCGACAAGGCCGCCGATCGCTCGGGGTGACGGCAGTGTGGCGGACCTCCCGCCGGCCGACGCCTCGGGGCCGGGCCCGCAGTGCCGGCACGGCTGCGCCCCGATGTGCGCGACTCAAGGAGGAATCGTGGTCCAACGATCAACGGGTCGCCGCTGGGCGACCCGAGGCGCGAGCGCGCTGCTGGCCGGCGCGCTGGTGCTGCCGCTCGGCATGAGCGGCGCACACGCCGACCCCGGAGCAGCACCGGAGGTGACCCCCGCGCAGGCGGAGGACCCGGCGCTGAACTGGGACAACTACGAGAAGATCCTGCTCACCAAGGACACCGGCGAGCCGATCGACCTCGCCGTGCTCCCCGACTCGCGGGTGCTCCACACCGCCCGTGACGGCGTCGTCCGGCTGACCGACCCGGCCACCGGGCAGACGACCGTCGTCGCCGAGCTCGACGTCTACGCCAACTCCGAGGACGGGCTCCAGGGCATCTCCCTCGACCCGAACTTCGAGGAGAACCAGTGGGTGTACCTCGTCTACGCTCCGCGCGAGATGGAGGGTGTCTCGCCCACCGGCGTGGAGTACCCCAAGACCACGCCCCCGGGGCAGGCTCCCGAGCAGCTGCCCGAGGGCGAGGACGAGAGCTACTGGGACCAGTGGCTCGGCTACAACCTGCTCGCCCGCTTCAAGTGGGACGAGGAGAACCAGCGCCTCGACCTGGACAGCGAGCAGGAGATCATCAAGGTCGACGCGCAGCGCGGTCAGTGCTGCCACGTCGGCGCGGACATGGCGTGGGACGAGGAGGGCAACCTCTTCCTCTCCACGGGTGACAACACGCCGGCCGGCACCCCGGGTGCCAACGGCTACACCCCGATCAACAACGCCCCGGGCATGAACCCCGGCTTCGACGCCCGCCGCGGCGCCGGCAACACCAACGACCTGCGCGGCGCGATCCTGCGGATCAAGCCCCTCGACGAGATCGAGGACGGCGCCGAGCCGGGCGAGGGCCGGACCTACACCATCCCCGAGGGCAACCTCTTCGACTCCCCGGAGTACGACGACGTCCGCAACAAGGTCCGTGAAGAGATCTACGTCATGGGCCTGCGCAACCCCTTCCGCATCGACTACGACATCGAGTCCGGTGCGCTGTTCTGGGGTGACTACGGCCCGGACGCCGGCTCCCGCAACGACGAGCGTGGCCCCATGGGCTACGTCGAGTGGCAGCTGACCACCGAGCCGATGAACGGCGGGTGGCCCTACTGCCACGGCCCGAACGACGGCGGCGCCTACAACGAGTGGGACTTCGCGACCGGAACGCCGGGCGACTGGTTCGACTGCGACGGAGGCCCGGAGAACAACTCCACCTGGAACACCGGCCTGCAGAAGCTCCCGCCGGTCACCGAGCCGCAGATCTGGTACGGCGACCGTCCGGGTGACCAGCCGTGGGACGAGCTGGTGACCTTCACCGACGGCTGGGGCCAGGCCCCCATGGGCGGCCCGATCTACCGCTACGACGCGGACAACGAGTCGCCGACGAAGTTCCCCGAGTTCTGGGACGGCAAGCCCTTCATGGGTGAGTTCTCCCAGGACTACGTCGCCGTCTTCGAGCTCGACGAGCTCAGCAGCGATGGCAAGGTCACCAAGATCCACAACTTCCTCCCGAACGCCGCGCTCTACGAGCAGGCGGCTCCGGAGTGGTCGGGGATCATGGACATGGAGTTCGGTCCGGACGGCAGCCTCTACGTCATGGAGTACGGCAAGGGCTTCTTCCGCCAGAACCCCGAGGCCGGCATCTACCGGATCGACTACAACGAGCAGAACAAGACGCCGCGCGCGGCCTTCACCGCCGACCCGACCTCCGGCAGCGAGGCACCCCTCGAGGTCACCTTCGACGCCTCCGCGTCCTTCGACCCGGAGGGTGAGGAGCTCACCTACGAGTGGGACTTCGACGGCGACGGCACGACCGACGCCGAGGGCGTGACCGTCACCCACACCTACACGGAGCGCGGCCAGTTCACCGTGGTCCTGCGCGCCACCGACCCGCAGGGCCTCTTCGGCCTGGCCACGCGGAAGATCACCGTCGGCAACACCGCGCCCGAGATCACGCTGAACATCGACGACGGGGCCATCTTCGACTGGGGTGACTCCTTCTCCGTCAGCGTCTCGATCCACGATGCCGAGGACGGCGACCAGCCGGTCTGCTCGCGCGTCAACTGGATCTTCGGCCTGGGCCACAACGAGCACGCCCACCCGGAGGTCTCCGGCACCGGCTGCGAGTTCACGATCCAGACGCGCGAGAGCGCTCGGGAGCACGGTGAGGGCGAGAAGATCTTCGGCACCCTCGTCGTCAACTACACCGACGAGCCGCAGGGCGACGTCCCCGCCACCACCGGCGAGACGACCCTCATCCTCAAGCCCGAGGTGCAGCAGGCCGAGTGGTACGACGCCGCCGAGGGCGTGACCGTCGTCGAGGACACCGAGGCGAGCGCCGGCAAGTACGTGACGGACTTCGACGAGGGTGACTCGCTCACCTTCCGGCCGATGGCCTTCACGCACGCGCCGACCGGCGAGACCATCGACACCGTGACCGCCCGCGGCTCCGGTGAGGGAACCATCTCCCTCACCTGGGCGGGTGCGGACGCGGCCTTCGCCGAGCTCGAGTTCACCGGCGCCGACGGCTGGGAGGAGGTCACCACCACCCTCACGGAGATCCCCGAGGGCTCCGGCGCGGTCGTCGTGACCACCACCGGTGGCGTCGACCTCGACGCGCTGACCTTCCTCGCCTCCGGCACCACCGAGCCCGAGGTCCCCGTCTGCGAGGACCCGGACGCCGAGGTCTCGCCCAACGACGAGTTCGACGGCACCGCCGTCGACCCCTGCCGCTGGGAGATCATCGACTACGACCCGACGCTCGCCGAGGTGAGCGACGGTGCGTACCACGTGACCACGACCGACGCGGACTTCTACGGCACGAACAACAGCCCCGTGCCGAACATCCTGCAGTCCAAGGTCCTCACCGGGGACCAGTGGACCGTGGAGACGAAGTTCACCGCCGAGCTCGCCAGCACCTACCAGCAGGGCGGGATCATGGTGCGCGCCGACGAGGACAACTACGTCAAGATCGACCCGCTCTACGCGGGCGGCAACAACCCGATCCGGGTGGAGCTGCGCAGCGAGATCGACGGCGTGGTCCAGCAGCCGCAGGACGACATCATCGGCCTGCCGCTGTCGGCGGACGACACCTACTACGTCCGGCTCACCCGCGACGGTGACACCTTCACCGGCGCCTTCTCCACGGACGGCGAGAGCTGGCAGGACCTGCCCAGCGCGGTGACCAACGACCGCCTGGACGGCGTCGGCCCCGGCGTGTACGCGCTCGGTGCCCAGCAGGACGCGCCGACCACGGTGAGCTTCGACTACTTCCGGGTGGTCGAGGACGAGGAGCCCGAGCCGCCGGTCGACCCGATCCACGTCCCCGTGGACAAGGTCTCGGTCCAGATGTTCTCCCTCATCCCGTGGGTGAACGCGGACGGGCTGGAGCCGGTGCTGGCACGCCTGGCGGAGATCGGGCTGGAGAACATCGAGCCCTTCGGCAGCAACTTCTCCGGCTACACCGCCGAGGAGTTCCGCGCCATGGTCGACGACCTCGGCCTCGCGGTGCCCTCGTCGCACTACAACGTGGACGAGGACGGCTTCGACCAGACCCTGGAGTTCGTCAAGACCCTGGGCCAGGAGTATGTCGGCTCGGGCGGCTTCGCCGCCCCGGGGATCAACACCTACGGCCGGGTGCTGCAGACCGCGCAGACGATGAACCGCCTCGGCAAGGCTTCCGTGGAGGCCGGGGTCGGGAAGTTCTTCGGCCACAACCACGACTCGGAGTTCACCACCGTGTACAACCACGGTGGCCAGGAGCTCAGTGCGTGGGAGATCCTGGTCCAGGAGACCGACCCGCGGTATGTCACCTTCGAGCTGGACGTCGCCTGGGCGGCGCACGCGGGGGTGGATGTGCCGGCGCTCATCGAGCAGTACGGGGACCGGATCGAGCTGCTCCACATCAAGGACGCCACCAACCTGGGTGGGAACCGGCCGACCTTCACCAACCTGGGTGAGGGTGAGGTCCCGCTGCAGGAGATCCTGGCGGCGGCCGAGGAGCACGCCGACATCGCGTATTACGTGATGGAGTACGACATGGCCCCGCAGGGCGAGGACTTCGTCGCCACCGGCTTCGAGTACCTCACCGGCCAGGAGGCCGGCGAGCCGCAGCCGGCGGACCCGATCCACGTCCCGGCGGACAAGGTGTCGGTGCAGATGTTCTCCCTCATCCCGTGGGT
>NZ_CALGNQ010000191.1 GCF_937958535.1 uncultured Georgenia sp. | reverse complement strand
GGCCTCGATCCGCTTGGCGAGCTCGACCTCCTGCTCGGCGTTCAGCAGCGCGACCTTGCCGATCTGCTTGAGGTAGTCCTTGACCGGGTCGGCGGTGGCACCGGCGGTGACGACCTGCTGGACCGGGGCGTCGTCGTCGTCGGCGTCCGAGACGACGAAACCGGACTCCTTGGTCTCGTCCGCGGCGTCGCCCTCCAGCTCGGCCGGGTCGACGTCGGTCTCCTCGGTCTCCTCGACGTCGGGCACGGCCTTGAGGTCGGCCTTCTCGTCGGCCTTCGTGCGCTTGGCCCGCTTGCTGCTCGTCGCGGTCTCCTTCTTGGCGGCCGCCGACTTCTTCGCGGGGGCGCTCTTCGTCGTGGACCTGGTGGTGCTCTTCTTCGCGGCGGACGAGGCCGCCTTGGCCTTGGGCTTCGTGGCGGTCGACCGCGCGGTGCGGGTGCTCGTGGTCTCCTCCACCGCAGCCGCGCCGCTCTGGCCGGTGGTGGCGCTCGCGGCGGACGTGCGGGAGGTGCTTCGGGCGTGCGTCGACACAGAGAGCCTTTCGGAGGGGATTGGGGTTCCGGCTGCTCGCCGGTGCGCTGGCTACAATTATAACTGGCCGGGCCCAGATCTGGGCTCTGGAACGGCCGGTTCTGGCCGGCGCGACCGTCCGGCAGCCGCGACTGTCACCGATGACAACGGCCCGCCGTCACCGTTCATTCCCCGCTGTCTCTCAGAACGTGGACCGCTCCTCCTCGGCCGGGTCCGGCTTGACCGTGAGCACCGGGCAGGGGGCGTCGAGCAGGATGCGCTGGGCGTTGGAGCCGAGGATGAGCTTGCCCACCGGGGACCGCTGCCGCAGGCCGATGACGAGCAGCTCGGCGACGGTCTCCCGCGCGGTGGCGACGAGGTCGGCGGCGACGTCGTTGCCGCGTCCGAGCTGACGGACCTCGTAGGCCACCTCGGCGTCGTCGAGCCGGTCGCGCAGGGAGTCGAGCTGGGCGTCGACGTCGACGTGCTGCTCGTGGCGGGTACGCCGGGAGATGACGACGACGACGCGGACGTCGCGCCGCCGCGCCTCGGCGACTCCGGCCTCCAGCGCCGCCTCCCCCTCCGGGGTGGCGAGGTAGCCCACGACAACCGTCATCAGCGCTCCATCCTCCGGCTCGTGCCGGGACCGTCCGTTGGTGTGACGCTACCGGATCGGCGGCCCGGAGGCCGGTGCGTTGCCGGCGCCGTGCACCCACCCGGGGGCCAGCCGCGCCGCGAGCAGCTTCCCGACGATCTCGGCCAGCCGGGTCCCCGGCACGGCCCGCAGCGCCTGTGCGGCCAGGACGTCCGCGCGCGCACCGTCCCCCTGCCACCAGGCGAGGAAGGCGAGGACGGCGAGCGCCTGCGCCCCGGCACGGCGGGGGACGCACGCGGCCAGCGCCCGCAGCACGTGCTCGGCCGGCCCGACCCGGACCGGGTCGGGCTCCGGCGCCCCGGCGAGCATGACGAGGTCGAGCGTCCCACCGACCGGGTCGCGGCCGGGCAGGTGGGCCGCCGGCGGCCCGACCACCGAGCACAAAACGCCGTCGCGGACGAGCTCGTCGTCCAGGCCGGCGCTGAGGCGACCGAGCTCGTCCGCGGGCAGTGCAGCACCCCGGCGGGCATGTGCGACCAGCGCGCTCCACCGCCGCAGCTCGCCCTCCCGCCAGACCTCCATCTCCCCCTGGTCGGCGGCGGGCACGGCGTCGCTCAGCCCGAACACCGCCCCGGGCACGGGGGCACCGCCGCCACAGCGGGCCCGGACCACGGCGACGTCCCGGCGGGCCTCACGGGCGGCTCGGGAGGCGTGCCGGCGCCGCTGGACGTCCCCGGTCCGGGGCACACCGAGGTGCTCCCGGTCGGCGGCGACGGTCAGGCCGTGGAGCACCATGGTGGCGGCCACCTCCCCCCGTTCCAGGTCGGCGACCTCGCCCGTGGCCGGACCGCACTCCTGCGCCGTGCCCCAGAGGCCGTAGGTGCGGTCCCCGACCACCCAGGGGCCGGGCGGGTCGGCCCAGCCGGTGACGTCGCGCAGGTGCGTCAGCGCGCGAGCGACGACGGGGTCCGCGGCGAGCGCGTCCCGCGGGAGGTCGCAGTAGAGGGCGACGAAGACGTCGCGGGCGCCGTCCTCGTGCATGAGGTCGGCGATGTCGCGCAGCAGCCCGGTGCCCGTCGCAGGGTCGCCGACGTCGGCGAGGTCGGCCCGGGAGACGAGGCCCAGCCGCCCGCGCGGACCGCGCAGGCCGAGCAGGACCACGGAGTTCCGCGGGCGGAACCCGAGCCGGTAGGGCAGCACGGCGAGGAGGTCGTCCGGGCGACTGATCCGCAGCGTCGTCGGGGTGTCCATGACGCCCATGCCACACCCCGGCCGCGGAGGCCCGCCGCGGTGCACCCACCACCGGTGGACGACCTGCCGTGGACGTCGGCTGTGGAGCACTGCCGGCCACCGTAGGCTGCGCTCCATGGCACCCTCCCTCTCCGGCCTGGCCACGCTCGTGTCCGACCGTGTGACGGCCGCCCTGCACGAGCACACCGCCCCATTCCACGGCCTGGCGGGCATGGACGAGCTCCTCGGCGCGGGTGAGGCCCTCCTCGGCGGGGGCAAACGCCTGCGCGCCGCGTTCTGCACCGCCGGCTGGACCGCGTTCTCCCCCGAGCCGGTGGTCGCCGGGTCCGCCCCCGTGCTCGCCGGCAGCGCGCTGGAGCTGTTCCAGGGGGCCGCCCTCGCCCACGACGACCTCATGGACGGCTCGCACACGCGGCGCGGGCTGCCGGCCGTGCACCGCCGCATGGCCGCCGAGCACACCGCCAACGGCTGGCAGGGCGACCCCGAGCGGCACGGCGCCGCGGGGGCGATCCTCCTCGGCGACCTCCTGCTCACCCTCTCCTCGGTGGAGCTCGACCGTGCCCGGGACCTCGTCGACGCCGCCGCGTCCCGTCGCGCCCGGGCCACCTGGGACCTCATGACCGCCGAGGTGGCCGTGGGCCAGTACCTCGACGTGCGCTCCCAGGTGCTGCCGTGGAGCTCGCAGGACGACGTCGACCGGTCGCTGACCGTCGTCCGCCACAAGTCCGCGCGCTACAGCGTGGAGCACCCGCTCGTGCTCGGCGCCGCGCTCGCCGGCGCCGACGACGACGCGCTGGCCGGCCTGCGCTCCGTCGGCCTGCCGCTCGGCATCGCCTTCCAGCTGCGCGACGACGTGCTCGGCGTCTTCGGAGAGCCCGAGGTCACCGGCAAGCCCGCCGGTGACGACCTGCGCGAGGGCAAGCGCACCGTCCTGCTCGCCCTCGCCCTGCGCCGTGCCGACAGCCGGCAGCGGGAGCGCCTGCACAGCAGCGTGGGCCGCCCCGACCTCACCGCCGACGACGTCGCCGAGCTGCGCGACATCCTCCACGCCACCGGCGCGGTCGACGAGCACGAGTCGCTCATCGCCGCACACCTGGAGGAGGGCCTCGCCGCGCTGGAGGCGCTGGAGCTGCCACCGGCCAGCCGGGAGAGCCTCACCGAGCTGGCACGGCTGCTCACCTCGCGGCGCTCCTGACGCGTCTCGCGGCGCCCTGAGGAGCCGGCGAGGTGCCCGGTACTGTCGGAGCCGCATCGTATGGTGACTGTGTCGCCGGTCACCCGGCGCATTCCTCTGCGTCAGCGTCGTCGAAAGGGAATGCCTCCATGCACGAGGTCAAGGCCGTCGTCGTCAAGGCCAGGAACGAGCCCGCCACCGTCGAGACCATCCTCGTCCCCGACCCCGGCCCCGGGGAGGCGCTGGTCGACGTCGTCACCTGCGGGGTGTGCCAGACCGACCTCCACTACAAGGTCGGCGCCGTGGGCGAGGAGTTCCCCTACCTCCTGGGGCACGAGGCCGCCGGTGTCGTCGCCGCCGTCGGCGATGGCGTGACGGAGATCGCCCCGGGCGACCGCGTCATCCTCAACTGGCGCGCGGTCTGCGGCCAGTGCCGGGCCTGCCGCAAGGGACAGCTCCACTACTGCTTCGCCACGCACAACGCCACGCAGCGGATGACCCTGCCGGACGGCACGTCGCTCTCCCCCGCGCTCGGCATCGGCGCCTTCGCGGAGAAGACCCTCGTCGCGGCCGGTCAGTGCACGCGGATCGAGGGGGAGGTCGCCCCCGAGCAGTTCGCCGCGCTCGGCCTGCTCGGCTGCGGCGTCATGGCCGGTATCGGTGCTGCCGTCAACACCGGGCAGGTGCAGCGTGGGGAGTCCGTCGCGGTCATCGGGTGCGGCGGCGTGGGCACGGCCGCCGTCGCCGGCGCTGCGCTCGCCGGCGCGACGACGATCGTCGCCGTCGACCTCGACGACGACAAGCTCGCCACCGCGCGCCGCTTCGGGGCCACGCACACCGTCGACGCCCGCGAGCAGGACCCGGTGGCCGCCATCCGCGAGCTCACCGGCGGCTTCGGCGCCGACGTCGTCATCGACGCCGTGGGCGTCGCCGCGACCTTCGCCCAGGCGTTCGCGGCCCGTGACCTCGCCGGGCGCGTCGTCCTCGTCGGCGTGCCCGACCCGGGCACCGCCTGGGAGATCCCGCTCGACGAGGTCTTCGGACGCGGCGGGGCGATCAAGTCCTCCTGGTACGGCGACTGCCTGCCCAGCCGCGACTTCCCGATGCTCGTCGAGCAGTACCGCCTCGGGCGCCTGGACCTCGACGGCTTCGTCAGCGAGCGCATCGGCATCGCCGACGTCGAGGCCGCGTTCGCGAAGATGACGGCCGGGAAGGTCCTGCGTTCCGTCGTCGAGATCAACCCCGCCCCCGGCGCCTGAGCGGCCGGGGCAGGAAGGAGAGCACCAGTGACAGCACGGACCAGCGCGGACGGCCGCGTGCGCGTGGAGAACCTCGTCACCAGCGGGACCTTCTCGCTGGACGGGGGCACGTGGGACGTGGACAACAACGTGTGGATCGTGGGTGACGACGAAGAGTGCATCGTCATCGACCCCGCCCACGACCCGGACGCCGTCGTCGAGGCGGTGGGCGGACGCCGCGTCGTGGCGATCCTCCTCACCCACGGCCACGACGACCACATCCGCGCCGTGCGGGAGGTCGCCGAGCGGGTCGGCGCACCGGTCCACCTCAATCCGGAGGACACCGTGCTCTGGGAGCAGGTCTACCCCGGCACGAGGGCCGACCGGGACATCTCCGACGGCGAGCGGTTCACCGTCGGTGGGGTGACGCTCACCGCCGTGCACACCCCGGGCCACTCCCCCGGGTCCACGTGCTTCCACGCCCCGGACCTCGGACCGGGCGGGGTGCTGTTCTCCGGGGACACCCTGTTCCGCGGCGGTCCGGGCGCCACCGGCCGCTCCTACTCCGACTTCCCCACGATCATCGCCTCGATCCGGAAGCGGATCCTCACCCTGCCCGAGTCGACGGAGGTGCTCACCGGGCACGGGGAGGCGACGTCGGTGGGAGCGGAGAAGCCCTACCTGCAGGAGTGGGTCGACCGGGGCCACTGACCCGGTGAGCGGCGCTGCGGCCGGCCGAGGAGACGCCGGGCGCAGTGCCGCTCACAGCGCGACGGTCTGGGCGACGCGCCGGACCTCGTGGATGCGCCGCGCCCGCAGCGCGGCGATCGGGGTGGTCCCCAGCTCCTCCCGCTCGGTGAGCAGCCACTCCACCGCCTCCTCGACGGTGAAGCCGCCGTCCTGGAGCTGGATGAGGGTGCCGCGCAGCGCGGGCACGGGCCCCGGGCGGGCCGCGCCGTCCTCGGCGGTGAGGAGGAAGTCCGCGGGCACGAGGACAGGGCCGTCCTCACGCCCGCGGCGGCTGGCGGCGAGCGCGTTGTCGCGGAGCAGGGTGCGCACGTCCCGCAGGCGGATGCCGAGGATCTCGGCCACCTCGGGAAGGGAGTACCAGCGGGTGCCGGATGCGTCGGTCATCCCAGCAGCGTACTGACGTGCCGCCCGTGCGGCGTCCCGGCCGGGTGCGTCGTCTCGACTCGCCTTTACGTCACGGGTGGATAACGCTAGTGTCACACCGTTAACAACAATCACACCAGTCACTACAGTCACGGGCGGCCCGACATGCATGCCGCCGAGACATGTCGTGGAGGACCGATGAAGGCACATGCGCACACCCGCCGTCCGGCACGTCGCACCGGCGTCAGTCTCGCGCTGGCGGCGACCACCGTCGCGGCGATGGCCGTGCCCGCCGGCGCAGCGACCGTCCCCGCGACGCAGACCGTCGGGGCGACCGCGCTGAGCGTCCCGACCCTCCCCCGCGCCGTACCCACGGCGACCTACCGGGTGCGGGCGGGCGACACCGTCAGCGCCATCGCGGCCCGGACGGGGACGAGCGTCGCGGCGATCGTCGCCGCGAACAACCTCGGCCCGGACGCCCTGATCAAGGTCGGCCAGGTGCTCCGCCTGCCGTCGGCCGCCGGGAGCGGCGCCCGGACCGAGGCACCGCGCCCCACCACGACCACCACGACGCACACCGTGGTCGCCGGGGACACCGTCTCCGCGCTGGCGAAGCGCTACGGCACGACCGTCGCGGAGATCGTCGCCGCCAACCGGCTCGACTCGCGGGCCCTCATCGTCATCGGCCAGCGGCTCACCATCCCGGGCGCCACGAGCGCGGTCAGCGCCTCCGGCGGGGCGAGCCGCGCCTCGTCCGGCAGCACCGCGGCCCGCACCCACGTCGTGCGCACGGGGGAGACCGTCTCGGGTCTGGCCAAGCAGTACGGCACCACCGTCTCGGCGATCACCTCGGCCAACAACCTGCGCGACGCCGGCCTCATCTACGTCGGCCAGCGCCTCACCATCCCCGGCGGGTCGGGCTCGGACACCGCACGCACCACCCCGGTGAGCAACGCCCGGAGCACCCCGACGAGCTCCCGCGCCGCGGCCCGGACCCACATCGTGCGCTCCGGGGAGACCGTCAGCGGTATCGCCTCGCAGTACGGCACCACCGTCTCGGCGATCACCTCGGCCAACGGCCTGCGCGACGCGGGCCGTATCACCATCGGGCAGCGGCTCACCATCCCCGGTGCGGCCGGCGGGCAGCTGGTCGGCGACACGTTCCTCGGCCGGACCTACGCCGACGACGTCGTCTCGGCGGCCAACGCCAACAAGGCGACGCTCAACTCGATGGACGTCCCCTCCCGCGCCCAGATGCGCAGCATGGTGCGGGCCACCGCGGAGCGGATGGGGGTGGACCCCGCCCTCGCCCTCGCCGTCGCGCAGCAGGAGTCCGGGTTCGACGCCCGCGCCGTCTCCCCCGCCAACGCGGTCGGCGTCATGCAGGTCATCCCGAGCTCGGGTGAGTGGGCCTCCACCCTCGTGGGGCGCCGGCTCAACCTCCTCGACCCGCAGGACAACGTCACCGCCGGGGTTGCCATCCTGCGCCAGCTGGTCCGCACCGCACCCGACCTCGACACCGCGATCGCCGGGTACTACCAGGGGCTGGCCGGGGTGCTGCGCAACGGCATGTACTCCGACACCCGGAACTACGTGGCCGGGATCAAGAGCCTCATGCGGCAGTTCTGACCCGCGCGGGACACGACGCCCGCGCCGCCTCACCGAGCCACCTCCCGCCCGGAGGGCCGGCCCCACCCTAGACTCGGGGCCGTGCAGCGGACCGTGAGCGACCCCATGCTCGGCCGTGTCCTGGACGGCCGGTACGAGGTGCGCTCGCGCGTGGCCCGCGGTGGGACCGCCACCGTGTACCGCGCGCTCGACCGCCGCCTCGACCGCACGGTGGCGCTCAAGGTCATGCACCCGCACCTCGCGGAGAGCGCCGACTTCGTCGCCCGCTTCCGGCGCGAGGCACGGGCGGCGGCGCGGCTCAACCACCCCGGGATCGTCGCGATCTACGACCAGGGGCACACCGATGACGCCAGCTACCTGGCGATGGAGCTCATCACGGGTCACAACCTGCGCACCGAGCTGCGCCGCACCGGCGCGCTCCCGCTCGGCCGGGCGCTCGATCTCACCGAGGACGTCCTCGAGGCCCTGGCCTGCGCGCACCGGGAGCAGATGGTCCACCGGGACGTCAAGCCCGAGAACGTCCTCCTCGACCGGTCGGGGCGCCCCAAGGTCACCGACTTCGGGCTGGCCCGGGCCGTCTCCGAGGCGACGATGGTCTCGACGGGCACCGTGCTCGGCACGGTGGCCTACCTCGCCCCGGAGATCGTCACCTCCGGGGTGGCCGACGCCCGCGCCGACGTCTACGCCGTCGGGGTGGTCCTCTTCGAGCTCGTCACCGGCGGCCAGCCCTTCGTGGCGGACCAACCGATCCGCGTCGCGTTCCAGCACGTCAACGACGGCGTCCCGCTCCCCTCCTCCCGGGTGGACTGGCTGCCCGCCGAGGTGGACGAGCTCGTCGCCGCACTCACCGCCCGGGACCCCGCCGACCGCCCCGCCGACGCCGACGCCGCGCTCGCCCTCCTCCGCCGCACCCGCGCCGCGCTCGACGACGCCGACCTCGCGCGCCGGGCCGACGTCGACCCCGCCGAGCCGCCCGAGCAGACCGAGGACGACACCGACCCCGGGGCCACCGCCCTCACCCCGCTCTCGGGCAGCACCGTCGCGCTGCCGATCGGGGCGATCGCCCCGGGCGACGCCGAGCCGGACGCTCCCCGGCAGCGCCGTCCGCGCCGCCGTCGGCGCACCGCCGTGCTCCTGGGCACGCTCCTCCTGCTCGCCCTCGGCGGCGGGGCCGGGGGATGGTGGTGGTTCACGCAGGGCCCGGGCGCCTACCTCACCGTGCCCGAGGTCGTGGGCCTCACCGAGGACCAGGCCGTCGACCTCCTCACCGAGGCCGGGCTGGACCTGACCGTCGAGCGCGAGCACCACGACACCGCACCCGAGAGCGAGGTCTTCGCCGCCGACCCGGGTCCGGGTGAGCGGGTCCACCGGGACGGCAGCGTCGCCCTCCACGTCTCCCGCGGCATCCTCATGGTCGAGGTGCCGGACGTCGCCGGGCTCACCCAGGAGGAGGCCGTCTCGGCGCTGACCGACGCCCAGCTCACCGTCGGCACGGTGGACACCCCCTGGGACGACGAGGTGCCCCAGGGCCAGGTGATCTCCCTCACCCCGGCCGCCGGTGAGGTCATCCCCTACAACCAGCCGGTCGACCTCGTCGTGTCAGCAGGCCGGGAACCTGTCGAGCTCGTCTCGGTCGTCGGGGCGGACCAGGAGACGGCCGTCTCGGACCTCGACTCCGCCGGCCTGGGGGCCGTGGTCGAGGAGAGCCACCACCCCAGCGTCCCGGCCGGGCGGGTGATCAGCCAGTCCCCCTCGCCGGGCGACGGCGTCGAGGTCTACCGCGGTGACGACGTCACCATCACCGTCTCCCTGGGCCCGCAGCCGGTCGAGCTGCCCAACCTCGTCGGGCGTCAGGTCGACGCCGCCGCCGAGGAGCTGCGCGCCGCCGGCTTCGAGGTCGAGATCGAGCGGGTGCTCGGCGGCATCTTCGGCACCGTCCGCAGCATGTCCCCGGCGGCCGGGGAGCTGGCCGTCCCCGGCACGACGGTCACCCTCACCGTCGTGTGACCGCCCGTCCGCGGCTCGCCGTCCACCGGCCTGTTCTGGTGAGCCGCCACACAGCGCTAGAGTTCAGCAAATGCACTCACCGTTGGAGCACGCGCACGTCCTCGTCACGGGCGCGACCGGCTTCGTCGGCCAGGCCGTCGTCGAGAAGCTGCTGTCCGCCTACCCGAGCACCCGGATCAGCATCCTCGTCCGTCCGCGCGGCGACCTCACCGCCCAGCGCCGGGCCGAGAAGCTCCTGCGCAAGCCCGTCTTCCGCCGGTGGCGGGAGTCCGTGGGCGAGGAGAACGCCCTGGCCGCGTTCCACGACCGCGTCACGGTCGTCCCCGGGGACCTCGAGGACGTCCCCCCGCTGCCGGACGACCTCGACGTCGTCGTCCACTCCGCCTCCAGCGTGTCCTTCGACCTGCCGGTCGACGAGGCCTTCCTGGCGAACGTCGCCGGCCCGCTGAACCTCTATGAGCGGCTCCTCGAGACCGGCTCCGACCCGCACGTCGTCCACGTCTCCACCTGCTACGTCGCCGGGCTGCGCAAGGGCGTGGCCGAGGAGCGCAGCCTCGACCACGAGGTCGACCACCGCGCCGAGCTGCGCTCCGCCCTCACCGCCCGCACCGAGGCCGAGGAGGCCTCGCGCCGTCCCGACGTCCTGGGCCCGCTCCTGCGCAAGGCGGACGCCGAGCACCGCCGCGCCGGACCGCGTGCCGTCGCCGAGGCCGCCGAGGCCGCCCGCGCCGCCTGGGTGCGCGACCAGCTCGTCTCCCACGGCCGCACCCGGGCGATGTCCCTGGGCTGGCCGGACGTCTACACCTTCACCAAGGCGATGGGCGAGCGCGTCGCCGAGGAGCTGTGGCAGGGCGGGGGGCACCGCCTGTCGGTGGTGCGCCCGACCATCATCGAGTCCTCGCTGCGCCACCCCTACCCCGGCTGGATCGACGGGTTCAAGGTCGCCGACCCGCTCATCGCCGCCTACGGGCGCGGCCTCCTGCCCGAGTTCCCGGCGCTGGCCGACACCGTCCTCGACGTCATCCCGGTCGACTTCGTCGTCAACGCCATCCTCGCCGCCGCGGCGGCCCCGCCCGAGGCGGGCCACGCGCAGTACTTCCAGGTCTCCTCGGGCATCACCAACCCGCTGCGCTTCGGCAAGCTCTACCAGTACGTGCGGGAGTACTTCTCGGCCAACCCGCTGCGTGACTCCAGCGGCTCGCACGTCTCGGTCCCCGCGTGGTCCTTCCCGCACCGCGGCGCGGTGGAGCGGGCGCTGCGCCGCCGCGAGCAGGCCGTCGAGCTCGCCGACCGCGCGCTGGGCCGGCTGCCCGCCCGGCCCCGCACCCGCGAGTGGATCTCCACGGTCTACAAGGCCCGCCGCGACCTCGACACACTGCGCAAGTTCACCTCCCTCTACCAGCCCTACACCCAGATCGAGGTCGTCTTCGACGACGCGCGCACCCGGGCGCTGCACGAGTCGCTGCCCCCGGAGCGGCGTACCGAACACGGCTTCGACGTCACCGAGATCGACTGGCAGCACTACCTCCAGAAGGTCCACATCCCGGGCGTGCCCGGGCTCATGCGCCAGGAGCGCCCGCGCAGCACACCCCGCCGACAGACCGAGCTGCCCCGCCGCAGCGACGTCGTCGCGGTCTTCGACCTGCAGCGCACCGTCATCGCCGCCACGCTCGTCGAGCAGTACCTGTGGGTCGAGCTCGCCACCCGGCCGCCCGCGGGCTGGCCCCGCGCGCTGGCCAACCTCGTGGCGCTCGGGCCGCGCTACCTCCAGGCCGAGATGCGCGACCGCGGCGACTTCATCCGCACCTTCATGCGCCGGTACGCGGGCACCGACGAGGCCGAGCTGCGCGCCGCCATCGCCGAGCGTGTCCAGGAGTCGCTGCGCCGTGACGTGCTCACCGAGGCGGTCGCCCAGATCCGGGCCCACCGCCGCGCCGGGCACCGCACCGTGCTCGTCACCGGGGAGATCGACGTCTTCGTCGAGCCCATCGCCCCGCTGTTCGACGTCGTCGTCGCCGGGAAGATGGAGAAGGACGAGGACGGCCGCTGGACCGGTCACCTGCTCACCTCCCCGCTCGTCGGCGAGTCGCGTGCCACCTGGCTCACCCGGTACGCCCGCGAGGAGGGGCTGGACCTGTCGGCCTCCTACGCCTACGGCGACAGCTACGCCGACCGGCCCTGGCTCCAGGTCGTGGGTCATCCCAACGTCGTCAACCCCGACGCCCAGCTCTACCGCTACGCGCGGGCCCAGCGGTGGCCGGTCCACTCCTGGACCACGCCCGTGGAGGGCCGCTTCGCCCCCCTCCTGCGCAGCCTGAAGGAGGCGGTCCAGCGATGACCCGCTCCCTGTCCGCCCCCGAGCCGACGCTGCTGCGCGGCCGGGCGCTGGTCACCGGCGGCACCTCGGGCCTGGGCCTGGAGTTCGCCCGGGCCCTGGCCGCGCGCGGGCTCGCACTCGTCCTCGTCGCCCGCGACGAGCAGCGCCTGGCCAAGACTGCCGACCAGCTGCGCTGGCGATACGGTGTCGAGGTGGAGACGCTCGCGGCGGACCTGGCCGTGCGCGACGACGTCGAGGCGGTCGCCGCGCGGCTGCTGGACACCGCTGCGCCGGTGGACGTGCTGGTGAACAACGCCGGCCACGGCGTGCACACCCCGCTCCTCACCGAGGACGTCGCCGAGCTCGACCGGGCCATGGACGTCATGGTGCGCGCGGTGCTCGTGCTGGGGAACGCGGCCGGGCGGTCGATGGTGGCCCGCGGCCACGGCGTCATCATCAACGTCGCATCCGTCGCGGGGCGCATCCCGATGGGGGCCTACTCGGCGATCAAGGCGTGGGTGGACACCTACTCCGAGTCCCTCTCGGTCGAGCTCGCCGGGACCGGGGTGCACGCGATGTCCCTGCTCCCCGGCTGGGTGCGCACGGAGTTCCACGAGCGGGCCCGCATCCGCACCACCGCGATCCCCGGCTTCCTCTGGCTGGAGGCCGACCGTGTGGTGGCCGACGCGCTGGACGCCGTCGAGCGGGGCAAGGTCCGTACCATCCCCTCCAAGCGTTTCGGTGTGCTGGCGTTCCTCGCCGCACACGCCCCGCGGCCGCTCGTCCGCCGCGTCACCGCACTGATCAAGGGAGGACGGTCGTGAGCACAGGCGCAACGACTCCCGCCCGCCGCGGCCAGCAGCCGCCGCGGCTGGGGCGGTACCACGCACGGTGGCACCGGGTGCTGCGGTTCATCGCCCAGCGGCTCGTCCTGCGACCGGTCGTCTCCGCGGTGACGTCGACGACCGTCGAGGGCACCGACAACGTCGAGGGGCTCAGCGGGCCGTTCATCCTCGTCGCCAACCACTGCAGCCACCTCGACACCGCCGTCGTCATCTCCCAGCTGCCCTACCGGCTGACGAAGCAGCTCACCGTCGGCGCCGCCGCCGACTACTTCTACGCCCGCTGGTGGACGAAGGCCGCGACGTCGCTGTTCTTCAACACCTACCCGATCCACCGCGGCCGCAGCAGCGGGAAGGGCAAGGGCCTGTCCCAGCAGCTCCTGCGCAGCGGCCTGCCGATCATGATCTTCCCGGAGGGCACCCGTTCCCGCGACGGTGTCATGCGCACCTTCAAGCCGGGTGCCGCCATGCTCAGCGCCACGACCGGGCTGCCCTGCCTGCCGGTGGCGCTGCTCGGCACCTACGAGGCGATGCCCGTGGGGCGCTTCTGGCCGGTGCCCGGTCGCCCGCGCGTCCGGGTGCTCGTCGGCCGGCCGATGCGCCCGCATTCGGGGGAGTCGGTCCGCGAGTTCAACACCCGGCTCGCCGACCGCATCCGCACCATGATGACCATGCAGACGCCGTACGTCGTCGGCGACTCGAGGAGGGGCGGCCAGGCCGGCCGGTCCCAGGAGGAGGCTTCGTGACGGGAGTGAGGCACCAGAAGTGGTGGGGCTGGGGAGTCGAGGGCATCAAGTTCGACTACCGCGACAAGCCCAGGATGGCGCCCTTCGTCATGGACAAGATCGGCATCGACCTGTCGGCCCCGGGCACACCTCCCCCGTCCTTCGACGACCTCGACGTCCCCCCGTCACGGCTCCCGGCCGAGCTCGGCGCCACGCTGCGTGAGGCCGTGGGCGCCTCCTACGTCGTCACCGACGACAAGGACCGCGTCATCCACACCTACGGCAAGGGCCTGGTCGACCTCGTCCGCATCCGCGCCGGCTACCTGCCCCGGGTACCCGACGTCGTCGTCTACCCCGGCAGCGAGGACGAGGTGCGCGCCGTCGTCGACGCCGTCGTGGCCGCCGACGCCGTCCTCATCCCCTTCGGGGGCGGCTCGAACATCTCCGGGTCCCTCACCCCCCGCCCCGACGAGACGCGCCCCGTCGTCTCCCTCGACCTGGGCCGTCTCAACCGGGTGCTCGAGGTCGACGAGGACGCCGGCCTGGCCCGCGTCCAGGCCGGGGTGCTCGGCCCCGAGCTGGAGGAGCAGCTGGGGGCCCGGGGCTGGACCATGGGCCACCAGCCGGACAGCTTCAAGCACTCCACGCTCGGCGGCTGGATCGCCACGCGGTCCTCGGGGATGCAGTCGGACAAGTACGGCGACATCGCCGACATCACCCGCGGGATGCGGGTCGTCCTGCCCGGGAAGGTCGTCGAGCTGCGCCCGCTGCCCAGCACGTCCTCCGGGCCCAGCGTGCGGGAGATGATCCTCGGCTCCGAGGGCCGGCTCGGTGTCATCACCGAGGCGTGGGTGCACGTCCACCGGATCCCGGAGAACCGGGAGATCATCGCCTACCTGTTCCCCAACTGGGGCAGCGCGATCCAGGCCATGCACGCGATCTCGGTCTCTGACGCCCACCCCTCGGTCACCCGGGTCTCCGACGCCAACGAGACCGCCTTCTCCTTCTCCACCCAGAAGGCCTCGCGGGGCGCCAAGAAGGCGGTCCAGGAGGGCCTGTTCGGCTTCCTGGAGAAGCGCGGCTGGGACATGGACAAGGTGTGCCTGAGCTACGTCGGCTACGAGGGCGGCAGCGCGCGGGTCAAGGCCGACAAGGCGATCGTCGGCCGGATCGTGCGCAAGCACGGGGGGATCAAGCTCGGCAAGGGCCCCGGTGCGCTGTACGACCAGAAGAAGTTCGACACGCCCTACATCCGCGACTTCCTCCTCGACATCGGCGCGCTCGCCGACGTCTCGGAGACCGCGATGCCGTGGTCGCGCCTCATGGAGGTGTACCACCGGACGATGCGCGCGGCACGGCAGGCGTTCGACTCCCTGGGCGTGCGCGGCTACATCATGTGCCACCTGTCGCACAGCTACCACTCCGGCGCGTGCCTGTACTTCACCTTCGCCTTCGTCCCCGGCACCATGGACATGGACGAGCAGCTGCGGCGCTACTGGGTGGTGAAGAAGGCGATCCAGCAGGCCTTCGTCGACCACGGCGGCACGATCTCCCACCACCACGGCGTGGGGACCGACCACGCGCTGTGGCTGGAGCAGGACATCTCCCCCGCCGGGGTCGACCTCCAGGTCGCGCTCCTGCAGGGCGTGGACCCGGGCGCGAACCTCAACCCCGGGACGCTGCTGCCGGCACACCGGGAGTGGTGAGGCGCCCGACGAGGGCGAAGCCCCCGACCGCGAACAGCACGGGGACGACGGCGAGCAGGGGCAGCGGCCGCGTCGACCACAGGTCGACGACGCCGCTGCCTGCCGCCGAGCCCACCGCGATGCCGAGGTTCATCGCTACCGGCATGAGCGTGCCCGCGGTCACCCGGTGCTCGGGGCCCGCCACGCGCATGGCGGCGGCCTGGACCGCGGGCCCCACCGCACCGGTCGCCATCCCCCAGGCGACGACGACGGCGAGGTCGAGCCCGCCGGAACCACCCACGGCCGTCACGCCGACGAGGCTGAGGACCATGCCCGCCGCGACCGTGACCGGGACGCCCGCCGGGTAGCGGTCGCTCGCCGCACCGACGAGCGCGACTCCTCCCGCGGAGACGGTCCCGAAGGCCAGGAGCAGCGCCGGCGTGGGCACCGGGCTGGGCCGCAGCAGCTCGGCGACGAAGGTGAAGACCACGAAGTGGGCGACGAGCCACGGCGTCGCCGAGCAGCTCGCCGAGGAGCTGGCCGACCTCGAGAGCCGCATCGCCTGCCTGACGAGGAGCCGTGACACGATCCGCGGGTTCCTCGCCCAGACCGAGCACCGCCTGGTCCTCGACGGGACAGGCTGACCACCGGCTATTTCCCTGGCCCGTGTCCGCGTGGCACCGTACGGTCCGAGACGTGGACCTCCCGGACCCCTACCGCGACCCCGACCTGGTGACGCTGTACGACACCGACAACCCGGCCGGGCGCGACCACCGGTACTACCGCGAGCTCGCCGACGCGCTCGGCGCCCGGACCGTCGTCGACCTCGGGTGCCGCACCGCGCTGCTCACCCGGGCGCTCGCCACCGGCAGCCGGAGGGTGACCGGCGTCGACCCGAGCCCGACGATGCTCGACTTCGCCCGGCGGCAGCCGGGCAGCGAGCGGGTCCGCTGGGTGCTCGGCGACGCCGCGACGATCCCGCCGACCGGTGACATCGACCTCGTCGTGTGTACCGGCAACGCCGTCCAGCACATCTCCACCGACGGCCTGCCTGCCGCACTCCGCCACGTGGCGGACGCGCTGCGGCCCGGCGGCGTGCTCGCCTTCGAGAGCCGCAACCCCGCCCGTCGGGCGTGGCAGGAGTGGACCAGACCGGCCACCGAGGGCGAACGCCGGACGCCGTTCGGACGCCTCCGCGAGTGGCTCGAGGTCACCGTCGCCGAGGAAGGCCGGGTCGTGCTCGACGCGCACAACGTCATCGATGACGGCGAGGACCGCGTCTACACGAGCGTCCTACACTTCCGCACCGCCGCCGAGCTCACCGCACACCTCCTCGCAGCGGGTTTCTCCCGCGTGCAGGTCGACGGTGACTGGGACGGCGGGCCGGTCACCGACGCCTCACGAATCCTCGTCTTCCGCGCCGTCCGCGGCTGACACCTCGAAAATCCGCTTCCCGCAGAGAGGACGACCATCCCATGCGCTGGGCCTACATCTACGAGCACCCCGGGACGGACCCGACGTCCGACCGGACCGTCGTCGCCCGCGACGGCGTCACCTCGATCCTCGTCCCCGTCCCGGACGCCGCCGCCGTCCCGGGCGTCGCACGTGAGCTCGCCGCCGAGGGCGTCCGGCTGATCGAACTGTGCGGCGGGCTCACCCCCGCGGACGCGGCCGCGGTGAGGGCGGCCGTGGGTGACTCCGTCGCGGTCGGGCACGTGACGTTCGCGATGGACTCGCTCGCCGCCGCCGCTGCATACGCCGCGGACTTCGGCGAGGGGACGGGCTGAGGCGCGGGCGGACGCCCCCGCCCCGACGCCGCTACGCCGGCCGGGTCACTCCTGGTAGGCGTACCGCTCCTCGCGCCAGACGTCCCCGCGCAGGTGGTATCCGCGCTCCTCCCAGAAGCCCCGCTGCGGGGCGGCCGTGTAGTGCCAGCCGCGCACCCACTTCGGCCCCTTCCAGGAGTACAGGTGCGGCAGGATGAGCCGCAGCGGGGCACCCCGCTCCTGGCTCAACGGCTCGCCGTCGTGGTGGGTGGCGAGCACCGCCCGGCCGGACATGAGGTCCTCGACCTTGATGTTCGCGCTGTAGCCGAACTCGGCGAAGACGAGGACGTCCTCGATGCCGTCGGCCGGCGGGACGGCCTCGACCAGGGCCCGCGCGGCGACGCCGGACCAGCGCTCGTCCAGGGTGCTCCACCGCGTCGAGCAGTGCAGGTCGGCGACCACCTCCAGCGGCGGCATCGCCAGCACCTCCTCCAGGGAGAAGCGGTGCTCGGCACCGTCGCGGGTGAGCCCGCCGATGGCGAAGTCCCAGCGCTCCGGCCGCGGCCGCGGCACCGGCCCGTAGTGCATGACCGGTGCCTGGGCCACGAGGTACTGCCCCGGGGGCAGGCTCCGGTCGGGCGGCAGCTCGATCGCACCGACGGTGCTCATCACGCCCCCCGCAGCGTCGTCATTCAGGCGCCTCGCAGCATCTCCGCGACCGCGAAGGCCATCTCGAGCGACTGCTGGTGGTTGAGCCGCGGGTCGACAAGGGTCTCGTAGCGCCGGCTGAGCGCGCCCTCGTCGATCTCCTCCCCGCCGCCGAGCACCTCGGTGACGTCGTCGCCGGTGAGCTCGACGTGCAGCCCGCCCGGCACCGTCCCGGCGGCGTCGTGGGCCTCGAAGAAGCCCCGGACCTCGTCCAGCACCGTGTCGAAGCGGCGGGTCTTGTACCCGTTGGGGGAGGCGAAGGTGTTCCCGTGCATCGGGTCGCACACCCACGTCACCGGGCTGCCGTGCTCGCTCACGGCCTTGAGCAGCGGCGGCAGGGTCTCGCGGATGCGCTCGGCACCCATCCGGGTGATGAAGGTGAGCCGGCCGGGCTCCCCCTCCGGGTTGAGCTTCTCCTGCAGTGCCAGCGCCGTCTCCGGGGTGGTGGTCGGGCCGAGCTTGACCCCGATCGGGTTGCGCACCCGGGAGAGCAGGTCGACGTGGGCGCCGTCGAGCTGCCGGGTCCGCTCCCCGATCCACACGAAGTGCGCCGAGGTGTTGTACGGCTGCCCGGTGCGCGAGTCGATCCGCGTCATCGCCCGCTCGTAGTCGAGGAGCAGCGCCTCGTGGCTGGAGTAGAAGTCCACCGTCCTCAGCGCGTCGAAGTCGGCGCCGGCGGCCGCCATGAAGCGGATGGCACGGTCGATCTCCGAGGCGAGGGCCTCGTAGCGCTTGTAGGCCGGGTTGGAGGTGAAGCCGCGGTTCCACTCGTGGACGCGGCGCAGGTCGGCGAAGCCGCCCCAGGTGAAGGCACGGATGAGGTTGAGCGTGGTCGCCGAGCGGTGGTAGGCCGTGAGCAGCCGGTTCGGGTCGGGCACCCGGGCCTCGGCGGTGAAGGCGTGGCCGTTGACGGCGTCACCACGGTAGGCGGGCAGCTCCACCCCGTCGCGGACCTCGATGTCGTTGCTCCGCGGCTTGGCGTACTGCCCCGCCATGCGCCCCATCTTGATGATGGGGAGGCTGGCGCCATAGGTGAGCACGACGGCCATCTGGAGGATGGTGCGGATCTTGTTGCGGATGTTGTCCGCGATCGTCGACTCGGCGAAGGTCTCGGCGCAGTCGCCGCCCTGGAGCAGGAACGCTTCACCGCGGGACGCCTTGGCCAGCTGCTCGCGCAGCTTGTCCGCCTCGCCGGCGAAGACCAGGGGCGGGGAGGCGGCCAGCTGCTCGGTGACCGCCCGCAGCTCGTCGACGTCGCGCCACAGCGGCTGCTGGGAAGCCGGGAGCTCTCGCCACTTGTCCAACCCGCGCAGGACCGCGGGATCTGCCTCGATACTCACGCCCGCCAGGATACGGGAGGTCCGGAACGTGGAACGCCGCCGGTCCGCACCGTGGGAAACGGGCGGCCGGCGGCGTCCGGGACAGGTCCGGTCAGTGCTCCACGGGGTCGGCCGGGGCGACGTCCTGGCCGATGCTCGCCATGAGCTCGGTGAACCACGGCTGGGTGATGTCGAAGGCCTTGCCACCGGCGATCCGCGGGAACGGGATCGTCGTCAGCTCCCCGCCGTTCTCCTCGTCGTGCCCGACGACGCCGGAGACGTCGGCCAGCGCGCTGTCCACGGCCTTGTGGACCATCGTGCGGATGAGCTCGAGGTCGCGCTCGTTCGCCGGGGCGGAGCGGGAGAAGTAGCCGGACTTCTGCACCATGACCTTCTCCGCGCCGATGAGCTCGGCGAACTGCTTGCCGAACCACTGGCCGGGGTTGATCGTGTCGAGCTTGACATGGCCGAAGGGGTCACGCTGGACCTCCTCGCCCTTGGCCTCGAGCTCGGCGATGATCTCCGGCACACCGGCACCCTCGGAGAGGAAGATGTTGACGTTCCCCAGCTCGTCCATGACGCCCCGCAGGCGCTGGGCCTCGCTCTCCAGGTCGATCTTCATCTCGGGCAGGAAGACGGCGTGGACGTCCCAGCGCTCCTTGACGAGCCCGGCGCTCGGGTTCCACTCGGGCTGCTCGGCGACCCAGCGGTGGTAGTCCTGGGCGGCCGCCGCGGTGAGCCAGCCGCAGTGGCGGCCCATGACCTCGTGGATGATGAGCATCCGCGGGTTGGAGCGGTGCTCGCCGATGATGTTCTGCGCGAACCGGCTCGCCTGCTCGGCGGCGGTGTAGGCGCCCAGCGACTGCTGGATCGGGATGATGTCGTTGTCGATGGTCTTGGGCAGGCCGACCACCGCCATGTGGTAGCCGTTCTCCTCCAGGTAGGCGGCCAGGTCCGCGGCGGTGGTGTTCGTGTCGTCCCCGCCGATGGTGTGGAGGACGTCCACGCCGTCGGCGCGGAGCTGCTCGGCGGCGACCTTGAGCGGGTCGTCACCCTCCTTGACCAGGCCGCGCTCGACCAGGTTCTTCACGTTGGTGAGCTTGACGCGGCTGTTGCCGATGGGGCTGCCGCCGAACTTGTGCAGCACACCCGCGCGGGCCCGGGCCTCGTCGTCGAAGACGATCTTGTTGCCGGTCAGCAGACCGTGGTAGCCGTACTGGTAGGCGATGATCTCCACGTCCGGCGCCACCTCGGTGTAGCGCTCGATCAGGCCTCCCACCGCGGAGGACAGGCAGGGGGCGAAGCCACCTGCGGTGAGCAGTGCGACACGGCGAACGGGCATCAGGAACCTTTCGTCGAACGGGGGCGGAGGCGAGCAGGTGCGCTCGCACGCGCAGCCCAGTGTAATGACGCCGCGGGGTGGTCCGCCGTCACCTCCCGGGGCGCTCGTCGTCCTCCGTGCTCTCCTGCATCGCGGCCTCCAGCCGCTCCTTGCCCTCGGCGAGCTCCTGCGCGGTGGGCTCCGGCACGCCGGTCCCCGGTGCGCGGCGACCACCCGGGGCGGCGGGGCCGCCCACGGGCCGCTCCGCCGCGGCCCGGGCCTTGACCGTGGAGGCGTAGACGTCGACGTACTCCTGGCCGGAGAGCCGCATGATCTCGTACATGATCTCGTCGGTGACCGAGCGCAGGACGAAGCGGTCCTCCTCCAGGCCGGCGTAGCGGCTGAAGTCCAGCGGCTTGCCGATGACGACGCCGATCGGCCGCAGCCGCGGGATGCGGGTGCCGATGGGCTGGGCGATGTTCGTGCCGATCATCGCGACCGGGATCACCGGTGCTCCCGACTGCAGCGCGAGGCGCGCGACCCCGGTCTTGCCCCGGTAGAGCCGACCGTCGGGGCTGCGGGTCCCCTCGGGGTAGATGCCGAAGAGCTCGCCCTCCTCCAGCCGCCGCAGGCCGGTGCGCAGCGCCGCCTCGCTCGCCCGGCCGCCGCTGCGGTCGACGGGGATGGTGCCGACCCCGCGCATGAAGCCGGCCACGAGCCGGCCCTTGATGCCGCGGCCGGTGAAGTAGTCCTGCTTGCCCAGGAAGACCACGGGGCGGCGCAGCATGAGCGGGAGGAAGAAGGAGTCGATGACCGCGAGGTGGTTGCTGGCCAGGATCGCGGGGCCCTCGTCGGGCACGTGCTCCGCGCCCCGGATCCACGGCTGGTAGAAGACCCGCAGGACGGTGCCGAGCGTCGCCTTCATCAAGCCGTAGAACACCGGGCCGCTCCTTCTGCGATTCTCGGGCGGCCCATGTCGGCCGCGCCCTGCGCAGCACTCTAGAGTGCTGTGCATGGCTGGTCCTACCCGGGGTGCCGCCGAGGGCGGCAACGTCCCCGACGACGACCTCGACGCGAAGTGGGCCGAGCTCACCGCCCGGCTCGGTGAGCTCCGCCTGCCCCCGGACGACGACGAGGAGGACGACGCTGCCGCCACCTCGGCCGCCCAGCCGCCGCCCGCGTCGTTCACACCGGCGCCCGGGCCGCGCGACTACAGCCCCGCACCGGAGACCGACGACGAGGACGACGACCCCGCACGCGACCTCGTCGACGGCTTCGTCGCGCCCGACCCCGACCCGCTGGCCCGCGCCGAGCCGGTCGTGGTCCTCGGCTGGGTGAGCGCGCTGGGCGGGATCGCCCTCATGGTCGTGTGCGTCCTGCTGTGGCGCGGCGCCCCGGGGCTCGTGTGGCTCGCCGCCGCGGGCGCTCTCGCGATCGGCCTGGGGCTGCTCCTGTGGCGGATGCCGGCCCGTCGGGACGTCGACGACCACGACGACGGCGCGGTCGTCTGACCCGCGGGCCGGCCTGCGGCTCAGTGCCGCACGAGGTCCGCAGCCCCGACGATCCCCGCCTCGTTGCCGAGCTCGGCGAGCTCGATGCGCGCCTCGGGCCGGTAGCCGCGGGCGGAGAGCTGCGCGCGGAAGGAGGCGCGGGCGGCCTCGAGCACGAGGTCCCCGGTCTCGGCGACTCCCCCGCCCACGACGAACAGCTCGGGGTCGAGGACCGCGGCGAGGTCGGCCATGCCGGCGCCGAGCCACCGGCCGAGCTCCTCGACCAGCTCCCGGGCGAGCGGGTCGCCCTCCCCCGCGGCCTGGGTGACGTGCTGGCCCTTGACCTTGGTGCCGTCCGCCTCCGCCAGCTCGCGCAGCCGACCGGCGCGGTCCTCGTCGGTGATGAGCGCCATCCGGGCTGCCCGGGTCAGGGCCCGGCCGGAGGCGTACATCTCCCAGCAGCCCTCGTGCCCACAGCCGCAGTAGTGGCCGGAGGGCACCACCCGCATGTGGCCGAGCTCACCCGCGGCGCCGAACGCGCCGCGGATGAGCCGGTCGTCGAGGATGATGGCGCCGCCGAGCCCGGTGCCCAGGGTGAGCATGACCATCGACCGGGCGGTGCGCCCGGCCCCGAAGCGGAACTCCGCCCAGCCGGCCGCGTTGGCGTCGTTCTCGATGACGATGGGCAGGTCGATGCCGCGGGACAGGCGCTCGCGCAGCGGGTAGTCGCGCCAGGCGATGTTCGGGGCGAAGAGCATCCCGTCGCGCTCGGGGCTGACGAAGCCGGCGGCCGCGACCCCGACACCGGTGACGTCGTGGCCGGGGCGCAGCTCGGCGACGGCAGCGATCACCGCGCTCTCGATCGCCTCCGGGTCGGTCGCGTCCGTCGCCCGTCGTGTCTGGGCGAGCACCCGCCCGGAGTCGTCGACCAGCCCGGCCGCGATCTTCGTCCCTCCGATGTCGACCCCGATCGCCGTCATCGCTTCACCCGTCTTCCTTGTCCTGGGGCACCGTCCGGACGCGTTCGGCGCACCGCCGCTCCCCACGTCGTGCCGTTCTGCCATATCGTGTGGTCGGAAGGCATCCCCTCCGACCGCTGCCACTGGAGTCAGTATGGACGAGTTCCACGTTCCGCTAGCCGTGACGTCCGACCCGTCGACGAGCATCAGCGACCTCCTCATCGCCCAGGCGACGGAGTCGCCGGACAAGGTGCTCATCGAGAAGCAGGAGAACGGCGTCTGGCGGGAGTACACGACCAGCCAGGTCCTCGCGCTCGTCGAAGGGGTGGCCAAGGGCCTCGTCGCGGCCGGGATCGCCCCGGGCGACCACGTCGCGATCATGTCGCGGACCCGCTTCGAGTGGACGATCCTCGACTTCGCGATCTGGCACGCGGGCGCGATCCCGGTGCCGGTCTACGAGACCTCCTCCGCCGACCAGTGCGGCTGGATCCTCGGCGACTCCGACTGCGTCGCGGCCTTCGTCGAGACGGCGGCCCACGCCGCGGTCGTGGCCGAGGCACGGGAGGAGAACGGCGGGCTGCCGAACCTGCGCGAGGTCTGGACGATCGACGACGGCGCCCTCGACCGGCTCACCGAGCTGGGGCGGGACGTCAGCGACGCCGACCTCGCCGCCCGCCACTCCGCCGTCGGCCTGGACGACGTCGCGACGATCATCTACACCTCCGGGACCACCGGGCGGCCGAAGGGTGCGGTGCTCACCCACGGCAACTTCGTCGAGCTGTGCCGCAACGCGCTGGAGGACCTCCACGAGGTCATCGACTACCCGGGCGCACGGACGCTGCTCTTCATGCCGCTGGCGCACGTGTTCGCCCGGTTCGTCGAGGTCCTCGTCATCTCCGGCGGGGTCACGCTGGGGCACACGCCGGACACCAAGGACCTCGTCGCGGACATGGGCACCTTCAGCCCGACGTTCATCCTCTCCGTCCCGCGCGTCTTCGAGAAGGTGTACAACGCGGCGGAGCAGAAGGCGGCGGCCGGCGGGAAGGTGAAGATCTTCCGCTGGGCGGCGAAGGTCAACATCGCCTACTCCCGGGCCCTGGACCAGCCGGGCGGCCCGGGGGTGCGGCTGCGGCTCATGCACAAGGTGGCCGACGCGCTGGTGCTGAAGAAGATCCGCGCCGTGCTGGGCGGCCGCGCGGTGTACGCGATCTCCGGTGGCGCACCGCTGGGTGAGCGGCTCGGCCACTTCTTCCGCGGCCTCGGGCTCATCGTGCTCGAGGGCTACGGGCTGACCGAGACGACCGCCCCGGTCACCGTCAACCGGCCCTCGCGGGTGAAGATCGGCACCGTCGGTCCGCCGCTGCCCGGCACGTCGATCAAGATCGCCGAGGACGGCGAGATCCTCGCCAAGGGCATCCCGGTCTTCCGCGGCTACCACAACAACCCGGAGGCCACCGCGGAGGCCTTCACGGACGGCTGGTTCCACACCGGCGACGTCGGCAGCCTCGACGAGGACGGCTTCCTCACCATCACCGGCCGGAAGAAGGAGCTCATCGTCACGGCCGCGGGCAAGAACGTCGCACCCAGCCAGCTCGAGGACCCGACCCGGGCCCACCCGCTCATCTCCCAGTGCCTGGCGATCGGCGACCGGCGCCACTTCGTCAGCATGCTCATCACGCTCGACGCCGAGATGCTGCCCAGCTGGCTGAAGAACCACGGCAAGGAGCCGATGAGCGTCGCCGAGGCGAAGAACGACCCGCTGGTGCGCGAGCACATCCAGATGCAGATCGACCGGACGAACCGCAAGGTGTCGCGGGCCGAGTCGATCCGCAAGTTCGTCATCCTCGACGACGACTTCACCGTCGAGAACGGCTACCTCACCCCGTCGATGAAGGTACGCCGCAACGCGGTGCTGCGCGACTACGCGCACGTCATCGAGGAGATCTACGCCGAGGCAGCGCCCTCGACGGCGGCCTCGACGTCCTGACCCGCCGCTCGCGCGTGCGTCGGGCCGCGCCGGTCAGCCGGCGTCGGCCCGACGCAGCCGCAACGGCGGCACCAGCCCGCCCTCGGCGAGCACGGCCAAGGCCGTGCGTTCGTCCTCGCCGAGGTCTCGCGTGCCCGGCGCCGGCCCGCGGGCTGGGTCGGTGAGGAAGCTGACGACACAGTCGTCACAGGCGATGTGTCGCATGACGCAGGAGTCGCAGTCGATGATCATGGCGCGACGGTAGGACCGACCACCGACATCGGTCCGTGCGGTGTGCCGTCCGGGCGATGTCGGTGGCCGGACGTAGCGTCCGGGACGTGACCGCGAACCTGCTCGCCCCGGCCCCCGGACGCCGGCTCGGCCTCGAGGACGCCACGCGTGCCGGCACGGGCACCCCGCTCCAGATCGGATTCGACGAGCTCGGCGTGCCGCTGTCGGAGGTGACGTTCGTCGTCGTCGACCTCGAGACCACCGGGGGCTCGCCCACCCGGTGCGAGATCACCGAGGTCGGGGCCGTGAAGGTGCGCGGCGGGGAGGTGCTCGGGGAGTTCCAGACCCTCGTCGACCCGGGCACGCCGGTCCCGCCGATGATCACCGTCCTCACCGGGATCACCGACGCCATGCTCATCGGCGCGCCCCGGATCGGTGAGGTGCTGCCCTCGTTCCTCGAGTTCGCCGGCTTCGGGCCCACCACGGTGCTCGTGGCGCACAACGCGCGGTTCGACGTCGGGTTCCTGCGGGCCGCGGCGGCGCGGCTCGACATCACCTGGCCCTCCCCCACCGTCGTCGACACCGTCGCCCTCGCGCGCACCGTCGTCACCAAGGACGAGGCACCCAACCACAAGCTCGGCACGCTGGCCGGGCTCTTCCACGCCACCACGAGCCCGGACCACCGGGCGCTGCACGACGCCCGCGCCACAGTCGACGTCCTCCACGGTCTGCTGGGCCGGCTGGCACCGCTGGGCGTCACCCACCTGGAGGACCTCGCCACCGTCGCCGACCCGGTCCCCCACCGGCGGCGCCGCAAGGCCACGCTCGCCGACTCCCTGCCCACCGGGCCCGGGGTCTACCAGTTCCTCGGGCCGGCGCGCGAGGTGCTCTACGTCGGCAAGGCGGTGAACCTGCGCCGCCGGGTGCGCTCGTACTTCACCGCGGGGGAGAAACGCAAGCGCATCGGCGAGATGCTCGACCTCACCCAGGACGTCCGCACCATCCCCTGCGCCACCGAGCTCGAGGCCGCCGTGCGGGAGCTGCGCCTCATCGCCGAGCTCGACCCCCCGTACAACCGTCGCTCCCGGCGTCCGCACCGGCGCCCCTGGGTCCGCCTCACCGACGAGCCGTTCCCGCGGCTGTCGATCGTCCGCACCGTCCCGGCCGACCGGGCCGGCGACGTCGTCGGACCGTTCACCTCCCGGGCCGCGGCACAGGCCGCGCTGGAGGCGCTGGAAGAGGCCTTCGCGCTGCGCCGCTGCGCGCAGCGGCTGCCCGTGGTCCCGCGCCCGGACGCCCGCGCCTGCGCGCTGGCCGAGATGGGCCGCTGCGGGGCGCCGTGCGTGGGTGGGCAGAGCGTGGAGAACTACGCCGAGGTCGTCTCCGCCGCGCGCCGCGGCCTGACCTCCGAGGTCGGCCCGGTGGTCTCCGCGCTCCGGTCACGGATCGCCACGCTCGCGGCGCAGCAGCGGTACGAGGAGGCCGCCACCGAGCGCGACCGGCTCCACGCCTTCCTCGCCGCCGCCCGCCGGACCCAGCGCCTGCGCCCCCTGTGGCGCAGCCCCGAGCTCGTCGCCGCCCGGCGGGTCGAGGGCGGCGGCTGGGAGGTCGTCCTGGTGCGGTACGGCCGGCTGGCGGGGACGTGCACCGTGCCGCGCGGGGTCGACCCGATGCCGGCGATCGACGCGCTCGTCGCGACCGGGGAGGAGGTGCCGCGGCCGCAGACGGTCATGGGGGCAGCCAGTGCCGAGGAGACCGAGCTCATCGCCGACTGGGTGGAGCACCCGGCCACCCGACTGGTGCGGCTGGACTCCGGTGACGAGCCGCTGGCCTGCCCGGTGGACGGCGCGGCGAAGTACCCGCTGCCGCCGCGGGACTAGTCCCCCAGACCGATCGCGAAGGCCGACTCCAGGTCGTGGCGCGAGTAGGCCTGGAAAGCGATGTAGGTCCGGGTGTTGGTCACGCCCTTGACCTTGCCCACCTTGTCGGCCACGACGTCGGCGAGGTCCTCGTGGCGCCGCACCCGGGCGATGGCGATGAGGTCGACGTCGCCCGTGACGGAGTAGACCTCGCTGATCCCGTCGAGCTCGGCCACCTCCTGAGCGACCTCCGGGACGCGGCTCGCGTCGGTGTCGATGAGGACGATGGCGGTGAGCATGAGGTCTCCTTCGTCTCGGTGGCGGCAGGTGCCGTCGGCTCCATCATGTCGCAGGCGGGGCGGTCACAGCCGGGCGCTGGTCGACACCCACCGGTCGAGCACCGCACGGGCCCGGCCGTCGTCGATCGCGGCGGCGGCGTGCTCGATCCCGGCACGCAGCCGCGTGACGAGGTCGCCGGCGTCCGGTCCGGTCCCGGGCAGGGTGCCGTAGGCGACGAGCGCGGCGGCGGAGTTGAGGAGCACCGCGTCCCGCACGGGCCCGGGCGCGCCGTCGAGCAGCTCACGGGCGACCCCGGCGTTGTGGACGGCGTCGGCGCCGCGCAGGTCCGCGATGGTCGCGGGCGCCATGCCGAACGCCTCCCTGGTGTCGATGAGGTGCTCGGTGACCTCGCCGTCGGCGACCAGCCACACCCGGCTCTGCGACGTCGTGGTGAGCTCGTCCAGACCGTCCTCCCCGCGGAAGACGAGGGCGCGGCTGCCGCGCCGCGCCAGCACCCCGGCAACGAGCGGCGCGATCCGGCGGTCGGCGACCCCGATCGCCGCCGCGCGGGGCCGGGCCGGGTTGGTGAGCGGGCCGAGCACGTTGAACGCGGTGGAGACGGCGAGCTCGCGCCGTGCCGTGGCGGTGTGCCGGAAGGACGGGTGGAAGGTCTGCGCGAAGCAGAAGGTGATGCCCACCTCGTGGAAGACCCGCTCCACCTGGGAGACGGTCATGTCGAGCCGCACGCCGAGCGCCTCGAGCACGTCGGCGGAGCCGCTGGCCGAGCTGGAGGCCCGGTTGCCGTGCTTGACCACCGGGACACCCGCGCCGGCGACGACGAGGGAGGACATCGTGGAGATGTTGACCGTGCGGGCGCGGTCGCCGCCGGTGCCGACGATGTCGACGACGTCGTCGGGCAGGTCCACCCGGACCGCGTGCTCGAGCATGACGTCGGCCAGGCCGGTGAGCTCGGCGACGGTCTCCCCCTTCGCCCGGAGTGCGACGAGGAACCCGGCAAGCTGCACCGGGCTCGCCAGTCCGGACATCACCTGGTCCATCGCCCACCCGGTCTGGGCCGCGCTGAGGTGCTGGCCCGTGACGAGTGTGGTGATGAGGTCGGGCCAGGTGGGGACGACCGGTTCGACGCCCTCGGGCACCGCGCTCATCGGGTGGTGCCCCCGCGGAGGAGGTCCGCGACGGCCTGCTGCATCGTGATCGGGTCGATGGGCTGCTGGACGATGGCGTCCGCCTGGGCCCACGTGGCCAGCCAGGCGTCCTGGGGCCGCGCGGTGAGGACGAGGACCGGCGGGCACTGGTACATCTCGGTCTTGAGCTGGCGGGCCACCGCCATGCCGCCCACCTTGGCCGCCTCGCCGTCGAGGACGAGCAGGGCGAAATCGCCCTCGTGCGCCTTCTGCACGACGCCGGCGTGGGTGGCGGCCTCGGTCCACCGGATCCGGGGCAGGTCGGCGGCCGCGCGACGACCGACGGCGCGACGCACCTGCTCGCGGGTGGTGACGTCGTCGCTGTACACCAGCACGTCCACGACGTCGGTGGCGGTGGTCGTGGCGGCGTCGGGCTGCGCGGGCGTCATCGTGCTCCTCCAAGATCGCTCGGTACACACCGCGAGACACGGTGGGCCTAGACCGCATGGTAGTCACGCCGCGGCCCGACACGGGCACCGCGTCCCGGTGACGAACAGGGCGAATCGGGCACGGCGCCGGTCGGCGTGTTGGCGCGTGTCCCATCCGGGACCAAAGGCTCAGCCGCGAGATCGTGCGGAAGTTCTACCGTGGGGGTGGCGGCCCCGAGGAATCGCGCACGGGCGGAGTGGTCAGTACCCCCCTGTCTCGGGCCATAATGGCCTGCGTGTCGTCTACAACGGCTGCTCCAAGCGCCCCCCAGGTGAACGTCAACCGCCCGAACTCCGTCTCGGTCGGCACCATCGTCTGGCTGTCCAGCGAGCTCATGTTCTTCGCCGGACTGTTCGCCATGTACTTCACGCACCGTTCGGTGTCGGCGGACATCTGGCCAGAGCACTACGACATGCTCAACATCCCGTGGGCGCTGACGATCACCCTCGTCCTGGTGGCGAGCTCCGTCACCGCGCAGTTGGGCGTCTTCGCAGCCGAGCGCTTCCAGCCGCGCCGCACCGGGTCGCTGTTCGACGTCCGCCGCTGGGGCATGGAGGAGTGGTTCATCCTCACGTTCCTCATGGGAGCGTTCTTCGTCGCCGGCCAGACCTACGAGTACGCCGAGCTCGTCTCCCACGGCGTCACCGTGAGCTCCAGCCCGTACGGCTCGGTCTTCTACATCATGACGGGCTTCCACGCCCTGCACGTGATCGGCGGCCTCATCGCCTTCCTCTACATCATCGGGCGCTCCTTCGCCGCCAACCGTTTCGGCCACCTGGAGGCCACCGGCGCCGTCGTCGTGTCCTACTACTGGCACTTCGTCGACGTCGTCTGGGTCGGGATGTTCTTCATCATCTACTTCCTCGAGCTCCTCGTCTGAGCCCGAGCACCGACCTGCCCCCTGTCCACCACCAACGCTAGACAAGGACACCAACACCGTGAAGGCACTCGCCGCCAGCAGAAGACACCGGTCGGCACCGGTCGTCCTCCTGCTCCTGGCCCTGATCTTGACGGGGGTGGCGTACGCAGCGCTGACTCCCGACCCGGCCACCGCCCAGACGGCCAGCCAGGAACAGATCGACACTGGAGAGGCGCTGTTCCGCACGAACTGCTCCACCTGCCACGGGCTCGACGCGCAGGGCACCGACCTCGCGCCGTCGCTGGTCGGTGTGGGTGCCGCCTCGGTGCACTTCCAGGTCTCCACCGGCCGGATGCCGATGGCCAACAACTCCCCGCAGGCGGAGCGCAAGGACCCGCTCATGACGCCGGAGCAGACCGAGGCGCTGGCCGCCTACGTCGCCAGCCTCGGCCCCGGCCCGGCCATCCCGTCGGCCGAGCAGGTCGACCCGGAGCAGGGCGACGCCGCCAACGGCATGGAGCTCTTCCGCACCAACTGCTCGATGTGCCACAACGCCGTCGGTGCGGGCGGTGCGCTGACCGAGGGCAAGGTCGCCCCGCCGCTCGACGACGCCACGCCGACCCAGATCTGGGAGGCCATGCGCACCGGCCCGCAGTCGATGCCGATCTTCAACGAGGCATCCATCACCGACGAGGGTGCCCGTGATGTCATCGCCTACGTCATGGAGCAGCGCGAGGTCAGCCCCGGCGGGATCACGCTCGGCAACCTCGGTCCGGTCTCCGAGGGTTTCTGGGTGTGGATCGTCGGTATCGGCGGGATCATCGGTATTGCAGTGTGGATGGGAGCTAGGTCCTCGTGAGTACTGATCGCCCCACTGGGGAGCTGACCGCCCGAGAGGGTGCCGGCACCGTCGCGGACGTGCCGGAGCGCTTCGAGAACCCCGGGCTGCCCGCGCACCCGGAGCGGCTGGCGGACCGTGACCCCAAGGCGGCCAAGCGGGTGGAGCGCCAGCTCGTCCTCCTCCTGCTCATCTCGATCGCCGCGTCGATCGGCGGCGTCGTCGGCTGGGCCACCATCCCCGTCGGCACGACCCTCATGGACGTGCGTCTCTCCACGCTCGTGCTCGGCCTGGGCCTGGGCCTGGCGCTGCTCGGTATCGGTGTCGCGGCGGTCCACTGGTCCAAGACGCTGATGTCGAACAAGGAGTACGTCGAGGAGCGCAAGCCGATCGCCTCCTCGGAGGAGGTCCGGGCCGAGGCCACGGAGATGGTCGAGACCGGCATCGAGGAGTCCGGCATCGCCCGACGCCCCGTCCTGAAGGGGGCCCTCGTCGGTGCTGCCGCGCTGGCCCCGCTGCCCTTCGTCGTCCCGCTCGTCGGCGAGCTGCCCGAGCAGTGGGACTCGCGCCGCTTCGCCCACACCGCGTGGGGCCGCGTGCCCGCCGGCTCGGGCGGGCGGCTGCCCGACGGCACCATGGGCCGTCGCCTGGCCACCGACCCCGACGGGCGGCTCATCCGCGCCGCCGACGTCACCAACGGCTCCGCCTTCCAGGTCATCCCGCACGGCCTGGAGAACGAGGAGCACTACCTCGAGGAGAAGGCCAAGGCCGTCGTCTTCATGACGCGGATCGACCCCGCGGAGATGACCATCTCCCCCGAGCGGCGCGACTGGCACTACGACGGCATCGTCGCCTACTCCAAGGTCTGCACCCACGTCGGCTGCCCCGTGGCGCTGTACGAGCAGCAGACCCACCACCTGCTGTGCCCGTGCCACCAGTCGACCTTCGACCTCGCCAACGAGGCCAAGGTCGTCTTCGGCCCGGCCAAGCGGGCCCTGCCCCAGCTGCCGATCACCGTCGACACCGAGGGCTACCTCGTTGCCCGCTCGGACTTCCACGAGACCGTGGGCCCGAGCTTCTGGGAGCGCGAGCGATTGGATGAGAACCGATGAGCGCCACGACTGCGAGCAAGCCCACGAAGGTCCCCGCGGCGGCCGACTACCTCGACCGTCGCACCGGGATCGGCAAGGTCGTCAAGGAGTTCGCCCGCAAGGTCTTCCCCGACCACTGGTCCTTCCTGCTCGGTGAGGTCGCGCTCTACAGCTTCATCG
>NZ_CALGNQ010000190.1 GCF_937958535.1 uncultured Georgenia sp. | reverse complement strand
AGATGCCGGTGAACACGCCCTGGTTCTCCTCGACCGTCGCCGCCCGCGCCTCGCCGGCGCAGCAGAGGCGACCGAGCGAAGAGTCGCCGAGCTCGACGAGCGCGAGGCAGCACTCGACCAGCGCGAGAACGAGATAGCCGAACAGGCGGCGGCGGTCGAGGAACGCGAAGCCGCGGTCGCGGCGACCGAGGACCGGATTGCCGAGACACAGATCCACAACGGCATCTGGACGGTCGGCGTCGACATCGAGGCCGGCACCTACCGGGTTGCCGAGGCCCTGACCGACCGGTGCTACTGGGCGATCCTGCGCACCGGCTCCAATGGTGGCGACATCATCGAGAACGACATCCCCAGTGGCGGCTTCCCCACCGTCACGCTCAGCGAGGGACAGGACTTCGAGAACAGCTGCGGCGTCTGGAACCAGCAGTGAAGGGCGGACGAGAGATGCTCAGGGTTGGTGCTCCCGTAGTGGCTGCGGTCGCCGTCGTCGCCGGATGCGCAGCGCCGACGGCGCAGATCCCGGACGTCACCGGTGAACCCGTGGCCGACGCTGTCGCCATGCTCGAGGACGCGGGTTTCGGCGTCGTCATCGTCGGTGGCCACGAGCTCGACGACGTCGTCGACTGGACCATCTCGTCCCACTCCCCGCAGGGGGAGGAACGCCCACGTGGCGAGACCATCCGGCTCAACGTCCACAGCGCGCTGGAAGCCGCCAGCAAGGCGTGTGACGCGGGCCGGATCGGCGACGACGGGCGCAGCCTCGTTCTCGACACCGCGGGGCAGGAGAGGGGCTCGGGCGACCTCACCCTGACCGACACGCTGTGCGTGCTCGAGGAGCTCGACGTCCCGGACGTCGTGCTCGACAAGATGGGTGCCACCCGCTCGCTGGACGGCCGCCAGGAGGACAGCTGGGGCGGCATCGAGGCGTCCTGGGCCTATCACCCCGACGATGGGCTGGACGTCATCCTCGAGCTGGAGTGAACGTGCGCAGCGCCCCGGGGCGGAAGGCCTCACGCCGCCTCGCTCAGGCCCGCCGCCAGCACCACGTGTGCCAGTGCCGCCGCTCCTCCAGCCCGCCGCCGAGCAGCGGCTCGTTCGGCCAGGCGACGACGTGCGAGGTGCCCGGGGCGATGAGTTGGTTGCACCCGGGGCAGCGGTAGGACTTCTCCCCGCCGCGCACCGTACGCACGGTGTAGGGCTCGCCGCCGGGGCCGGTCTCGGTGCGCGGGATGGCACCGATCCGCTCGGGGTCGAGGGGGACGTGCGGGTCGCCGTAGGGGCGTTTGCGTCCGCGCCGGGGCCGGGCCATCAGGGCACCGAGGGGGCGGGCCGGGCGTCGTCCGCCAGCGGTGGGAGCGCCGCTGCCTCCTCCACCCGGGGCAGGCGGCCGGTGCGGATGAGCTCGCGGTACCACAGCGCCGAGTCCTTCGGCGTGCGCGCCAGGGTGTCGGGCTCGACGCGGACCAGGCCGAAGCGCTTGGTGTACCCCTGGGCCCACTCGAAGTTGTCGAGGAAGGACCACGCGAGGTACCCGCGGACGTCGACACCGGCCTCGCGGGCACGCAGGACCGCGGCGATGTGCCCGTGGAGGTAGGCCACGCGGGCGGTGTCGTGCACCCGGCCGTCGGCGGAGACGGCGTCGTCGAAGGCGGCACCGTTCTCGGTGACCATGAGCGGCTGGTCGGGGTAGGCGTTGTCGAGGGCGAGGAGGAGCTCCTCCAGTGCCTGGGGCTCGATGTTCCAGCCCATCGCGGTGTGCGGCGGTGGCACCGCGACGAGCTCGACGTCCTCGACGCCGACCCAGGGGGAGGCGGCGGAGGTGCCGTGCCCGTCCGCGCGCGGGGCGGGTCCCTCCCCGGTCCACCGGCGCGCGAGCTGGGTGGAGTAGTAGTTCACCCCGAGGACGTCGATCCGCTGCCGGGTGGTCGTGAGGTCACCCGGGCGGACGAAGGACCAGTCGGTGAGGTGCGCGGTGTCGCGCAGCAGTCGCGTGGGGTAGCTGCCGTCGAGCAGCGGCCCGAGGAAGACGTGGTTGCCGACGGCGTCGATCTGGGCCACGGCCTCGAGGTCGGCGCCGGACTCGGGGTCCACCGGGCGGGTGACGTGGAGGTTGAGCGCCACCGAGACGGGTGTGTGGTCACCGAGCTCGGCGCGGATCGCCTGGCTCGCCAGCCCGTGGGCGAGGTTGAGGTGGTGGGCCGCGGCCAGCGCGGCACCCGGCTCGGTGCGGCCCGGTGCGTGGACGCCGGAGGCGTAGCCGAGGAACGCCGCGCACCACGGCTCGTTGACGGTCACCCACAGCGCGACCCGGTCACCGAGCTCGCGGGCCATGAGCCGGGCGTACTCGGCGAAGGCGTAGGCGGTGTCCCGCGCCGGCCATCCGCCGGCGTCCTCCAGCTCCTGGGGCAGGTCCCAGTGGTAGAGCGTGACGACCGGCGCGACCCCGCGGGCGCACAGCTCGTCGAGCAGGTCGCGGTAGAAGGCGACGCCCTCGGGGTTGAGCGGGCCGCGGCCGGCGGGCTGCACCCGCGGCCACGAGATCGACAGCCGGTAGGCCTGCACGCCCAGCGCCGACAGCAGCGCGACGTCCTGGCGCCACCGGTGGTAGTGGTCGGTGGCGACGTCACCGGTGTCCCCGCCGGCCACCCGTCCCGGGGTGTGGGCGAAGGTGTCCCAGATCGACGGCCCGCGGCCCCCTTCCCGGGCCGCGCCCTCGACCTGGTACGCGGAGGTCGCCATGCCCCAACGGAAGTCCTCCCACATCACACGCTCACCCCGTTCCGCACGACCTCGACGGGTCGCAGCTCGTTGTCGGTGACCAGGACGTCGGCCCGGCGACCCGTCTCGAGGGCGCCGACGGTGTCGTCCCCGAGGACGACGGCGGGCCCGGTGGCGGCCGCGTACACCGCGTCGACGAGGTCCACCCCGCCGGCGACGGTGGTGCGGACGACGTCGAGGAGGTGGGCGGTGCCCCCGGCGATCGCGCCGCCGTGGGTCAGCCGCGCGACACCGTCGGTGACGGTGACGGCGAGCGACCCGAGCTGGTAGGCGCCGTCGGCCATCCCCGCGGCCGCCATGGCGTCGGTGACGAGCACGACGTTCTCCCGGCCGACGAGCTCGAAGACGTTGCGGACGAACGACGGCGCGAGGTGCACCCCGTCGGCGATGAGCTCCAGCACGAGCCTGCCGTCACGGGCGGCGGCGAGGAACTCGGGGATCGGGCCCGGCTCGCGGTGGTGCATCGGGTTCATCCCGTTGCACAGGTGGGTGACGGTCGGACGCGTGGAGCGGGCGGCGGTCTCCTCCGCGAGCCACCGACCGGCCTCCGCGACTGCGGCGCGGGCCTGCTCGGCGTCGGCCACCGTGTGCCCGAACGAGGGCAGCGCGCCGCCGGTGACCAGGGCGCGGCTCACGCCGTCGGGCCCGGTCACGCCCCGCGCCTCGGGCGCGAGCGTCATCGTCACCGCGTGGCCACGGCTCAGCTCGAGCAGCTCACGGGTGAGTGCGGTGTCCGGCTCCTGGATCGCGGCGGGGTTCTGGGCGCCGCAGCGCTCGGCGGAGATGAACGGGCCCTCGAAGTGGATGCCGGCGATCTCCCCCGCCTCGGCGAGGTCGGCGAGCACCGCGGTGCGGGCGCGCAGCACGTCGGGCGGGGCGGTGACGAGCGAGGCGACGAGCGACGTCGTGCCGTGGCGCAGGTGCTCGGCGACGGCGGTGCGCACCGTGTCGGCGTCCTCGGCGTCGGGGATGCTCGCCCCTCCCCCGCCGTGGCAGTGCAGGTCGACCAGGCCGGGCAGGACGTACCCGTCCGTCCGCGGTGCCGCGGCCACGGCCTCACGCAGCTCGCCCGGCGCGCTCGCGGCCGTCCCGACCCACGTGATCCGGTCCCCCGCGTAGGCGACGACGCCGTCGTCCACGACGGCGGTGGGCGTGACGACACGGCCGCGCAGCACACGCGGTGGGGCTTGGCTCATGCTCCCCATTCTGCACGCCGACCAGGCGGACCCGGGGCGCCCGGGACCGCCGGCCCCCGGCGCCCGCTCAGAAGAGCCGGGACTCCGCGTCGTCCAGGCCGCGCATGGCGTTGTAGTCCAGCACCAGGCAGCGGATGCCGCGGTCCTCGGCCAGCACCCGGGCCTGCGGCTTGATCTCCTGGGCGGCGAAGACGCCCTGGACGGGGCTGAGGTGCGGGTCGCGGTTGAGCAGTTCGAGGTAGCGGGTGAGCTGTTCGACGCCGTCGATCTCCCCGCGCCGCTTGATCTCTACGGCCACCGCCCGCTCCTGCGGGTCGCGGGCGAGGATGTCCACCGGCCCGATCGCGGTGGGGTACTCCCGCCGCACGAGCCGGTGCCCCGGGCCGAGCAGCTCGATCTGCTCGGCGAGGAGCTCCTGGAGGTGGGCCTCCACGCCGTCCTTGACGAGGCCGGGGTCCACCCCGAGGTCGTAGGAGAAATCGTGGATGACCTCGTGGAGCCGCACGACGAGCCGGTCGTCGCTCTTGGTGTGCTGGACGGTCCAGACCTCCTGCACGCCGGCGGCGACGTCCTCGGCGTCGGGCTCGCTCACCTCCAGCCGGCACGGCGGGCTCATCCAGTTGAGCGGCTTGTAGGAGCCGCCGTCGGAGTGGACGAGGACCGAGCCGTCGGCCTTGACCATGAGCAGGCGGGTCGCCGGCGGGAGGTGGGCGTCGAGCCGGCCGCTGTAGTCGACCGAGCAGCGGGCGATGACGGTCCGCACGTGTGATCCCTCCTTGCAGCTGCCGGGCGGGCCGCTCAGGCGGCGCCGCGGTCCACGGGTGGGCTGGACTCGAGCCAGCTCGTCAGGCCCGCCAGGGCCGCCGGCTCGAGCGCCAGGTGGAACTCCTCACCGCGCACCCGGCAGGTGACCTCGACGGCGCCCCACGCGCTGCCGGGCAGCGCGCGGCGACGCGGGTCGATGACCAGCTCGGCGCGCTGCCACCGGGCCTCCGGCCCGACGCGCAGCGACACCATGCGGTACCAGTCGATGCGGTCCACCCCGTAGACGGCGACGCCGCTGGCCCACTCCTGGGACTCGGCGGCACGGAAGGCACAGTCGAACGACCCCACGACCCTGCTCAGCCCGCGCACCCGGAGGAACAGCCAGAGCCCGCCGAGCAGCGCGAGCAGGACGAGGACCCACAGCACCCACGCCCAGCCCACGGCAGCCCGGTCCTAGTAGTCGACAGCGGCTTCTGCGTGCTCCGCTCGCCGCTCGTCCTGCTCGTCGACGACGATCGTCACGGCGTCCTCGTCGAGCGACACGAACCCACCCTGGATCTCGACCGTCTCGCTGCCGCCACCCACCTGGGTGATGTGGACCTTCCCCGGTCGCAGCACGGCCAGGACCGGCTGGCGACCGGGGAGGATGCCCATGTCACCCTCGGCGGCGGGCACGCTGAGCGCGGACGCCTCCCCGCTCCACAGGGTCCGCTCCGGACCCACGATCTGGACCGTCAGTGCCACGCGTCAGGACTCCTTCTGGATCTTCGCCCAGTTGCGCTCGAGGTCCTCGATGCCACCGATGTTGAAGAACGCCTGCTCCGGCACGTGGTCGTACTCGCCGTCGGCGATCCGGCGGAACGCCTCGACGGTCTCGGCGACCGGCACGGTGGAGCCCTCGACACCGGTGAACTTCACCGCGGTGTAGGTGTTCTGCGAGAGGAACTGCTCGATGCGGCGGGCCCGCGCGACGGTGACCTTGTCCTCCTCGGACAGCTCGTCGACACCGAGGATCGCGATGATGTCCTGCAGCTCCTTGTTCTTCTGCAGGATCGACTTCACCCGGGTGGCGACCTCGTAGTGCTCCTGGCCCACGTACTGCGGGTCGAGGATGCGCGAGGTGGAGGCCAGCGGGTCCACCGCGGGGTACAGACCACGCGAGGCGATCTCACGCGAGAGCTCGGTGGTGGCGTCCAGGTGCGCGAAGGTCGTCGCCGGCGCCGGGTCGGTGTAGTCGTCGGCGGGCACGTAGATCGCCTGCAGGGAGGTGATCGAGTGGCCGCGCGTGGAGGTGATGCGCTCCTGGAGGATGCCCATCTCGTCGGCGAGGTTCGGCTGGTAGCCGACCGCGGAGGGCATGCGGCCCAGCAGCGTGGAGACCTCCGAGCCGGCCTGGGTGAAGCGGAAGATGTTGTCGATGAAGAGCAGCACCTCCTGCTTCTGGACGTCGCGGAAGTACTCCGCCATCGTCAGCGCGGAGAGCGCGACGCGCAGGCGGGTGCCCGGCGGCTCGTCCATCTGGCCGAAGACGAGGGCGGTCTTGTCGAAGACGCCCGCCTCCTCCATCTCGACGATGAGGTCGTTACCCTCACGGGTGCGCTCACCGACGCCGGCGAACACCGAGACACCGCCGTGGTCCTGCGCCACGCGCTGGATCATCTCCTGGATGAGGACGGTCTTGCCGACGCCCGCACCACCGAAGAGACCGATCTTGCCACCCTGGACGTAGGGGGTGAGGAGGTCGATGACCTTGATGCCCGTCTCGAACATCGTGGTCTTGGCCTCGAGCTCGTCGAACGCCGGGGGCTTGCGGTGGATCGGCCACCGCTCCTTGATCTCCAGGCGCTCGCCCTCCGCCAGGTTGAGCGGCTCACCGGTCACGGAGAACACGTTGCCCAGGGTGACGTCGCCGACCGGGACGGTGATCGGGCCGCCGGTGTCGCGCACCTCCATCCCGCGCACGAGGCCGTCGGTGGGCTTGAGGGCGACGGCGCGGACCAGGTTGTCGCCGAGGTGCTGGTTGACCTCGAAGGTCATCTCCAGGGTGCCCTCGCCCTGGCCGATGGTGGACTTGTCCACCGTGGCCACCAGCGCGTTGTAGATCGCAGGGATCTCGTCGGGCGCGAACTCGACGTCGATCGTCGGTCCGGTCACCCGGGCGATCCGGCCGATGCCGGGGGTGCCCGGCTGCTCGGTCTGGGAGTCGGTCGTCGTGGCAGTCATGTCAGCTTTCCTTCATCGTGCCGGCACTGGTGGTCTGGGAACGCACGGTCAGCTCGCCGCCAGTGCGTCGGCTCCCGAGACGATCTCGGTGAGCTCCTGGGTGATCTCGGCCTGACGCGCCGTGTTCGCCAGCCGGGTGTAGGTGCCGATGAGCTCCTCGGCGTTCTCCACGGCGGTGTGCATCGCCCGCTGCCGGCTGGCCAGCTCGGAGGCGGCCGCCTGGAGCAGCGCGTTGTAGATGCGGCTGCGCACGTAGAGCGGCAGCAGCTGGTCGAGCACGGCGTCGGCCGAGGGCTCGAACTCGTAGAGCGGCAGCGGCTTGGCGCCGGGCTCGGCGACGCCCTCGACCACCTCGAGCGGGAGCATCCGGCGGACGAACGGCTCCTGCTTGACCATCGAGACGAACTTGGTGAAGACGATGTGGAGCTCGGCGACACCGCCCTCGTCCGCCGGGGCCAGGAACGCCTTGAGCGCGACGTCGGCGATCTCGCGGGCGAGCGCGGCGTCGGGCTTGTCCGACTGGCCCTCCCAGCTCTTGACGACCCGGCGGCCACGGAAGGAGTAGAAGCCGATGCCGCGTCGTCCCACGACGTACAGGTCGACCTCCTTGCCCTCCTCCTCGGTCAGCCGCTCCATGAGCTGGTCGGCGGCGCGCAGGACGCTGGCGGTGTAGGAGCCGGCCATGCCGCGGTCGGCGGTGCACACGAGCACGGCGACGCGGTTGGTGTCGGTCCGCTCCTGCAGGAGGGGGTGGTCGGTCACCGCGTGCGAGGCGACGGCCGAGGTGGCCCGGGTCAGCGCGATGGCGTACGGGCTGGCCTTGGTGGCCTTGTCCCGGGCGCGCCCGATCCGCGAGGCGGCGATGAGCTCCATCGCGCGGAACATCTTCTTCAGCGTCTGCGTGGAACGGATCCGCTGCTTGTAGACGCGCTGCGAAGCCCCCATCGTCAGCCCCGCTTCTCGGCGACGATCTGCTCCTGCTCGCTCTCGACCAGCGGGTCCTCCTCGGGAGCGGCAGGCTCGGAGCTCAGCGGCTTGTCACCGGCGAGGAAGCCCTTGCGGAACTCCTCGACGCCCTTGCGCAGCGCCTCCTCGGTGTCGTCCTCGAGCTTGCCGGTGCCGGCGATGGTCTCGAGCACGTCGGTGTTGCGCCGCAGGTGGTCGAGCATCTCCCGCTCGAACCGGGCGATCTCGCTGGTCTCGACGTCGTCGAGGTAGCCGTTGGTGCCGGCCCAGATCGAGGCGACCTGGTCCTCGACGGCGTAGGGCGAGTACTGGGGCTGCTTGAGCAGCTCCATGAGCTTCTCGCCGCGGGTGAGCTGGGCGCGCGTCGTCGGGTCGAGGTCGGAGGCGAACATCGCGAAGGCCGCCATCGAGCGGTACTGGGCGAGGGTGATCTTCAGCGTGCCGGAGACCTTCTTCATCGCCTTGATCTGGGCGTCACCACCGACGCGCGACACCGAGATGCCGACGTCGACGGCGGGCCGCTGGTTGGCGTTGAAGAGGTCCGACTGGAGGAAGATCTGGCCGTCGGTGATCGAGATGACGTTCGTCGGGATGTAGGCCGACACGTCGTTGGCCTTGGTCTCGATGATCGGCAGACCCGTCATCGAGCCCGCCCCGAGCTCGTCGTTCAGCTTGGCGCAGCGCTCGAGCAGCCGGGAGTGCAGGTAGAAGACGTCACCCGGGTAGGCCTCACGGCCCGGCGGGCGGCGCAGCAGCAGGGAGACCGCACGGTAGGCCTCGGCCTGCTTGGACAGGTCGTCGAAGACGATGAGGACGTGCTTGCCCTGGTACATCCAGTGCTGGCCGATGGCCGAGCCGGTGTAGGGCGCGATGTACTTGAAGCCCGCGGGGTCGGAGGCGGGCGAGGCCACGATGGTGGTGTACTCCATCGCTCCGGCCTCTTCCAGCGCGGCGCGCACACCGGCGATGGTGGAGCCCTTCTGGCCCACCGCGACGTAGATGCAGCGCACCTGCTTGCTCGGGTCGCCGGACTCCCAGTTCGCCTTCTGGTTGAGGATGGTGTCGACGGCGATGGCGGTCTTGCCGGTGCCGCGGTCGCCGATGATGAGCTGGCGCTGGCCACGGCCGATCGGGATCATCGAGTCGATCGCCTTGATGCCGGTCTGGAGCGGCTCGTGCACGCTCTTGCGCATCATGACGCCGGGCGCCTGGAGCTCCAGGGCGCGGGTGCCCTCGGCCTCGATCGGGCCCAGCCCGTCGATGGGCTTGCCCGTCGGGTCGATGACGCGACCGAGGAAGTTGTCGCCGACGGGGGTGGAGAGCACCTCACCCGTGCGGCGGACCGTCTGGCCCTCCTCGATCCCAGTGAACTCGCCGAGGACGATGACACCGATCTCGCGCACGTCGAGGTTCAGGGCCAGGCCCAGGGTTCCGTCCTCGAAGCGCAGCAGCTCGTTCGCCATCGTGCCGGGCAGGCCCTCGACACGCGCGATGCCGTCACCGGCGACGGTGACGCGACCGACCTCCTCTCCCACCGCCTCGGAGGGCTGGTAGGAGTCGACGAAGCTGTCCAGCGCCGCCCTGATCTCCTCGGGCTTGATCGTCAGCTCGGCCATTGCAGTTCCTTCTCCTTGGCGACCCGGTGGTCGCGGTATGTCAGTGGTGCGGTCTGGGGGTCAGCCGGTGAACCGGCGTCGGGCTTCCTGGATGCGGGAGAGCATGGTCCCGTCGATGACCTCGGCGCCCACCTGGATGCGCATCCCGCCCAGGACGGCGGGGTCGACCCCGACGTTCACCTGGACGGCGCGGCCGTAGGTCCGCTCGAGGATCCGGGCCAGGCGCGCCTCCTGCTCCTGGGTCAGCGGCGAGGCCGCCGTGACGTTGGCGACCAGGCGGTCGCGTCGGGCGGCCGCGAGCTCACCGAGGTAGTGGAGCGCGGCGCTGAGCGAGCCGGCGCGCGGTGCCTGGATGACCCGCCGGACGAGCTGGCGGGTCTCCTCCTGGGAGCGGTCGGCCAGGAGCGAGTCGAGAAGGTCGGCCCGTCGCTGCGGGTCGATGTCGCGCTCGGCGAGCTTGGAACGCAGCTCACGGCTGGAGGCGAGCAGCCGCTCGACGCGGAAGAGCTCCTCCTCCACCTCCAGCAGCGCGTCCCTCGACTGCGCGGCGGCGAGCACCGAGATGATGCCGAGCTCGTCGACCGCGGCGCCGAGGTCCTCCTCCTCCGACCACCGGGAGCGGACCATGCCGCCGAGCAGGTCGACCACGAGGGGGTCGACCTTCCCGTCGAACAGGGCGCCCACGAGGCGGGCCTTGTCGTCACCGGAGCGGGCCGGGTCGGTGAGGGCCCGCCGCAGCGAGCCGGAGCTCGCGAGCGTGTCGGCGACCTCGAACAGCTGGCTGCCGAGCTCACGCCCGCGCTCGCCCGCGTCGCGGAGCGATGCCTCCCACCGCTCGGTCGCCGCCGCCAGCGCGGCCTGGCTGCTCGCTCGCATCACGCCTCCGTCGTCTCCCCGACCCTCTGCTGGGCCTGGTCGGTCTGCGCCTCGAGGTCGTCGAGGAAGCGGTCGATCACCCGCTGGCGCCGCTCGTCGTCGGCGAGGGACTCCCCGACGATGCGCTCGGCGAGGGCGGTGGCCAGCACGCCGAGGTCGGTGCGCAGGGACGCGGCCGCCTGCTGGCGCTCGGCCTCGATGTGGCGCTTGGCGCTCTCCAGGATGCGGTCGGCCTCGGCCTGGGCCTTGGCCTTGACGTCGGCGGCGATCGCCTTGGCGTCCTCCTGGGCCTGTTCCCGGACCTTGGCCGCCTCGACCCGGGCCTCGGTGAGCTCGCGTTCGATGTCGGCACGCAGGGCCTCGGCCTCGGCGCGGGCGCGCTCACCGGCCTGGAGGCCGCCCTCGATCTTCTCGGTCCGCTCGTCGAGGATGCGGGTGAAGGCCGGCACGACCTTCTTCGCGAAGACGAAGCCGATGATCGCGATGCAGACCAGGGACCAGACGATGTCGTAGGTCGCGGGCAGCAGGGGGTTCTGATCGCCCCCCTCCGCTGCCTGAACCAGAGCGGTGACCATCATCAGCCGAACACGAACCCGGCGGCGAAGCCGATCAGACCGAGCGCCTCGACCAGGGCGGCACCGATGAACATGTTGATGCGGAGCGGACCAGCCACCTCGGGCTGACGGGCCGTGGCCTCCTGGGTCTTGGCGACGAGCAGGCCCAGACCGATACCGGGGCCGATCGTCGCGAGGCCGTATCCGATGGTGGCGATGTTGCCGGCGATCTCCACAGGGTGTTCCTTCCGTTGGTGTACCGGGCCCGCGCCCGGCACGTCTCGTGGTGACTCTGTCGGGGTGACGGAGCCGGGGTCAGGTCAGTGTGCGGTGTCCTCGGACAGCTGGATGTACACCGCGGTCAGCAGGGTGAAGATGAAGGCCTGCAGCGCGGCGACGAAGATCTCGAACAAGGTGAAGGCGAAGCCTGCCGCGAAGGTCACGGTGCCCAGCGCCTTCATCGCGCCCGCCGCCTCGAAGAAGAGGTAGTGGGTGGCCCCGAAGCACAGGACGAGCAGCAGGTGCCCCACGAGCATGTTGGCCAGCAGACGGATGGTCAGCGTGAGCGGCCGCAGGATGAAGGTCGAGAGGAACTCGATGGGCGTCAGGATGACGTAGAGGAGCTTCGGCACCCCCGTCGGGAAGAGGGAGGACTTGAGGAAGCCTCCCGCTCCCTGCGCCCGCACGCCGGCGGCGATGAACCCGACGTAGGCGATGACCGCGAAGATCAGCGGCACGCCGATGACGGAGGAGCCGGCGATGTTGAGGAGCGGGACGATGCCGGTGATGTTCATCGCGAAGACGCCGAAGAAGATCACCGTGAGCAGCGCGGTGGCGCGGCGCCCGCTCTCCTTGCCGAGCACCTCCTCGGCGATGTTCACCCGGACGAAGTCGAGGGCCATCTCGGCGGCGCCCTGGGCGCGGCCCGGGACGAGCCGGGCGCGGCGGGCGGCGAGCCAGAACACGGCGACGAGCACGATCGTGGCGACGATGCGCACGAGCATGATCCGGTTGAGCTCGAACGGCGTGCCTTCGAAGAGGAACGCGGGCGGGAAGAACTCGCCCTGCAGTGTCGGGGCGTGGAAGCCCCCACCCTCATCCGCAGCGGTGGACACGCCGGCGGCCAGGGTCAGGAGGGACGCAGCGGCAGACAGGACGAACCCCCAGGTTTGGTCGTGTGGTGTGCGGATCGAACCGCGTCGGGATCGGGGCAAGCCTAACGTATCCGCGGAGCGCCCCGGACCACCGGCCTGGACGCCGAGAACTGGCCGCCCGCCCGGGTCTGCGGGGTCACCGGGCGGTCCGCCGGCGGGACGAGGCCGTGGCCTCCGGGGCCCTCCGGGCGGGACGAGCGAGCTGCCCGGGCGCCGCCTCTGCCGGGACGGCGCGACGCCGACGCGGGGGTCGTGGGCCGGCTACGGGCGGGCCACCCCCTGTCACGGGTCACGCGTCCGTGGGCGGCTACGG